>CAYUOL010000315.1:1369-7865 GCA_964446345.1 uncultured Iamiaceae bacterium | reverse complement strand
GGGCGCTCGGCCGGTCAGGGCCGTGGCGGCGACGGTGAAGCCGATCTCGCCGAGGTTGCCGCCCAGCAGCAGCGCCAACGCCTCACGCACCGACCGCCACATGGCCCGGCCCTCGATGATCGCGTCCACGATCGTCTCGACGCGATCGTCGGTGATGACGACGTCCGACGCGTGCCGCGCCGCGGGCGTGCACCGCTCACCGAGCGCGATCCCTGCGTCGGCCAGGCGGATCGCCGGCGCGTCGTTCGCGCCGTCACCGGTCATCGCGACCGTGCGGCCGGCCGCCTGGTACGCGGCGACGATGCGCACCTTGTCGGCCGGCGTCACCCGCGCGAAGACGGACACATCCTCCAACATCGTCTGGAGCTCGGGCCCGCTCATGCGGTCCAGATCGGCACCGGTCACCACCCGGTGCCCGTTCAGCAACCCGAGCTCGGCGGCGATGCCCTCGGCGGTCGAGGGGTGGTCTCCGGTCACCATCACCACGGCCACACCGGCCCGGCGCGGCCCTGCTATGGCGGCTGCCGCAGTCGGTCGCACCGGATCGGCGAGCGCCAGGAACCCGAGGAACACCAGCTCGGTCAGGTCGTCATCCGCGAGGGAGGGCACCGCGTCGTCGGTCACGGCCTGGCGGCGCTCGGCGACGGCGAGGATCCGCAGGCCCTGGCGCGCCAATCGATCGACCTCGTCGAACAGGCGGCGGCGCCCGGTGGGCGTGAGCGCCCGATCGCGCACCGGACCCGCCCAGGACACGCAGGCCGGGATGACGATCTCGGGCGCTCCCTTCACGCTGATCAACTCGCCCTGGTCGTCCTGGCCCAGCGTGGCGTGCAGACCCCGCGTGGGTTCGAACGGGAGCTCCTCCAAGCGGACCCACCCGGGGGCCTCGTCGGTCGGTCGCACCGCCGCGTGACGAGCGCCGTCCACCACGGCCTGGTCGGTCGGGTGGGCCAAGGTCCGGTGCGCGTTGGCGGGAGGGCACGCCCGCACTGCGGCGGCGACCACGCGACGATGGGTCGCCCCAAGAGCGTCCACGCGAGCCGCCGCACGCCCGTCCGACACCTGTTGCAGCTCGATACGACCCTCGGTGAGCGTCCCTGTCTTGTCCGTGCACAGCACGTCGACCCGGCCCAGCGCCTCCATCGCCCGCGGGTTGCGGACGAGCGCGCCTCGGGTCGACAAGCGCCGCGCCGCCGCCAGCTGGGCGAGCGTCGCCACCATCGGGAGACCCTCCGGCACCGCCGCGACCGCAACGCTCACGCCCGATGCGAGCGAGGCCCGCAGCGGCCGGCCGTGCAGCAGACCCGCACCCACGACCAGGGCGCCACCCGCAAGCGACACGGGGATCGAGAGCGAGGTGATCTGCCCCAACCGCGCCTCGACGCCGCCGGCTCCCGGCGGGCGGTGACCGACGACGTCACGAGCGGCTTCGGTGTCGTTGCCCACGGCGACGACCACCGCCTCTGCCGAGCCGGCAACGAGGGTCGTGCCCTCGAACAGCATGCACGCACGCTCGGCGATGATCGGGGCGAACACGGCCGCAGTCGTCTTGCCCACCGGGATCGACTCGCCCGTCACGGCTGCCTCGTCGACCTCCACGCCGATGCCCTCGATGAGCCGACAGTCCGCCGGCACGGTGTCGCCCGCCTCGAGCAGGACGATGTCACCGACCACGAGCGCGTCCACCGAGAGGTTCTGCACCTGACCCGAGCGCCGAACATGCGCCACGGGCGCGCTCGCGGCGGAGAGCGCGTCGACCGCCCGTTGCGCGCCGAAGCGCTGCGTGCCGCCGATGAGCGCGTTGAGCCCGGTCACGGCAGCGACGATGGATGCATCGGCCGTCGAACCCAAGGCCGCCGATGCGAGGGCACCCAGCGCGAGCACCGGAGTCAGCGGGTTCAGCAGCTCTTCACCGACGGCCCGGACGAACTGGAGCGGCGCGGGATCGGAGGGGGCGACCGGAACCGCGCGCCGCCGCGCCTCTGACAGCGACAACCCCGCCGGCTCCGTCTCGACGATCGCCATCACCTCGGGGGGAGACAGCTCGTGCCACGGGGGTGGCGCGAACGCCCGGAGGCCGGACCGGCGGCCGAGTCCGTGCGCGGCGCGGGTGCCGTTGACGAACGCAGCCAAGGAGAGGAGGTTGAGGGTCGTGCTCACGGCGCTGCCGGCGGCCGGCGCCGAGCGGACCCAGGCCATCACGGAGGCCGTGCTCGTCGCGCCGAGCGCGATGGCGGCGCTCTGCCGGCTGACCTCGTGACCGACAGCCGCCGCCTCGACCACGAGCTGCGCATCCGCGAGATCGTCGACGAGGATGTCGGCTCCCCACGGGATCGCATCGTCGTCGCGCACCCCGACCGCGCAGTCCGCCGCCAGGAGGGCGTCGGTGCGCGCGCCGCTGACCACCAGCACCACCGCGCCGTCGGCCTGCAGCACCCGGATGTCGGCGGCGAAGTCCTCCGCCCCGTCGATCAGCCCCGAGCCGGCGACGCGAGCGAGCAGCGCCTCGTCACCACCGGCTAGGAACGTCTCGAGTCCGGCGTCGTTGGCCGCCGCCACGACGCCGAGGGCCTCTGCGGAGACCTGCGGGACGAGCGACAGCACTGCCACGGTGCGGTCGCGGTGCCGGAGCTCCAGCAGATCGGATGCGCCGGCCGGGAACTGGCGCACCAGTCGTTGGCGGACCCCGCGCCCCGGCCGCGCCCAGTCGACGGGACCGAGGCGCCAGGAACCCGAGCGGCGGACGCGGGTCGGCGACACACCATCGAACATCGCCCGCAGCCGAGCGTGGATCACCAGGTGGTCCTCGCCCTCCGCCAGCTCCACCCGGCCGATCTCGCGGTCACCCGTGAGCAGCAGCGCACTGTCGACGACCACCGTGTCAACCCGGTCGAGGCGACGCAGCGCGTCGACGTCCATGACGAGGACCCCACGGTCCGCCAGGACTCGACCGAGCTGGGCGACAAAGCCCTCGCGCCCGTAGCGTGCCGGCTTGGCCATGCCCGCCAGGACGACCGCGCCGGCGCGGCGCACGCTGCCCGTGGCGGCGAGGGTGGCGGCCCCACCGCCGATCGATGCCAGCGCGGCGCGATCGGCGAACGTCTCGATCGGTCCCCGCGGCAAGCCCTGGGGCCGCGGCGAAGCCTCGACGGGCGTCGCGCTGAAGCGCAACGGATCACCGTCGCGGACGAGCGGGTGATCGCGCCACGCCCGCTGCCGGGCCTGCGCGGTCAGCAACGAGGAACTGCGCGCGGTCGCGTCGACGATCAGCCCCAGCGGGCCCTGCGCGAGCGCTTGGCTGACGGCGTTCGCGGCGGCGAGCCCGACATCGGTGAGGGTCGGACCGAGCCGGTTCTCGAGCACCCGACGGGCCCGCGGTTGGGAGTCCACGAGCGAGAAGGCCGCCGCCAGCTCGACGGGTATCGGCGTGGCCTGCAGCAGCGTGCTGAACGCACCGACGGACAACCCGACCACGTCTGCGACGATCGCGAACTGGGCGCGCCGGATCGCCGTACCGTCGCCGGGGTGCTCCGCGCGTGCGAAGGAGAAGGTCTCTCGTTGCACCCCGTGGGCGAGCTCGACGGCCTCGACGACAGCGATGAGCTCCGCGAGCGCCAGCGCGTTGCCGTCGTAGCTGACCACCGCCCGTCCGACGATGCCGTTGACCGCAGCCCAGTCGACGCCGTCGAGGGCCTCGAGCGTCTCCTTCAGCACACCGGCGAGCCCCTCCGAGCCGGGCCGCCGCGTGGTGCGCACCTCGATGTAGGCGCGTCCGTCCGCGGCCCACGACCGGCGGTGGCGCCGACCCGCGACACGCACACCGTCGAGGCGGGCGACCTCGATCCAGCGCTCCGGGATCGACGGCAGCGACGGCATCGTCGGGATCGTCGGGAGCGGCGGGATCGACGAGACGAAGGGGACCGACGGGCGGCGTGGGGCCGGGGTGCTCAGGGACGAGTGCGGGCCGCCGGATGCAGACGAGTCAGACACGCGTCATCACGCCTTCAGAGAAGCGTCGCCGAGCCACGATCGAACATCGGGGTGAGGTCTTCGCCGGCCATCCGGCACCATCGCATCATGCCCGCGCTCGGTGCACATCCCCCACTTGGGGTGAGGCGACGTGCCGCGTTGGTGATTGCTCGTCCCATGCGCGTCGGGGCCACCACGCGGATGGACGACCGAGGACCGACGATGCCCTTAGGCGGAACACCGCTGGCGAAGTCGGGCTTGCTCACGATCGGCCTGTTCGATCCCGCTGACCCGGGCCGGGCCATCGCAGCGTCCTCCATGCCACCGAGGCCTGCAGCCACGCCGCGACGAGGACCGCCGTGCCGATGCAGCAGGCGAGGTCGAACGGTGCCCGAAGCCGCGGGGGCGCCACGAAGAAGAGGCTGACCACCACGAAGTACAGGCCGCTGACGGCGAGGAAGCTGACGGCGACGGTGCGGCGTTGTCGCCACGAGCCGACCACGCCCAACCCGGTCACGACGTAGAACACGGGCAACGTCACGAGCCGAACGGTGAGGTTGCGACCGTCCTCGCGCTCCGCAGGCTCGTTCAAGGCGGGCCACAGCTCGAGCGTCGCGACGGCGTTGCGTCCGACGTTGAACACCACGTAGCGAGGGTTGGACCGAAGACCGTCGAGCCCGACCTCCGCCATCTCGCGGTCCCAGGCGCCTTCGTCGAACTGCGCGAGGCGATGGTCCCGGAAGCGCTCGTCGAACACGGGATCCACGAAGCTCCGGCTGTCTTGCGCCGGCTTGGAGTACATCGCCGCGATGTTGAAGCCGTTCGACGTGTACAAGTTCCAAGTGCCGATCTGCAGCCGGTTGCGCACCATCCAGGGCGCAACGAGCATGACGACGACGACCGCGTACGCGGCGGTTCGCCGGAACCCGATCCGCCGGAACGTGTAGGCGATCACCACGAGCAAGAAGGCCTGTGCACTCGGCCGCGTGAGCACCAGCAGCGCAGTCTCCATGCCGAGCAACCACCACCGGGCTCGACCCGAGACCTCCGCCGCGAGGAGGACCAGCAGCAGCAGGCTGAGCGGTTCGGTCAGGAGGTTCACGTCGTTCGCGACGAGCGGGGGGTAGATCGCAACGAGACCTCCGGCGATCCACCCCGCGATGGGGCTCCCCCGGTGGCGGACGAGCCAGGCCACCAGGACGACGACGGCCACCCCGATCGCGACGTTCAGCAGCTTGCCACCGACCATCGACGGGCCGGTGATGCGGAACAAACCAGCCAGCAGCACCGGGTACCCGGGTGGCCGAAAGGCCGTGGCGTGCACGAACAACTGCGGGAAGGTGCTCGAGAAGCCGTCACCGGCCGCCAGGTTGGAAGCGATCTCGCGGTAGTGCCCCGAATCGCTCGGCGCCGCCTCGACGTCCGTGGCGAGGAACAGGTACGTCACGCGCACGGCCAGGGCGACCAGCACCAGGACGATCCAACGCGAGCGGTCAGGCCGCGGCCCAGGCTCCTGGCGCCCCTCACCGAGACCGGACATGCCCGGACCCTACTGCTCCCCTTGCAGACGCAACGGGAGCTCCGGCGTTCGGTTGCCGAGCCACTGGTTCTCGGTGCTCGGGGGCGCGATGGCGCGGCGACGCCGATAGAAAGGCCGGATGGAGACCTGGGACGCAATCCGTGCACGCCGCAACGTTCGGCAGTACACCGACGAACCGATCGCTCGCCCGGACCTCGAGCGCATCCTGGAAGCGGGGCGGCGCGCGCCGTCGTCCATGAACTGGCAGCCGTGGAACTTCGTGGTGGTCACCGACCGCGACCAGCTCGTGGAGCTGGCCAAGGTGTGGCAGGGCGCGAGGCACATCCCCGGCTCCGCCGCCACCGTGGCGCTCGTCGCGCAGGAACCCGAAGACGAGCGGCACCGTGACTGGCTGCAGTACGACCTCGGCCAGGCGACGGCCAACATGATGATCACCGCCGCGGACCTTGGCATCGGTTCCGGGCACGCCGCCTGCCTGGATCAGGAACAGGCCCAGCGCGTGCTCGGCTTCCCCGACGGGTACTTCTGCGTGTACCTGGTGGCGTTGGGCCACCCCGCCGATCGCCCCCTGAAGCCGATCAAGAACCCCACCCGCCGCCCCTTCGACGAAGTCGTCCACTGGTCGCACTGGTGACCTCAGTCGGCGCACGCTTCCGCCGCCTCACGTAGGCCGGCGCGCGCCCCATCCCCGGGTCACCGGCGCTCCCACGACTCGCGGTCGAAGGCCTCGCGGTCGTCGGCCCGGACGACGATCACGCCGGCCACCTTGTCGTGCAGCCCTTGGCGATCGCGGTCGACGAACATCCATGCCAACACCGCCGACGTCGGGCCAGGAGCCGTCCTCGTCGCCGCCGCCATCCACGCACTGAACCTACGCCTCCTCGGTCGCGGCGACCCGCAGGCGGTCGCACGACCGAGTGGTCGTCACCCGGCCAGGAACGGGCCGACGAGCGCGCGGAGGGCGTCGGCCCGCTGCATCACCTCGGT
>CAYUOL010000315.1:0-1269 GCA_964446345.1 uncultured Iamiaceae bacterium | reverse complement strand
CCAGGAACGGGCCGACGAGCGCGCGGAGGGCGTCGGCCCGCTGCATCACCTCGGTGTGGCGCGTGTCGGGGAGCACGGCGAGACGGCTGTCGGGGAAGAGGTCGAGCATCTCGGCGGCGTGGTCGAGGCGGACGAAGTCACGGTCGCCGACCACGAGGAACGTGGGCGCGGCGATGCTGCGGATCTCCGCCGCCGTCCACCCGCCGAAGTCGTGCACGACGGGTTGCATCCGCTCGAGGAACGGGAAGAAGTCGTCCGGGTTCGGCGCCACCGCCTCGTAGTCCGCCTGCCAGCGCGCGAACTCCTGCTCGGTGGGCAGCCGGGGGTCGTCTTGCTCGGGCGCCGTGATCTCGGGGTGGTAGCCGTCGGGACGGATGTTCGACGCGGCCAGCACGAGGCGCCGCACCATGCCCGGGTGCCGCACCGCCAGGCTCGTCGCGGTGAGCGCGCCCAGGCTGAAGCCCCACACGTCGACGGGGCCGCCGCCCGCGAGCCGAGCGATGAGCTCGGCGACGTCATCGGCGAACCGATCGATCGACATCGCCCGCCCGGTGTCGGGCGTGTGGCCGTGGCCCTGCAGCTCCAGCCCGATCACGCGGCGCCTCTGCGTCAGCCACGGGAGGACGTCTCCGAAGGTGCCTGCGAACGTCACGATGCCGCCGTGGAGGGCGACGAGCGGCGCGCCGTCAGCGTCGCCGTGCTCCTCGTACCAGATGGGGACGCCGTCGATCTCGAGGTGGGCCATGCCGGTAGGACGCTACCGACCCAGCCGACTCATCGCGGCGGGAACCGCCACCCCACGCGACGTTGCCGCGGCGCTCCGGAGATACTGGCGTCGAGCAGCAACACCGACCGCACGAGGACGCGCGAACCGTGGCAATGTCCGGGCATGGCGACTCCGATCGGTTCTCGCGCGCAGCGGTCCAATCGCGCACTCGCTCCGCTGGCGCCCCTCGTCGGCCGATGGCGCACGACCGGAAGGCATCCCCTGGTTCCCGGTAACACCTTCCACGGTCGCACCTCGTTCGAGTGGACCGACGGCGGCGCCTTCCTCGTGATGCGCTCCGAGATGGACGAGACGGAGATCCCCAGCGCCGTGGCCTTCATCGGCTCGGACGACGCGGCCGGAACGTTGACGATGATCTACTTCGACGAGCGGGAGATCTCGCGCTGCTACGTCGTGGAGGCCGCCGACGACCAGGTGCGATGGCACCGCGACGAAGCCGGGTTCGACCAGCGCATGACGCTGACCATCTCCCCGGACGGCTC
>CAYUOL010000314.1:0-7876 GCA_964446345.1 uncultured Iamiaceae bacterium | reverse complement strand
CGTCGAGCAGCACCAGCTCGGGGTCGTCGATCAGGGCCTGGGCCACGGCGACGCGCTGCTGCTGGCCGCCCGACAGCTGCGACATGCGCTGGTCGGCGAACGCGTCGGCCCCGACCGCAGCCAGTGCGGCGTCGATGGCGTCGCGGTCCGTCGCGGTCAGCCGCGACGGGCCCCACCGGTTGCCCGACCGGCCGAGGCCCACCAGGTCGCGCCCGCGCACCGCGTCACCGATCGTGGCCGTGTAGTTCTGCGGCACGTAGCCGATGCGGCGGTTGCCCCGGCGGGGCGCCTCACCGAGCACCTCGAGCGAGCCCGTGGCGGGCGGCACGAGCCCCAGCAGCATCTCCAGCAAGGTCGTCTTGCCCGACCCGTTGGGACCGATCACGATCACCACGCCGCCCCGGGGGATCTCGAACGACCCGTCCGACCACACCGTGCGCCCGCGCCGGGTCACGGCGACGTCGTGCAACGAGACGGCAGGGGACATGGGAGGGGCTCCAGGGCCAGCAGCGTGCGTCGTGGGAGGCGAGGTCCGGCGAGCCTCGCGGGTGGCGCTGAGAATCATAATGAGAATGACTCCCAAGAACAACCGGCGACGGATCGGGCGTGAGCGAGGGGTCCCGAGGCGGGCCCGGCCACGTGCCAGACTGCCGGGGATGCCCAGTTCGCCCCCCGAGTGCTGGCCGCAGCCCCGGTCGCGGCGCGCGTCGTGACCCGCCGCCCCGCACCTGCGAGCGCCGCGCCCGCGGTGGTGATCGGCTCGGGGTTCCTCGGCTCGGCTGTCGCGGAGGCGCTGGTCGCCGACGGTCGTCCGACCGTGGTGCTGAGCCGCCGCCCCGTGCCGCTCGTCGCCGGGGCCGAGGGCGTCGTGGCCGCGTTCGACGACCACGCGACGTTGCGCACGATCGTCACCCCTGGCTCCTGCGTGGTGTTCGCGGCAGGGCCCTCGGTCCCGGCGGCGGTCGAGCGCCAGTCCCTCGCCGACGCCGCGGCGCTGGCGCCGCTCGTCGCGACGTGCGAGGCCGTGCGGCGCGCCCCCGGATCGTTCCTGCTCTTCCTCTCGTCGGGCGGCGCCGTGTACGGCGAGCCCGACGTGCTCCCCATCCCCGAGGACCACGCCTTGCGGCCGTGCAGCGCCTACGGCACGGCGAAGGTCATGGCCGAGTCCTCGCTGGGGTACTACGCGCGGCGGCACGGGGTCCCGGTCACCGCGCTGCGGTGCGGCAACGCGTACGGGCCGGGCCAGGCCCCGCGGCGGGGCCAGGGCCTCATCGGCGAGCTGCTGGCCGCGGCGGAGAGCGGGCGGCCCGTGCCCCTGTGGGGCGACGGCAGCATCACCCGCGACTTCGTGCACGTCGACGACCTCACGGCGGCCATCACGGCCCTCGCGCAGCTCGGCGCCCAGCAGCCGCTGCCGCTCGCGCTGAACCTCGGCTCCGGTCAGGCGACGTCCGTGGCCGACGCCATCGATCTGGTGGGCGACGTCATCGGGCGCCCCCTGCTGGTCGAGCGGCAGCCCGAGCGGGCCTTCGACGCCCATCACATCGCACTCGACATCGGCCGCCTGCGCAGCCTCATCGACTTCGAGCCGCGTTCGCTGCGCGACGGCATCCGGTCCACCTGGTCGGGCATGGCGGCGGACACCGTGGCGTGATGCGCGCCTCCGGCGAGCAGCTCGAGCGCGTCGTGGGTCGCACCGGGCGCAACGCCGCGCGCGCCGCCGCCGCGCTGCGGGCGGTCGCCACGGTCCAGTACCCGGGTGGCGTCGACCCGATCGCCCCCGTCGATCCTCAGGACCCGCAGGGCGGCCCCGGTGCGCCGCCGCCGACCGTGGTGCGCGGCTGGGCGCGCGCCCGCATCGACGACCTGCTGGCGGTGGTCGTGCTGGTCGACGGGCGGGCGGCCGCCGTCGGCGAGGCCGACCCGGACGACCCGCGAGCCGCACCCGACATCGCCCCGTGGCGCGCCTCGGTGGTGCTCGCCCCGGGTCGTCACGTGGTGGGCGCCGTCGCGGTCCTCCGCCCCGGGCTCACGCTCACCTTGGATCACCAGGTCGTGACGTGGGCGCCCGCGTCGCCCGCCGGGCCCGACCCCGCGCCGCCCGACCCGCCCCCCGCGAGCTCGCTCGCCACGAGCTCGCCCCCGACGAACGAGGCCCCGACGAACGAGGCCCCGACGAACGAGGCCCCGACGAACCAGGCCCCGAAGGGCTTCCTCGAAGAGCCCGTCGACGAGACCGTCGTGCGCACGCCGCTGGTCACCGTCTCGGGCTGGGCCGCGCACGACCCGATCGCCCGGATCGAGATCGAGCACGGCGGCCGGGTCGAGGCCGCGCGCCAGATGGCCCGCCCCCGTGCCGACGTCGCGCAGCAGGTCCAGACCGCGCACGCCGGCTTCTGCGGGTTCGAGCACGTGATCGATCTCAGCAGCGTCCCGCAGGGGGCCACGCTCACGATCACCGCGACGGCCGTGGGGCCCGACGGGGAGCGCACGCCCATCGGCGCTTCGCGCCTCGAGATGGGTGCACCCGAAGCGTCCGCCGCCACGGGCGGCACGGCCGCGGGGGCCGAGGAGCCGGCGCGCTGGACGCACGAGCCCGAGCGAGAAGCGGTGCTGCGGGCCCGCACGGACGCGGTCGCGGCGCGCCACGTCCCCGCTCGCGACGGCGCGCGCGTCCTCGTCGTCACCCACGACCTCGGCCTGGGCGGCGGTCAGCTCTACTTGCAGGAGCTGCTGCTCCGCCTGCGCGACCTCGCGCCGGACCACGCGTGCCTCGTCGTGAGCCCGACCGACGGCCCGTTGCGCGACGAGCTCGAAGCCGCCGGCATCGAGGTGCACGTCGTCGGCCCGTTCCCGACCGAACCGGCGGCGTACGAGGCGCTGCTGCGCCACCTCGCGTTCATCGCCGGTGACTTCGGCACCACTGCGGTCGTCGTCAACACCGCCGGCGCGATGTGCGGGGTCGATCTCGCGGCCCGCATCGGGGTGCCGGCGCTGTGGGCGATCCACGAGAGCTACGCGCCCGACCAGTACCTGCTCGCGGCGTTCGGCCCCGAGGGGTCCCACCCGGCGGCCCAGGCCCGGCTCGACGCGGCCGTGGCGTCGGCGGCGGCGCTCATCTTCGAAGCCGAGGCGACCCGGCAGCTCTACGTGGACGCCGTCGATCCGCGGCGGCTGCTGCACATCGAGTACGGCATCCCGGTGGTGGCGATCGACGAGCACCTCGCCTCCGTCGACCGGACCGCGCTCCGGCGCGAGCAGGGGTGGCACGAGCACGACGTGGTGCTGCTCTGCGTCGGCACGCTCGAACCCCGCAAGGCACAGGGGTCCCTGCTGCGCGCGTTCGCGCGCGTGGCGCCGGACCACCCCGACGCCGTCCTCGTGCTCGTGGGCGACCGCGGCGATCACTACGGGCGCGAGCTGCGGGCGTATGCGGAGCGCCTCGAGCTGGGGGACCGGGTCCGCATCGAACCCGTCCGTCCCGACTGCTACGACTGGTACGCCGCCGCCGATGCGTTCGTGCTCGCCTCCGATCTCGAGTCGTTGCCCCGCAGCGTGCTCGAGGCGATGGCCTTCGGGCTGCCGGCGATCGTCGCCGACGTGTTCGGCCTCAGCGACCTCGTCGACGACGGCCGCACGGGCATCCGGTTCGCGCCCCGGGACCTGGCTGCGCTCGAGGCGGCGCTGCGCGACGTGCTCGAGCTGCCGTCGGACGAGCGCCGCGCGATGGGCCGACGCGGCGCCGAGCGGGTCCGGGCCGATCATGACAGTCGGCACTACGCCCGTGCGTACCGCGATCTCGTCGACGGCCTCATGGCCGACCCGACCGCCCTCCCGGAGACGATCCTTGGCCGCTGATCACCACCCGGCCGCCCGCCAGGCCCGCCGCGCCCGCGCCATGGCCGCCGCGGTGGCGCGCCGCCTCGTGCGGCGCCCACCGGCGGCGCGCCCCGAAGACGACCCGTCCGGCGCCCCTCCGTCCGCCGCGCCTCCCTCCGCCGCGCCTCCTTCCGACGCGCCTCCCTCCGCCGATGCCCGGCGTGTCGCCGAGCTCGAGCAGGCCGTGACCGAGCTGCAGGCGGCCCTGGGCGCGCTGCGCCCCGAGCTCGACGGGCACACGGCGTGGATGAGCGACCTCGAGCGGGGCATCGGCGACGTGCGCGACGCGCACGGCGCCCAGCTCGAGGACGTCTCGAAGTGGCTCGGTTCGGCAGTGATCACCCTGAGCTCGCTCAGCAGCGCACCCGTCACGACCTCGCCCCTGCTTGCCGGCGCGGCGCCCGCGCCGACCCGTGTGGACGAGGTGGCCCTGCTCCGGCGGGAGCTGCAGGTGTGGGCGGTCCGGGCCTTCCTCGCAGCCCTGCCCGACGAGCACGACACCAAGATCACGGTGGTCATGCCGACGCGCAACCGCGCCGCGTTCGCCCGCACGGCGATCGCGTCGGTCTTCGCGCAGCGTCATCGCAACCTCGAGCTGCTCGTGGTCGACGACGGCAGCGAGGACGACACCCCTGCCGTCATCGCCTCCTTCGACGACGATCGCCTGCACGCGCTGCGCACCACGGGCATCGGCGAGGCGGCGGCGCGCAACCTGGCCCTCGATGCCGCGACGGGCGAGATCATCACGTTCCTCGACGACGACAACATCATGGATCCGGGCTGGCTCCACGCCGTGGCGTGGGCGTTCGAACGGTGGCCCGACACCCAGCTGCTCTACGGCGCCCGCCTCATCGAGGACGCGCCCGCCATGAAGGGCGAACCCTCCGGCGCGCTCCCGAACCTCGACTTCCACGAGTACGACCGCCGGAAGCTCGAGCAGGCCAACACCATCGACATGAACGCCATCGCGATGCGGGCCGGGCTCGAGGGCGCGCGCTTCGACGAGCAGCTGCGATCGAGCATCGACTGGCAGCTCATGCTCGTGCTGACCGCCCAGCACCGGCCCTTCGAGCTGCCCGCGCTCGCCTGCGTCTACCGCACCTACGCTCCCAACCGGGTCTGCGACAACCCGCGGCGCCTCGAGCACAACCGCCGCGTGCGCTCCCGCGTGCACCGCACCCGCCCCATGCGCGTGCTCTCACACAACGCCATGTTCCCGCTCGTGTCCGAGACGTACATCCACGAGGAGATGCTGGCGCTCGAGGCCAACGGCGCCGAGATCGCGTTCAACTCCGTGCAGGAGCCGCGGTCGCCGCTGCCCGTCGAGGCGCCGACGTGGCACGACCTGGACGAGGCGGTGTCGCGCTTCGATCCCGATGTGCTGGTCGTCTACTGGGCCACCCACGCGCAGGGCGAGCTGGCGAACCTCGAGCGGGTCGGCCGGCCGTTCGCGCTGCGGGCGCACTCGTTCGACTTCGACCTCGACGCGCTCCGGGCGGTGCAGCAGCACCCGCTGTGCGTCGGCGTGTTCGCGTTCCCCCACCAGGCCTCCCAGCTCGAGGCGGCGCACCCGATGGTGCCGATCTTCACGACCCACGAGGACCTGGGCCGCGCCGTGCGCGAGCACGAGCAGCAGGGCGGTCGGCGCGACCTGGTGCTCTCGGTGTCCGCCGGCCTGCCCAAGAAGAACTGGCCGCTGCTCTTCGACGCCCTGGACCGCATCGGCGACATCGACCCCGGCCACATCGACCCCGGCGACATCGACCCCGGCGGCGGTGCGCACCTCGAGCGCGGCGTCGTCCTGGGTCGCTCGAACGGCTTCGAGGAGGTGCCGGACGAGGTCGAGGCGCTCGCGCAGCAACAGGCGTCGCCCCCGTTCGTGCGCGTCAACATGCCTCGCCCCGAGGTGTTCGCGCACCTGGCCCGCACGTCGGTGCTGCTCTACACCCTCGCCGAGGGCGAGCGCATCGGGATGCCGATGTCGATCATCGAGGCGCTGCGCGCCGGCGCGTGCGTCGTGCACCCGGACCGTGACGAGCTGCGTCACGTCGCCGGTCCGGGCTTCCGCGGCTATCGCGACGTCGACGACATCGTCGCCCACGTCGCCGAGGTCGTCGCCGGGGGGCCTGCCATCGATGCCGAGCGGGCCCGCAACCAGCAGTGGGCCCTCGAGCAGTTCTGCGCTCCCGAACTGGGTCGTGCGTTCCACGAGCAGCTCGCGCAGTCGCTCGAGGACTGGCGCTTCCGCGTCGGCTGACCGCCCCTCGATCCCGCCGCGGCCGCGGGGTGGGCAATACGGTGGCGCCCATGTCGCGCGCTTTCTCCGTTCGGCCGCCGCGAGCGGTGTCCCGGTCCGCCCGTCCGAGCCGGCTCGCCGCCCTGGCTGCCGTCGCGGTCGTCGTCGCGCTCGTCACCGCGCTGGCGGCACCCGGTGGGGCGGCCACGGGCAGCGGCGCGACGGGCCCGATCCCGCCTCCGGTCGGCCCCTGCTACCACGCGCCCTACCCCGAGTGGCTCGCCCCGAACCAGACCGCCGCGATCTACGGGCTCGCGCCGCTGTGGGCCGAGGGCTTCCAGGGGAAGGGCAAGAGCCTGGCCATCCTCGACCCGTACGAGCGCCCGGACGTGGCGACCTACGAGGCGTTCGCGAAGTGCACGGGCGCCACGGCGACGCTCGACGTCGAGGTGGTCGGCCCCGGCAAGGCCCCGGCCCCGCAGGGCGAGGCGACGCTCGACGCGATCATCGCCGCCACCGCGGCGCCGCACCTCGACCACATCTACGAGTTCTCGGGGACGGACGGCCTCGAGAACAACCAGCTCGCGCTGCTCGAGCACGCGCTGGACCCTGCCAACACGGGAGGCAAGCGGGTCGACGCGATCTCGACCAGCTTCACGTTCTGCGAGCAGGACCTGCAGGCCGGCAAGCCCGGGTTCACGTTCGACTACATGCAGAAGATGAACGCCGCGCTGCAACAGGCCGCCGCGTCGGGGGTCACCGTGTTCGCCGACGCGGGTGACGGCGGCTCGTCGAACTGCGCCGGCTGGCCGATGGCCGAGAACAACCCGCTCGCCGGACAGGCCTCGGTGGGCTTCCCGAGCAGCTCGCCCTGGGTCGTGTCGGTCGGCGGCACCCAGCTGAACGTCACCCGCAACGCCGACGGCAGCGGCACGGTCAACGCCGAGCGCGTGTGGAACGAGGAGGTGAAGGGCAACGCCCAGGAGCGCATCGGCGGCGGCGGTGGCCACAGCATCGTGTTCGAGGCGGCGACGTGGCAGCAGGGCGTGGCCGGCAAGCCCTCGGGTCGCGCCCGCAGCCTGCCCGACGTCGCCCTGCTGGCCGGCACGCCCTACTGGTCGGGCGGCGGCAACGAGCTGGGCTACTGGTACGGCACGAGCGCCGCGACGCCCTACACGGCGGCGAGCTGGCTCATCGTGCTCTCCTCCCTCGAAGCGCGCGGGCTCTCCTCGCCGGGCTTCCTCGCGCCAGTGCTGTACGAGCTGCAGCGCACCGGTGGCGCGGGGGCGCTGCGCGACGTCACCGAAGGCACGAACGACATCTGGGGCAAGGTCGGGTGCTGCAGCGCGGTGCCCGGCTACGACGAGGCGAGCGGCCTGGGCTCGCTGCAGTTCGCAGCCCTCGCCACCGCACTCGGCAGCCCGACGGCCCGCCTCACGGCGACGCCCGCAGGCGGTCCGGCGCCGTTGACGGTCACGCTCGACGCGAGCGCCTCGACGACCCCTGGGGGCGCCATCACCAGCTACGCCTGGGACGACGACGGCGACGGCACGGTCGATGCCACCACCACCACGGCCACGCGCACCGTCACGTTCGCCGCCGCCGGGACGGTGGCGCCGCGCGTGACGATCACGACGAGCCTCGGCCGCACGAGCGCGGCGACCGCGAGCGTCCCGGTCGAGCCCGCGACGCCCACCGTGGCCCCGGCGGCGACGCCGGTCGCCGCGACGCCGAGCCTGGCGGGCTGATCCGACCCCGGAT
>CAYUOL010000313.1:0-7882 GCA_964446345.1 uncultured Iamiaceae bacterium | reverse complement strand
CTCGTCGCGCTCGACGCCGCCACCGGTGCCCCCCGCGCGGCGGCCCGCTCGGTGGATCCCCCTACCGCCGACCGCGCGCTGCTCTGGCAGCGGGCCGCGCTGGTCCCGGCCAACGGCTCGATCTACGTGGCGTACGGCGGCTACGCCCCGAAGTGCGGCGACGCGCACGGCTGGGTCGTGGCGGCGCCGGTCGCCCCTTCGCCGGCGCCGATGCCCAGCTTCCAGGTCGCGGCCGACCCCGGCGGGCCCGGCCACGGCGGCGGGATCATCGCGCCTTCCGGCCTCGTCGTCGGGGCCGACGGCACCGTGTACGTCGCCACCGGCCCCGGGGTCGACGTGCCCCCCGACCCGCGGTACGACCGCAGCAACAGCGTGCTCGCCCTGTCACCCACCCTCGCCGAGCTGGGCTTCTGGGCGCCCACGTCGTGGCGCTCGGACGGCGCCCAGGGCCTCGACGTCGGCGCAGCCGGTCCGCTGCTGCTGCCCGACGGCCGCATCTTCCAGATCGGCACGAACGCCACCGCCGTCGTCCTCGACGTGAACCGCCCCGACAACCCGCTCGGCGGCATCGGCGGGCAGGCCGCCGCGCTTCCCGTCTGCCCGGCGTCGGGCGGCACGGCCTTCGCCGATCCCTCGGCGTTCGTCAGCTGCGCCGACGGCGTGCGCGCCGTCAAGCTCGATCTCGGCTCGAAGCCACCGATCATGAAGGCCCTGTGGCAGAGCGCCCGCGCCAACGGCATCCCCGTCGTCGACGGCACGCTCGTGTGGGCGGTCAGCCCCGAGACCCAGTCGCTCGTGGGCCTCCTCCGCGAGAGCGGCCAGCTGGTGACCGTGGTGAAGGTGGGCCCGGTGTCGCGGGTGACGACACCGCTCGCGGTCAACGACCGCGTGTTCGTCGCCAGCGAGAACCGCGTCGTGGCGGTAACGTCCGGGGCGAAGGGCACCGGGGAGGGCACGACGGACGGGACGGGGGCGATCCAGCCCGGCACCCCGGGGGCGCCGGCTCCCGATCCCGGCCCCGTCACCGGCGGCTGAGCTGGCGACGCGCCGAGGGCGATCCCGGCGCGCCACGCTCGTTCCCTGCCGGGGTGGGCCGGCTTCGCGTCAGGTGCCGGCGGGCTCGGCGACGGTCGCGTCCTCGTCCCTGTCTTCGTCCGCCGCCGCGCCGTCGTCGTCGCCCTCGGCGCCGGTCGGTGGTCGCGGTCGATCCGACGCGGGGCCCGGCACCACCGACGCGGTCTCGGGCTCGGCGGCGGCGGCGTCCGGCGGCGCGTCGTGGTCCCCCACGGTCGCGGGCTCGTCGGCGCGGATGACCTCCTCGCTCGTGTCGTCTCCGGCCGCCGCTCGGCGTCGCCGGCGATCGAGCACGAGGATCGCCCCCGCCGCCACGATGCTCAGCAGCGTCACGACGCGGCCGATGAGATCGGCGCGGTCGGGCCCGTAGTCGAGGGTGATCGTGTGCTCGCCCGGCTCGAGGGGCACCTGCAGCAGGTTGTCCGTGGTGCGCGCCGTCGGCACGGTCTCGCCGTCCACGGCGACCCGCCACTTCGGCGACCACGCGATGGCCACGGACGCCGGGCCGCGCTGGTCGGTGCGCGTCTGGATGCGCAGGTGCTCGGGACCGTCGCGCGTGGTCGTGGCCTCGAGCGGGCGGAGCGACGACGACGTGATGAGCGTCGCCGGAGCCGGCTGCCCCGCGCCGGGGGTGACCTCGAGGATCGCCATCTTGCCGGACTGCCACACGGGCCGGTACCGGGGCGACGTCAGGTACCCGGGCACCACGTCGGTGTCGATGAGCACGAGGTGGGAGATCCCGAGGCGGGCGAGGATGTCGGCCTCGGCCTCGGGTGTGCGCGTCGCCAGGTTCTCGCCCTCGTACACGGGGCCGAACACCACCGACGACGTCAGGTTGAAGATGTTCAACGTGTCCCGGTTCGTGACCGCCGCGAGCCAGAGGTCGGGGTGGGGCATGCCGGCGATGGCTCGTTCCTTGGCGGGTTCGCGCTGCGTCGCGAAGCGCTGGCCCTCGGGCACCGTGCGGGCGAGGGCATCTGCGAGCGCGGAGAACGTCGGCGTCGGCGTCACCGACACGACGGCGTCGCGCCCCAACCGAGGCGGGCCGACGACGAGGAGCATCGCGACGAGCACCGGCACGAACGCGTTGGCGATGCGCACGGCGTCGCCCTTGCGTCCCGGGAAGCCGAGCAACGTGAGCAGCGCGGTGACCGGGCGGAACGGCGCCGCGATCAGCGCCGCGAGCGGCAGGATCGCCACGAGGACCACGTAGGCGATCCCGCGGTTGGTCATCTGGATGGCGATGATGTTGTCGGGCGTGAGGTTGATGAAGAGCCGCCCGATGAGCAGGTAGGCGAACGGCGTGAGCACGAGCGTCAGCGCGAGGCGCTGGCCGCGCCACGCGCGCCAGAGCATGTACACGAAGCCCGCGAGCACGAACAGCAGCACGAAGGGGCGCAGCACGTACTCGCCGCGCCACATCATCTGCAGGTACCCGATCAGGGGGAGGTCGCCCCAATCCGAGTTCTCGCCCTTCAGCTCGGGGTGCGCCAGGATCGGGAAGAGCAGGAACGCGCCGAGGCCGACGGCGAGCGCGGCCGCCAGCAGCAGCCCCAGGAGGCTCTCGCGGGGCCGGGCGAGCAGCGCCGCGAGCTGCGTCTTCGCGGCGGCGTCGCGCGCGGTCGGGTCGCCGTCGCTCACGGCGTCGTCGTTCGCGATGGCGGCGTCGTTCCCGTCGTCGTCGAGCTGATCCATCAACCGCGGGACCGTCGTGCGCAGCGTGGTCCAGTGGCCCTTGGCCCACTCCGCCGCGGAGAGCCCGACGACGCAGAGCACGAAGAACGCGAGCACGTAGGCCGCGATCGGGTGCGTGAGGAACGTCGCCGCGAGCGCGGCCGCGGTGAACACGACCCGTCGCGGCGACGGCGCGCGCACGAGCAGCACGACCCCGCCGAGCGCGAGGCAGAAGAAGGTGCTGGCCAGCTGGTTCGGCACCAGCCCGCCTTCGAAGACGCCCTTGAGGCCGGCGCCGCCGAAGCCGCTCGAGACCACCCAGGTCAGGGGGGCGGCGATGCCCGCGGCCCGCGTGCCGAGCCCGAACGCCCAAGCCAGGAACGCGACCGCCAGGGGCAACGTCAGGAACGAGAGCACGATCGTGACCTTGAACGCGCCCGCGGTCGTGAGCGTGCCGAGGGACAGCACCTTCACGACCGCGACGACGAACGAGAACCCGGGTCCCGCGAAGAAGAACTCCTGGTACCCGAGGCCGAAGCTCGTCTGCCAGCCGTCGATCTGGAAGTTGTTGAAGATGTGCGACAGCGCGTACTCGCTGCGCACGACGTGCGCGGCGGTGTCCTCGCCGGCCGGGATGCCCGCCGCCCAGATCCCGTTGGTCATCCAGAGGGTGAGCACGACCGACAGTGCGCACCCGAAGAACAACGTGAGCTGGTCACGTCGCGGTGCGCGGAGCGGCTCCCGCGATGCCCTTCTCATGGGCCACCACCTTAGTGAGCGCCCATGCGCCCACCAGGTCGTCCCCGGCGCGCCGAGATCGTCAGGCGTCGAGCCGGAACGAGGGCGCGCCGCTGGCCACCGTCAGCGTGCCGGGCATCCCGAGCAGCTCGAAGTCGTCACCCGCGAGGCCCGTCGCCACCACGCTGACGACCTCGCCCTTCTGCGGTCCGCTCAGGATGGTCAGCTCGAGGTGCGCGACGCGCTCGTCGGTCACCGTCGCATCGACGATGAAGACGTCGTACGTGCCGTCCGGCAGCATCGGCGCAGGATCGGTGGCGCTCACGGGAGGACCGTCATCCGGGCTCGCCCTCCGCCCCTGCGGCGGTGTCGTCGCCGCGGTCGACGTCGTCGCGCATCTGCGGGAAGAGCACGACGTCGCGCAGCGTCGGCGCGTCGGTGATCAGCGCGACGAACCGGTCGATGCCGAGCCCGAGCCCGGACATCGGGGGCATCCCGTACTCCATGGCCTCGATGAAGTCGGTCTCCATCATCATGGTCTCGTCGTCGCCCTGGGCCCGCAGCTCGACCTGCTCCTCGAGGCGGGCGCGCTGCTCGAAGGGATCGATGAGCTCGGAGTACGCCTTCACGATCTCCCAGCCGTTGACCACGACCTGGAACATGTCCAGGCGCGTGCCGTCGTCGTCGCTGCGGCGCGCCAGGGGCACGAGCTCGGCGGGGTGGTGCACGAGGAAGCACGGCTGGACGAGCCCGGGCCGCACGGTGCGCTTGTACAAGAGGTCGACCAGCGCCGCGTACGACACCGTGTCGTCGAGGTCGTCACCGAGGCCCCGGTCCTTGATCGCCTGCTTGAGCACGTCGACGTCGCGGATCTCGTGCAGGTCGATGCCGGTGGCGTCGCGCACCGCATCGCGGTAGTCGATCACGGGCCAGTCACCCCCGAAGTCGAGCTCGACGCCCTGCAGCTCGACCACCAACGAGCCGCGCACCTCCTGCAGCACGGTCTGCACCAGCTCCTGGACGAACGCCATGTTGTCGCGGTAGTCCCAGTAGGCCGCGTACCACTCGAGCATCGTGAACTCTTGGAGGTGCGACGAGTCGATGCCCTCGTTGCGGAAGTTGCGCCCGAGCTCGTAGACGCGGTCGAACGACCCGGCGATCACGCGCTTGAGGTACGTCTCCGGGGAGATGCGCAGGAAGAAGTCGCGATCGAGCGCGTTGTGGTGCGTCGAGAAGGGTCGGGCCGCGGCACCGGAGGCGGCGCCTTGCAGGATCGGCGTCTCGACCTCGATGAAGTCGTGCTCGTCGAGGAACCGACGGATGCGCGAGATCACGCGCGAGCGGGTCAGGAACCGCTCGCGCGACTCGGGGTTCGCGAGCAGGTCGAGGTAGCGCTTGCGGTACTTGATCTCGGTGTCGGCGATGCCGGCCCACTTGTCAGGCATCGAGCGGAACGCTCGCGAGAGGATCTCGAGGTGCTGCACCGCGACGGTGCGCTCGCCCTTGTTCGTGGTCCAGAGGTGACCCCGCACCCCGATGAAGTCCCCCGACTTGATGGCCTTCGCCCACGCCTTGTACTGCTCGGCGCCGAGCTCCTTCTTCTGCAGCGAGACCTGCACGCGGCCCGTCTGGTCCTGGATCTGACCGAAGGCGAGGCCGCCCATGTCCCGCCAGAGCACGACCCGACCGGCGAGCGACACCGTCTCCTCGTCGTCCTTGCCCGGCGCGGCGGCCGCCGTCGTGTCCACCGCGAAGCGGCCGGCCGGGTGGTAGTGCTCGGGCCGCTCGATCGCTGCCGCCTCCAACGCGGGGGAGTCTTGGGTCGCGGTGCTCTCGGGCTGGTCGGTCATGCGGTGCGGTCCTGGCATCGGGGGGCGATCGGGGGGCGAGCGGGGGGCGGGCGCGTCGGGCGCGCGTGGACAGCAGACCCTACTTGCGCGGGGCCACGGCTCCGGTCGGGTTGGCCACGCGCGGCGCCCGGCGGACCGGCGGGGGTCGACGGCCGAACCGCGGCGGGCCGGTCGCCGGCTGACCGAAGGCTGACGGGAGCCGGCTCGACCACCTGACCGGGCGCGGGCATCGGCCGGTACCATTGCCGGGTCGCCGTCGCGGCGACCCGACGAGCTCCGCCGGCGGCGGGGCGTGGAGCACCGTGAGCCAGACCCCCCGTCTCACCTCCCACCGCGAGCAGGCCGATCGTGGGCCGGGTCGTGCCCTCGATGCGACGCTCGGTGCTTCCTCCGATGCATCGTCTGCGGCCGCTTCGGACCCGACGCCGGCAGGCGGGACGCACCGGCGATCCGAGCTCGACCTCGCCGACCTCCCCGTCGAGCTGGTGCACTGGCCGCGGGAGCGCGAGCGCCGCGAGGCCCTGGTGCGGGCCGGCATCCCCGTCGTGCTGCTCGTGCCCGCCGGTGCCGAACCGCCGCGCCGCCTCGCCATCGGCGAGGACTGGATACGGGTCCCGGCCGACGAGCGCGACCTCTTCGTCCGCGCCGCGCGGGTGCGTCGCCACCTCGCCCGCTTGGCCGAGGAGACGCCGGTGCTGGACGCGAGCGGCGTCCTGCACCGCGGTGCTCTGGCGGTCGCGTTGAGCGCGTCCGAGGCGATCGCGCTCGAGGTGCTGCTCGCCGACCGGGGCCGGGTCGTGGAACGGACGCGCCTCGAGCAGCGCGTGTGGCCGCAGGGCGCCCCGAGCGAACGGGCGCTCGACTCGCTGCTGTACCGCCTGCGTCGCCGCCTCCTCGACCTGGGCCTCATCGTGTCCTCGTCGCGCGGGCGTGGCTTCGTCCTCGAGATCGAGCAGGGTGGGCGAGCCGATCTGTCGCCCGGAGGGCCGGCGTCGTGAACCCGTCGGCGCCGCCCGTCCCCCCTCCGCTCGCGCGGCGTGGTTCGTCCGCTCGGGCGCGCCTCGCGTGTGGTGCTGCGGCGCTGCTGGTCGTGCTCGGCGCCGCACTGCTCATCGCCGCGCCCACGGTGCTGCTGTCGAGTCACGCCCAGTCCATCAGCGCCACGTCGCAGCCCACGCTGCGCACGGTCACCGCGCACGCGCCGCTCGAGACCGTCGTCCCGAGCCAGGGAACGCACATCGAGTGGCGCCTCAAGCCGACCGCCGGCGTGATCCCCGCATCCAGCGCCGACGCGGGGCGCGAACGCGCGCCCGAGCACCTGTGCGCACGTGCTCCCCGCTCGTGCGGCGGCCGCCTCGGCGACGTCCAGCAGACGCGCGCGCCCCCTGGCTGACGTGTTCCCGCGGGCGACGCCCGCGGCGCTCACCGTCAGATGCCGCATCGCTGCGGCCGCGTCCAGGAGACGACCCCTTGCTCACCGATCTGCTCCACGAAGACCTCCGCGCCGCGCGCCGCGCGGCCGACGAGCTCGGGCTGCAGCCGCCCTGGGACCCCGACGACGACGTGCAGTTCGTCGCGTGGCCCCACGAGGGCGAGCGGCGGGCCCGCCTCGCCCGGGCCGGCATCCCGCGCCTGCTCATCGTCGACCCCGATGGTGTGCCGCCCGACGACTGGGACGACCTCGAGGACTGGCTGCGCGCTCCCGTCGACCCGGAGGAGGCCGCGCACCGCCAGCACGCCCTGCGGCAGCGGCTGCGCGAGCGCGGCCACGGCCTCGTCATCGACGACGGCCTCCTGAGGCTCGACGACGCCTGGCTCGCGCTGACCCCGACGCAGCTCGCCCTCGCGCGCGTGCTGGTCAGCAACACCGGTCGCGTCGTGCGCCGCGCGGACCTCGAGCTCGTGTTCGCCGACGCCGGAGGCACGCCGAGCGCCACCGCGTTCGCGTCCTGCATCAAGCGCTTGCGCACCAAGCTCCGCGAGATCGGTGTCGTGCTGCACGCCCTCTCCGACGGTCGCTACCTGCTCGAGGTGGACCGCGACGTCCGCTGACGAGGTCGACGCGAGGGTGTTCGATCGACCTGACGTGATGCGTTCGATCATCTGACCTCTCCCTGAACCCTCGGCCGGATCGACGCGTGCGGGCACGGCCCCGCGTCGGATCATCGGCCGCCTTCCGCGCCTCGCGCGCCCGCGACGCCCGTCCCGATGGGCGCGGCTCGGCGCGCTCACGGGACCGCATCGCGCTGCCTGACGGGGGTGGCGCGCGGGTTCGCTTCGTAGTTCACGAACACGATCCGATCACGAAACACCGACGAAACAACTACGCGGGATCGTGACGCCGTCCAACCAGCAGGCCGGCAGGACGTGCGAGTGGGCCACGCCCATCGCCGCGTCGGGTCCTCCGTGGATCCCCGTTCCGCCGGCACCTGTCTTGCTGCTTTCGCCAACGACGGCGGGGTGCCGCAGGCGTCAGCCCAAAGGAGAGCTCATGGTTCATCTGGTCACTGCGGTGATCAAGCCGCACAAGTTGGAGGAGGTGAAGG
>CAYUOL010000312.1:0-7956 GCA_964446345.1 uncultured Iamiaceae bacterium | reverse complement strand
CGACAGGCGGGCCGAGTTCCAGCAATTTGACGAAGGCGTCGGTGCCGACGAACTGCTCGCGCAGGACCTTCTCCAGCGCCGGCTTCACCCTGTCTCGCGCCTCGATGTTTTTGGTGACGATGACGACCTGGCCGAAGTAGGGGTTGGCCGGCTGCACGTCGAGGGTGAGCACGAAGCGCACCGCGCCCTGGCCGATATAGGACGACCAGCGGTCGATGTTGGGATTTCCGGCGAGCGCCACCTTCTCGAAGCGCTCGATCTGCGCGCGCGTTTCTGCGATCGAACTGGTCTGCGGCAGAGTGAAGTCGACGAGCAGTTCGGGCCGGTCGGAGGGCGGGAAGAACTGCTGCTGCACCAGCCTCATGCCGGCCAGCGATGCGAGGAAGACCAGCACCGTGGCCGCGATGGTCAGCCAGCGGCGGCGCACCGAAAAGACCAGCACGCGCCGAAACGCGGCCGTGAAGCGGCCGGGGCCTGCGTGACGCGCCTTCATGGTCGCTGGCAGGAAGGCGACGCCGAGCAGTGGAGCAAATAAAACCGCCACGATCCACGACACCACCAGCGACACGGTGATGACGACGAACAGCGTATAGGTGTACTCGCCAGCGTTGGAGGAGTTCAAGCCGATCGGAATGAAGCCCGCCACCGTCACCAGCGTGCCGGTCAGCATCGGGAAGGCGGTGGAGGTGTAGACATAGGTGGCGGCCTTGCGCAGCGGATCGCCCACCTCAAGCCGAGCGACCATCATCTCCACCGCGATCATGGCGTCGTCGACCAGAAGGCCGAGCGCGATGATGAGGGCGCCGAGCGAGACGCGCTGCAAGGATATGCCGAGATATTCCATGACCACGAAGGTGATGGCCAGCACCAGCGGGATCGACAGCGACACGACGAAGCCGGCACGCAGGCCGAGACTGACAAAGGAGACCGCGAGCACGATGACGACGGCTTCGAACAACGCGCGGGTGAAGCCGGAAACGGCGTGCTCCACGATCACTGGCTGGTCGGCCACCTTGTGGACACCGACGCCGACCGGCAGGCTGGCCAGCACCGCGTCCATCTTGCGGTCGAGCGCCTTGCCGAAATCGAGCAGGTTGGCATTGGGCTTCATGCCTATGGCGAGTCCTATGGCGTCCTCGCCGTTGAAGCGGAACAGGGCCGCTGGCGGGTCGGCATAGCCGCGCCGGATCGTCGCCACGTCGCTCAGGCGGAAAAAGCGATTGTCGATGCGCAAATTGATGGCGCGCAGGCTATCCTCCGAGGCGAACTGGCCGGTCACGCGCACGGCCACCCGCTCCGGCCCCGCCTCGATGACGCCCGAGGGCGTGATGGCGTTCTGCGCCTGAAGACTCTGCACGATCGCCTGCTCGTCGATGCCGAGCGCAGCAATCTGGCGGGTGGAGAATTCCAGGAAGATCGCCTCGTCCTGCGCGGCGATCAGGTCGACCTTGCCGGCGTTGGGCACGGTCAGCACCTTGCTGCGCACTTTCTCCACGTAGTCACGCAATTGCCGGGGCGTGAGCCCGTCGGCGGTGAAGGCATAGATGTTGCCGTAGACGTCGCCGAAACGGTCGTTGAAGAACGGTCCCTGTACCCCTTGCGGAAGCTGGTGCCAGATGTCGTTGATCATGTTGCGCACCTGGAGCCAGGCGGGCGTGATATCGTTCGACTTGGTCGCGTCCTTCAGGTTGACGAAGACGATGGTGCGACCGGCGGTGGTCTGGGAACGAGTGTAGTCGAGGCTGTCCAGTTCCTCCAGCTTCTTCTCGATGCGGTCGGTGACCTGTCTGGCCTGCTCGTCCACCGACGCGCCCGGCCAGTTCGCTTGCACGACCATAGTCTTCATGGTGAAGGAGGGGTCTTCTTCACGGCCGAGATTGAGATAGGAGGCGACACCGGCGATCACGAAGACCAGCATGAAGTACCAGACCAGCGAGCGGTGCGAGAGCGCCCAATCGGAAAGGTTGAAACTCTTCATGGCGTGGCCCCCTCAATCTTGATTTTCTGGCCTTCACGGAGGCTGTGCACGCCGGCGATCACCACGCGCGTGCCCGACTCCAGCCCGCCGGCGACGGTGAAGGAACCGACCGACCTGGCCGAAACTTCGATATCGCGTGTCGCCACGGTCGAAGCCTGCGGATCGACGATCCACACTTTCTCCCTGCCGTCGGCTTCAAGCAGCGCCGACAGCGGCAGTTCGATAGCCGGTGAGGCCGCCGTCATACGTGTGGCGGTGACGGTCGAGCCGAGCCGGAAGGACGCCGGCGGATCGGTGAGCGTGAGGCGAACCCGCCGCGTGCGAGTCGCGCCGTCCGCGTGCGGCGCGATCTCGCGCAGCTTCGCTTGCGTGTGGATCGACGGCAGCGATTGCAGCGTCACCTCGAACGGCGTGCCGACGGTGATGTCGCCGGTCAACTGGTCGGGGATGTCGACCACGGCCTCGCGCATGTCGGCCCGCGCCACGGTCACAATTGTCTGGCTAGGCGAAACCGTCTGTCCAACCTCGGCTGAAACGGCTGTGACAACGCCGTCGAAGTCGGAGAACAGCCGGGCGTAACCAAGCTGCTCCTGCGCTTTGGCGAGGGCTGCCCGCGCCTTCTCGATGTTCGCTTCAGCCGTTTGCTTTCCTTGTCTTGCCGAATCGTAGACGGCTTGCGAGGTGTTTTTCGAGTCCAGCAGCTTGCGTTGCCGCTCCTCGATAGCGGCTGCGTTCGCGAACTGAGCCTCTGCGTTTGACAGTTCTGCCCTGACCGCCTGAATGGCGAGTTCGAGCGCGGTCGGGTCGAGCGCAGCAAGCGTCTCGCCTTTCCTCACGATATCGCCGACGTCGACGTTACGGGCGACGACGCGGCCGAGCAGACGGAAGGCGAGATTGGCGCTGAATTCGGGCTCGACCGTTCCGACGAAGCCAGGCACACGGCTGGCCGTCGGTTCCACCACCACGGACAGCACCGGGCGTACGGCCTCCAGTGGCGCTTCCTTCTCCTGAGCGCAGCCGGTGACGGACAGGAGAGCGACGAGAACTGGCAGCAAGGGCCGACGCCTCATGGCTTGACCTCCGTCGCTTCAACCACCGCGCCGGGATTGAGCAGTTGCCCGCCTGCGATGACCACTTTCTGGCCCGCCTTGAGTCCGTTGCCGACGATGACCGCGCCTGTTTCATAGGCAATGACCTCCACGGCTGTGACTGTCACGGCATTGGAAAGTGGATTGAATATCCAAACGGCAGGGCTCCCTTCCTGTGAGGTAAGCGCCTGCCATGGCAGGTGGATGGCCGTCCGTGATCGGCCTGAAACCGTTCCGACAACAGCCGCTCCCAAAGGGAGGGTGGCCAGTGTATGCGGGATTCCTACCTTGACGCGGATCGAGCCGGAGGCCCGATCGACGACTGGAGATATCTCACGGACCTTGCCGACCGCCGTGATCGCCGGATCGGAAACAAGCGCGATCGCCACCTTTGGATCGGGCGCGGTACTGGCCGCCAGTGTCTCGTGGACGCTGAAAACGGCATCCCGATCCCCGTCCTCGGCCACCGTGAAGATCGATTGAGCAGCCTGCACCACCTGCCCGGCTTCGATGGAGCGGGCTGTGACAATGCCTGGTGCTCCAGCGCGCAGTTCGGTGAATGACAGGTTCTCCCTGGCATTGGCCAGAGCACTATTGGCCGCTTCGACGCTGCCTTGGGCCACCTTCAGCGCTGCATTTGCCGAATCGTAGTCCCGGCGTGTGGTCACACCCTGCGCCAGCAATGTCTTCTGCCGCTCGAAGGCTGCGGATGCCTGGGTCAAGCTGGCATTGGCGGCATTGAGGTCCGCCTGCGCCGAGCGCAAATCGGATTCCTGTTCTTGGGGATCGAGACGCGCGAGAACTTCTCCCGCGTCGACATGCTGACCGACCTCGACGAGCCGTTCGGCAATGCGGCCACCGACGCGGAAGGCGAGATTGTTCAGCGTCCGTGCGGCAATCGCGCCCGTCAGCGAAGTCGTCGGTAGATAGTCCACCGTCTCAACGGTAAGGACGCGCACCGCGACCGGAGGCTTGACCTCGGCGGCGTCCTTCTTTTGGCACCCGGCGACCAGCAGGGCGGCTGCACAGCTTGCCATCGCGGCGAGCATTCCTGGACGCCGGGAAGCGATGAGCTGCCACATGCCTCCGGTGGCATCACAACGGGATGCGCTCGATCTGACGATGCTGGGTCGAGAAGCCTCGATCCGCGCGAGAAACAGGTCATTCCGTCGTTCCGGCATTCCGCCCGCCCGCCCTTCTGGAAGCTCGCCTTTGGCTCTTGCAATCAGGGCGGCACTGCCATCGGCCAGTGGCTCCAACGCGGCGCTAAAATAAAACGAACGTTCCTTCTTTACAAGACGGGAGAGCAAAATTATAAATCGAACATCCGTTCTTTTTTGGAGGTATCCATGATCAAGGTGACGGCGATCGAGACGGGCAAGGCCCGGATGAAGACGGCTCAGCGGGTTGGCCGGGAGGGGCGCGGCGGCATCGGACGGAAGATCGACATCTTCCGCGACCCGAACTGGGTCGAACCGCTACCGATCCTGTGTTTCCTGATCGAGCACCCGGAGGGGCGCTTCTTGGTCGATACCGGCGATACCTGGCGCAACTCCGTGCCGGGCTACCTGCCGGGCTGGAACCCGTTCTACAAGCAGGTGCAGATTCGAGTCGCCCCGCATGAGGAGGTCGGCTCGCGCCTGATGGCGATGGGGCTCGATCCGGCGACCGATATCGGTACCGTGATCCTCACCCATTTCCATCACGACCATACCGGCGGACTGGATCATTTCCCCCGCAGCCGTATCGTCGGCCCGCGCGCGAACTACGTCATCTCAACCGGACTGCGCGGGATGATGACCGGCTGCCTGCCGCAACGCTGGCCGGTCTGGCTGAAGCCGGACCTTGTCGAGATGGACGGTCCCGCGGTCGGCCCGTTCCCCGCCTCGCACACGGTCACCAAGGATGGCCGCATCCTGCTGGTGCCGACGCCAGGCCATGTCGACGGGCATGTCTCGGTCGTCGTACGCGCCGAAGGCGTTACATACTTTCTGGCCGGCGACGCGACCTATTCGCAGGCCAATCTGCTGGCTGGCAAGACGGACGGCGTCACCAACGATCCGGCGACCGCGCTGGCAACGCTGCACGCGATCCGCCGCTTCGCGGCGCAGGAGCCGACTGTCTTCCTGCCCGCCCACGACCCGGAAGGCCCGACGCGACTCGCGGCCGGTTCCGTCATCGCTTGACGCTTGTTCTTCCCAGCCATGCGAGATGTGACATGAAGGCCGAACGCTTCATCCGAATGCCTCACACCGCCTGGATTTATCCGATCCTGGCGGCCTTCTTCTACATTGTCGCTTCGTCTCTGGGCTTTTCGGAGAAGTTGGCACCAGGTTCGACCGGAATTGCCCTTGCGATGCTGCTCTTTCCGGTGCTTTTCGGTGCGATCTTCGCTGCCGTTTATCATGCCGAGGTCATCGCGCATCGCACCGGTGAACCGTATGGTACGCTGATTCTGACCGCCGCTGTGACCGTTATCGAGGTTGCCCTTATCGCCTCGGTTATGATGTCGGGCAGCGAAGGTGGTCTGACGCTTGCCCGTGATACTGTCTATGCCGTGGTGATGATCGTCTGCGGCGGTCTGACTGGCATCTGCATTCTCATCGGTGGCCTGCGCTATCGCGAGCAAAGCTTCGTGGTGTCGGGCGCGAGCGCCTACCTGACGGTTTTGATGGTGCTCGCGACGCTGACGCTCATCCTGCCCAACTACGCACATCATGCTTCCGGTCCGAACTATTCCTCGGTTCAACTCGTCTTCGTCTCCACCGTCACCCTTCTGCTCTACGGTGCGTTTCTCTATATCCAGACAGTGCGTCATCGCGACTATTTCATAGTGTTGGCGCCGCATCAGGACTGGCATTTCGATCCCTCGTCGAAGCGGCTGGCAATCAGCGGCGCGTTGCTTCTGGTTGCGCTCGTCGCGGTCGTTCTGCTGTCGAAAAAATTCGCCGTGATTGTCGAACTCGGCCGCGTTGCGGTCGGTGCACCTCCGCAGGGCACCGGCCTTGTGGTCGCCATGCTCATTCTGCTGCCCGAAGCTATCGCCGCAGTGCAGGCCGCCCGCAACGACGCGCTTCAAAAAGCGCTCAACCTGGCGCTGGGCTCCGCGCTTGCTACCATCGGGATAACGTTTCCTGCGGTGGCTATCGTCACGCTGCATCTAGGCAAGCCGTTGGCGCTTGGTCTTGAGCCCTCAAGCATGATCCTGTTGGCGCTGACTATGCTGGTCAGCACTCTAACCTTCGCCACAGGTCGAACGCATGTGCTGCACGGCCTTGTTCACCTGGTGATCTTCGCAACGTTCCTTTTCTTGGGCCTCCATTCGTAGAACATCAAACCGAATAACACACTGCTCTGAGGTCAGCATGTCGAATTTCTATCTGAATACGATGGGTATGTTTCAAGATAGGGAATTTACCATCCAGCATAGATGTCTAACTACACTTGTAGCGAACGCCGATATCCCAGCCAGCAATGATATCAAAAGAAAAAATGTCACCTATGCCGGCCAACATCGCAGGAGCGTATCGCTTCCGCTTCTCGGATAATCGACTATGCGTCGTTTCACAGAATTCTCCGAGAGCTGGCAATCGCCTTCGCGGCTCGGCGCGCGTATTTCGATGGTCTCGCTGGTGCAGACGCTTGCCGTCGCCGAATATCTGAACTTTCGCCACGCGGCCAATTTCCTCGGCGTCGCTCAGTCGAGCGTCAGCTTGCGTGTCAAGGCGCTGGAGGAAGAATTGGGCGTTCTCCTGTTCGAGCGCCATTCACGCGGTGTCCGGCTGACCGACGCCGGCAGGCACTTCGTTGACACCGTGGCGGTCGGAATCGCCCAACTGGACCATGCCGTGAAAACAGCCGGAGCCATGGCGCGGGGCGACCTCGGGCGCATCCGTGTGGGTGTCTATGCGCTGATGCCTCGCAGCTTTCTCGACGACTTGATCGGCCGGTACCGCAAGTTCCATCCCCACGTCGCGATTGAGATCACCGAAGGCACTTCGCGCGACATCATCGTCCAGCTTCGCGCCGATCAACTCGACATCGCCTTTGTTGCCGGAGCGCCGGAGCTTTCCGATTGCCACTCACGCCGCATCTGGCACGAACCGCTTCTTGCCATCCTTCCGGCCGATCACCCTCTCGCCGGCAATGACGGTGTGACCTGGGACGACCTTGCAGGCGAAGCCTTCCTTGTTCGCCATGGCGGCACGGGGCCGCAAGCCTATGATCATATCGTCTTGCGCATGGCTGGCCGGTGGGCAGTTGCGCCATCGATCCTGCGTTGTGATGTAGAACGTTGCACCCTTTTGCAGTTGGTCGCGCAGGGCTTCGGGGTCTCCATCACCGGGCAGGCGGCCGCTCTTGTCGATATACCCGGCGTCGTCTTCCGGCCGTTTCGCGACGAGCCTGAACCCGTTCCGTTCTCGGCCGTCTGGTCGCCGTACAATCAGAGCGCGGGTCTGCGCAATCTGCTCGACCTTGCCCGAAAGATGGGCCGCGCAACGGAAACTGCTCCCGTCGCGCCACCCTCCCCATAGGAGCCATTGTCGGCGGCCTTGATCCGGGTGGGTTGGAAGTTTCGAGGGCTGGGGCTTTGGGGCAGCCCTTGAACCGTGCGTCGACCGTTCGATGCGGTCGGCGGACGGCCCGGCGGGCGAATGCGGGACGATCCGTGGTTTTTATCGCGCGATGGCTTCACGTCCCGAAAGAACCAAGATCGCCGAATTTTGGCGACCTTGGTCTGGTCGGGCCGGTATACAAGGGAATAGCGCTGGAATTGGTTGCGACTGTGGTCTCAGATGCTCACAGATAGCAAATGTCGGTCTCGGTCAAAACCTGCCCGGGCATGACAAAGGGAGCTTTTCTCGGCTGCTGTTGCGACTTTCACTCGGC
>CAYUOL010000311.1:0-8043 GCA_964446345.1 uncultured Iamiaceae bacterium | reverse complement strand
GGGAACGGCGAGCCGGGCAGGTCGACCCGATCGGGGCGCTCCTCGGCCATCTTGGCGAACCAGTCGAAGGCCGCCGCGCCGCCGGGGATGTCGGCGAGCTGCGCCTTGCGGATGGTGCCGCCGCCGTCGAGCGACTCGATCTCGCTCAGCTCGTTGGCGTTGGCCGTGATGAGCTCGGAGATCTTGCGGAGGACCTCGGCGCGCTCCTTGCCCGTGGTCTTGCCCCACGGGCCGTCGTCGAAGGCCTTGCGGGCGGACTCGATGGCACGGACGGCATCTTCCTTGCCGGCCTTGGCGACGTCGGCGATCTTCTCGCCCTTCGCCGGGTTGTAGGTGGCGAACGTCTCGCCGGCGGCGGCATCGGTGAGCTCGCCGTTGATCAACAGTTGGTAGTCGGCCATGGCCGGGGTCCCCCTCGTAGCTTCCGGAAAATGTGCGGTCTCGACCCTCGCCCGCGAACCCCCGCGGGCGGCCGCAGATGATCGGGAGGCCCACGGAGGCGGGCCCGCCACGATCGAGCGGAGAAGAGACCCCCGGACGGTAGTTCGCTTTCGGCCCGGCGGGCGAGGGGCGGGCTGTGACTTCGGTCCGCCGGATTCTCAGGTGACCCCCAGGCCGCGCACAGCCTCGACCCCGGAGGAGATGACAACCTCCTCATCACCCCCAGCGATCACCCTGTACGAGCTCCTCCGAACACCCCGTACGAACACCCCGTACGAACACCCACCCGAACGTCCCCGGACGACCACCCACCCGAACGCCCGTCCCGACCGACCCCCACCCGGGCGATCCCCGAGCCCCGAGCCCGAAGCGAGACGTCGACCATGATGAAGATCCGCGCATCCCGATGGCCCCGGCCCGGACGCAGCAGTGCGTCCTCCGCCCGCACCGAACCGCCCGAGCACGGCGACGGCATGGCCGACGACCTGCCCCGGCTGCTCGCCATGCAGGGCATCGCGGTCCCCGGCGCTCGCCACCCAGGGGTGCTCGAGCGCCGCCGGGCCCTGGCACTGATGGGCGGTGCCGGTGTGGTCCTGCTCGCCGGCTGCGCCGCGAAGGCCACGGACGCGGCGACCGGCGGCTCGAGCGCCACCACGGCGGCGACCACCGCCACGACCGTCACGGGCGGTTCGTCCTCGAGCTCGTCCGCGGGCACCGGCTCGACATCGGGACGATCGTCCACCTCCGGTGCCACCACGGCAGGCGACAACACCAAGATCCCGGAGGAGACCGCCGGCCCGTATCCGGGCGACGGCAGCAACGGCCCGGACGTGCTCGCGCAGAACGGCGTGATCCGCAACGACATCACCTCCAGCATCGGTTCGGCGTCCGGCGTCGCGAAGGGCGTGCCTTTGCGCATCGCGTTCCAGCTCGTCGAAGCCGGCACCGGCGCGGCGATGGCGAACGCCGCGGTGTACGTCTGGCACTGCACCAGGGACGGTGCCTACTCGATGTACACCGGCAGCGCGAAGAACGAGAACTTCCTGCGCGGCGTCGCCGCCGCGGACGCGAACGGGTTCGTCACGTTCACGAGCATCTTCCCGGGCGCCTACAGCGGCCGCTGGCCGCACATCCACTTCGAGGTCTACGCCAGCACGGCCGACGCCGTGAAGGCCGCGAACACCCTGGCGACCTCGCAGATCGCGCTGCCGGCTGCCATCTGCACCGAGGTGTACGCCACGAGCGGCTACGAGACGAGCGCGTCGAACCTGAAGAGGACGAGCCTCGCCCGCGACATGGTGTTCGGGGACGACGGCGCCGTGCACCAGCTCGCGACGATGAGCGGCACCGTCGCCGACAACCTCACCGCCACCCTCCGCGTCCCCGTCTGACTGCAAGGCGCCCACCACCCCGGCGTTCTGGTCGTTGTCCCGGCCGTGTTCCCGGTTGCGTTCCCGGTGGTTCGGTGGGGTGGCCCTCAGGCTTCGTGGCCGGGATGGAAGCCCATGACCGCCTGCACGTGCAGCACGTCGCCGACGGCGGCGGGCGCGGGCGCCTCGCTCGCGGCCTCGATGTCGAGGACGTGACCGATGTGGTCGCCGAGCTCGACGCGCTCGGCGATGCGCCCCACGAACCACCCTGACGCGCCGGCCAGCACGGGGACGCCGAAGGGTCCTTCGCTCCACTCGCAGCGAGCGAACTTGTCGACCTCGTCCCCGGTCTCTTCCCCGAACAACCGGGCGAGGTCCATCGCAGCGGGCGGGATGACGTGCACGGCGAGGTGCTCGGCGCGCCGGGCGACCGCGCAGGTGTGGTTCTTGTTCGAGATGCACACGAGGTAGCGCCGCGGGTTGATGCTGCACTGCGTCGCGAACCCGACGAGGCACCCGGACCGGTCGCCGGGCTCCGCGCGCGTGGTCACGAGGATGATGGCGTTGTTCATCGCCTCGACGACGGCGTCGAAGCTCGAGCCCACCTCGTCGTTCGGTGCTGCGGTCGGTGGCTCGGTCATCGGCGTTCCTCCTGCGCATCGAGCGGGTCGAGCGGGTCGAGCGGAGCATCCCACTCGAGGAAGGGTTCGATCGCCGCGATCACCTAGGCGATCCCTTCGAGGTCCTCGGCGTCGATCGCCTGCACGCCCGGCATCGACGCCGCGCGCAGCTGGCGCGCCGAGCGCTCCGCGCCGTCCACGAAGAGATCGGTGATCTGCTGCACCACCTCGCGCAGCATGACGATCGGGGCGTGGCTCAGGTCGTCGGCGATCACCGACGGCCCCCACGCCCGCACGAGGCGGTACGCGTCGTAGATGTCACCCGCCGCCTTGTCGGGGCGGCGTGTCGGCTGCCCGGCGGCGTGCACCTTCATGGCCACCAGCGACCCGGCGAGCGCGACGGGCAACGCGACCTGCGCGACGACCTGCTCGCCCTCGACGACCAGGATCTGCGTCGCCGTCGCCGTCTCCAGCGCGTACCGGCACACCAGCGCGAGTTACAGCGCGCCGCGCTCGAGCTCGGTCAGCGGTTGGGACGAAGCCTGCTCCGCGATCGCCGCGAGGTCCTTCAGGCTCATCGCGGCATCGATGAGGTCGAGCTGCACCCCGAACTCGGGCAGGCTCACGCCGTTGGCGGTGCGCACGGCCCCGCGCGCGAGCAGCAGGTCGATCATCTCGTCGCGTGATTCGGTCACCTCGTCGAAGTCGGTCGTGACGCGATGCGACTCGTAGAGCCGCACCATCACGGCCAGCCCCCCGACGAGCGCGGCGCGGGGCAGCTCGGCGGGCATGTCGGCGAGCGACTCGACCGATCGGCGCACGACGCCCTTGCGGTCGTTCGCGATGGCGACGCTGCGCTCGCCGTACCGGCTCGGCGGCGGCCACGACGGCGAGGCGAGGTCGGTCATCGCCCGCACCTCGTGCGTCGGCGCGCCCCCGCGACCACCGCGGCGCTCACCACACCCGCTCGATGCCGAGGGCGGCGTCGGGCTGCCACTGCTCGAGCACCTCGCGCCCGCGGTTCTGGTCGACGGCGAGGTCGAGCGCGGCGACCAGGGGGTGCACCAGCGGCCACGCCTCGCCGTCGTGGCGGCGCCGGAAGCGGGCCTCGGAGACGAGCGGGCTCGGCGGCACCGCGACCGTGGCGACGCGCTGGCTGAAGTCGGGCGCGACCACCGAACGGTTGAGCAACCACTTCAACGAGCGTTGGTCCGGCACGTAGATGTCCGGCGGGTAGTCGGGGCCGACCGCGACCGGCGCCCCGTAGGCCATCGCCGCGCGCGTGTCGCCCACGACCCATCGCCGGCTCTGGAGCTCGGTCGCGCCGGCCAGCTCGGGCAGCGGCGGCATCGATGCCAGCGCGTGCCGGTGCGGCTTCCAGTGGTCCGCCAGCGCCCAGAACAGCTCGGGCACGAGGGGCGTCTTGTCCTTGCGCAGCAACGACTCGGCGCGCAGCGCGCCCAGCAGGTTGGAGATCTGCCCGGCCGAGATGTCGATCTCACGCGAGATCGCCCTCGGCGACGCCGGCTCGTGCGGGTGCAGCAAAAGCCACAGCGCCAGGTCGCGGCCCTTCTCCGAGAACGGGTCGCGCGCGCGGGTCGTCGGCGGGGCGGCGGTGGTCGCGGCCACGGGGGCGTCGACGCGCAAGCCGGGGGCCCACAGGCGCAGCTGCCCGCGGCGGCGATCGAGCCACCCCCAGTTGCGCTCGCGAAGGGTCGCGCGGGCCGGCTCGCTCAGCCGGTCCGCGAACACCAGCCCGGCGTCGAGCCCCTCCACGCCGAGCGCGTCGGCGGGCGCACCCCCGGATCCCCGGCGAGGGTCTGGTGCGGCGTCGTCAGGCGCCCGCACCGCGGGCAGCTCCTTGGCCTGAGCGGGGCGCAGGTCGGCGCGCGCCGTCACCGCCGTGGTGATGGTGCGCCCGTCGACCGTGACCAGGAGCTCCCCCGGGCCGTCCGCGCGCACCTCTCCGACCTCGACGGTGGCCGGCACCGCGAGATCGGCGAGCGCCTCACGCAGCTCGCTGGCCAGGTCGTTCAGCGTTCGCTGATCCACGAACACCGATCGTATCCGGCGAACGGGTGAATGACCCGTTTCTGAGCTGGCCGTTTACCGTTTAGGGGACGATGAACAGCGCACGATGGCGGCGAACGCCCCGCGCCTCGTCACACGATCGACCACTTGCCGCTGAGGGTCTTGCCCGTGACCTTGCCCTCGGCCGCCAGCTTCAGGAGGTGCGCGTGCGTCGAGTGGCGAGCGATCGGGTGGCGCTCCTCGTCGACGTCCGCGTAGATGATCGGCACGAGGTCGTCGATCTTGGCGGTGCCCTTCTCGCGCAGCGCCGCGAGCACCTTGGCCTCGCGCTCGAGGCGGTGGGCGATGTACCAGTCGATCGTCTCGACCGGGTCCTCGATCAGCCGGCCGTGCCCCGGGGCGAGCGACTTGAGCCGCAGGCCCTTCACCTTCTCGAGCGAGGCGAGGTAGTCGATCATGTCGCCGTCAGGCGGACGGATGACCACCGTCGCGCTCTCGTTGATGTGGTCCCCGGTGAAGAGCATGCGCTCCTCGTGGAGGTAGTAGCAGAGGTGGTTCGACGCGTGGCCGGGCGTGTGCACGGCCGTGAGGCGGAACTCGGTGGCTTCGATCGTGAAGCCGTCGCCGATCTTGCGATCCACCTTCAGCCCGTCTCGCGGTCCGAAGGCGAGCACCTCGGCACCGGTGCGCGCCTTCAACCCGGCGACGCCCGGCGCGTGGTCGGCGTGGGTGTGGGTCACCGCGATCCACCGGATGCGATCTCCGCCGCAGCCCACGATCGCGTCGAGGTGCGCCGCGTCGTCGGGGCCCGGATCGATGACCACGATCTCGTCGATGCCGACGAGGTAGGTGTTGGTGCCCGGGCCGGTGAAGAGGTTCGGGTTCGGGGCGAGGATGCGCCGCGCCAAGGGGCTGAGCGCCTTGGCCACGCCCGGCACGAGCTGCTCGGGCGCCGGCGGCTCCTCGTCGTCGATGACCGTCTCGACCAGCTTCCTACGCGCCATCGTCGCCACCCGCTCCGTCCGCCCGCACTGTCGGCCCTTCGTCCGCTCCCACAGTCTCTCGCGCGACGCCTCCGCGCGCGCCCTCGTCGCCCGTGCCCTGCATGCGCAACTTGTTCATGGGCACGCCCTCGGGCAGCACCACCGGGAAGGCCTCGTCGAAGCCGGGGTCGCCGGGGAGCAGGATGCGATAGCCCGATGCGTCCTCGATGATCTTCGGGAGGATGGCGGGGACGTCCTGGATCGCGGCCGCCGCGGCGATCACCTCGTCCGCGGACGAGAACCGCTCGAGCGCCATGAGGCTGCGCATCGTCGGGAAGATGAGGTCGAACGACCCGGCCCGATGCTGCGCGAGCGCGTCCGCCGGACGGATCCACACGTTCGCGATCGTCTCGCGGTTGTCGTGCAGGGGCACCTGGCCCACCGGGGCGCGCGTGACGAAGAAGCGGGTGTCGTACCGGCGGGGCGCTCCCTCGGGCGTGATCCAGTGCGAGAAGTAGTACATCTCGCCGACGGCGAGCTGCAGCTGCTCCTCCTCGCAGATCTCGACGAGGCGGCGGGCCCGCGAGTCGACGGCCTTGCGGTGGATCTGGAAGCGCTGGTCGAGCTCGGGATCGGAGAAGTCGACGAGCTCGCCGTCGGGGCCGGTGGCGAGCAGCACGCCCGCCTCCTCGAAGCACTCGCGCACCGCCGCCACCCAGAACGCGAGACCGCCCTGGTCGATGCCGAGCTGCTCGGAGGCGTGCGCGTCGGACCGACCGACGCAGACCGGGTCAAGGTTCTCGTGCCGGTCCTCGGGGTCGACCGCGCCGCCGGGGAACACGTAGGCACCCCCGACGAAGTCGGACTTCAGGTTGCGCAGCAACATGAAGACCTCGATGCCGGCGCCGCGCCCGTCCGCGGCGTCGCGCACCAGCATCACCGTGGCCGCGTCGCGCAGCGGGACCTCACTCGTGCTCGGCCCCGGCGCGTCAGGCATCAGTACCGGCCTGTCCGTGGCGTGCGGCCCTCGGGCCCGCGATCCCCCCGAGGCGGTTCGTCGACGATCTCCGCCTCGATCACCTCGGCATCGATCGTCGGACCCTCGCCGGCGGAGGCGCCGTCCCGGGCCCCGTGTGAGTCGCCGTCGACCTCGCGAACGTCCATGACGCCGGCGATGCGCCGGCGCGGCGGCGCACTCGATCCCCCGTAGGTGGCCTCACCCATGTAGAGGCGCTCGGAGGTGAAGCCGGTGCCGAACGTCGAGCCGACCACGCCGGGCGCGACGAACGCCGCGCGGACGCGCTTCTCGAAGCGCCGCATCACCAGCCCGCGCACGAGCGAACGGGTCGGGGGGAAGAGCAGGAACAGGCCGACGATGTCGCTGAGGAAGCCCGGGAGGATCATCAGCCCTCCGGCGATCAGGATGAGCACGCCGTTGGTGATCTCGACCGCCGGCACCTCACCGGCGCGCAGCTGCTCTTGCGCACGGCGAGCGACGCTGAGGCCCTCCTGCTTCATGAGCCACGCGCCGCCGACGCTGAACAGCAGGATGAGGGCGACCGACGGCAGGAACCCGATGACGTCGGCCACCTGCAGGAACACCGCCAGCTCGAGGACCGGCGCCACGACGAAGAAGAGGATCAGCCAGAGGACCATCGCCCTCCAGCCTAACGGTCGAACCTTCGCCGCGGACCGGCGCGCGACCCCATGGGACGAGCGCGCCGACCAGACTGAACCGATCGGACGGCTGCGGGACTTGTACCAACGATGAGCCAGCAGACGACGACCTTCGACGAGTTCTTCGCCGATCACTACGACGAGGTGGTGCGCACGTTGGCCCTCGCCGTCGGTGATCGCCAGCGGGCCGAGGACGCGGCGCAGGAGGCCTTCGCCAAGGCCTTCCGCAAGTGGCCGGCGGTCGGCGCCATGGACCGGCCGGTGGGGTGGGTGATCGTCGTCGGCATGAACCAGATGAAGCGCTGGATCACCCGCGGCGAGAAGCACGCCGCCGCCGTCGCCGACATCGCTCCCGACCCGACGGAGGGGGTCGCCGACGCCACGTCGCTGCGCGCGGCGCTCGAGCGCCTCAAGCCGCGCCAACGGGCGACGGTCGTGCTGCGGTACCTCTGCGACCTGCCGACCGCCGACGTGGCGCAGGCCCTCGGCTGCTCGCCGGGGACGGTGAAGTCGGCGCTGCACGCCGGGTTGGCCAACCTCCGCGTCGACCTGGCCGACCCACCGGCGGCGCCCCCCGAGCGAACGATCCCCACTCCAGGAGAGGAGGTGCGCGATGCGAATCGATGACCTGACCCGAGAGCTCCACGACGCCCGGGACCACGAGCGGCCCGCGGACGTCGCGGCGGGGCGCGACGCCGTCGCGGCGGCGGTGCGCCGTCACCAGACCCGCCGCCTGGTCGCCATCGCGGCCTGCGTGCTCCTCCTCCTGGGCGCGTTCGCCGCGACGATCAGCCGCGTCGGCAAGGGCGACCCCGGCTACGGCACCTCGACCGAGGGCATCCCGAAGCTCGTCCCGACGAACCTCCCCGACGGGTTGCGCATCAAGCACCTCTCCCAGCAACCCGTGACGCTGTCGGCGCT
>CAYUOL010000310.1:0-8060 GCA_964446345.1 uncultured Iamiaceae bacterium | reverse complement strand
GAGCAGCTTGGTCTTGCCGTGGTCGACGTGGCCCATCACGGTGATGACCGGTGGGCGGTGGGGCCAGGACTCGTACGTCTCGTCGTCGACCTCGTCGTCGAGGTCGAGCAGCTTGAGCAGCTCGACCTCCTGCTCCTCGCCCGGATCGACGAGACGGATCTCGGCGCCGATCTCGGCCGCGAACAGCTCGATCATGTCGTCGCTCAGCGACTGCGTCGCGGTGACCATCTCGTTCTGCTGCATGAGGAACCGGACCACGTCCGCCGCGGTGCGGTTGAGCTTCGGGCCGAGCTCCTGGGCCGTGGACGCGCGCTCGACGACGATCGTGCCCTCGGGCACCGCCGCATCGAGCGGCGTGTACGTCGGCATGTCCATCGGCTGCAGCTCGTCACGGTTGCGACGACGCCGACCCTTGCGACGCGGGGGCCGCCGTTGCTGACCGGGACCACCGGGGCGACCGCCACCGGGACCACCGCGGCCGGGGCCGCCACCGGGACCACCGGGGCCGCCGCCAGGACCACCGGGGCCGCCGCCTTGCGGACGGCCGGGGCCGACACCGGCAGGGCGGCCAGGGCCGACCCCTGCGGGCCGGCGGGCGCCGGGGCCACCCGGACGGCCAGCGCCCGGACCCGACGGTGCCGCCTTGCGCGCGCCCGGGGGCGGCGGGATCGGCTTGCCGGACATCGACATCGGGGGCTTCGGCGGGGGCGGCACCGGCTTGCCGGTGCGCGACAGCGGCGGGCCACCGGGACCGGCGGCGGGGCCGGCCGGACCGGTGCCGGGAGCGGACGGCCCGCCCGTGGTCGGACCCGCCGGCGCGGGGCCCCCGGGACGGGGTGCCGCGGGCCGGGGCGGAGCTGCCGGGCCGGATGCCGATGCGGCCGGCGCGGCCGGGCGCTTGACGGGTTCTTCGGGGCGCACCGGGCGCGGCGGGTGCTCGGAGCCGCTCGAGGTGAACACGCGCTTGGGCGGCGCGTCAGGAGCGGGCGCCGCGGCGGCGGGCGCGACCGGCGTGGTCGGCTCGGCGGCCGCCGGCGCCGCGGGCTCGGGTGGGGCGACGGGCGCTGGGGTGGGTTCGACGACGGGTGGGGCGGCCGGTGCGGGCGCCTCCGCGGCGGGGGCGGCAGGAGCCGGCGGGCTCGGCGGCGCCTCGACGACCGTGTCACCCTCAGGGGCGCGGGCGTCGGCGGGATCGGCGGAGGCCGCAGCCTTCTTCGATCCCTTCTTCGTGGCGGTCGCCTTCTTCGGCTCTTCGGGTTGCGTGTCGCGCACGAGCCCTTCGCGTTCGGCCTTGCGCCGCACGCGATCCGCCTGCGGCTCGACCACGCTCGACGAGTGGCTCTTCACGCCGATGCCGAGCGATTCGCAGAGATCGAGGCATTCCTTGTTGGTCAGCCCGAGTTCTCGTGCCAGCTCGTACACGCGCATGTTTCCTGCCAAGTGCCTGTTCAGCCCCTTCAATCCGGTCGGTTATCAGTTGTGCTCGCAGTTCGCGTCCCCGTACCGGTGGACCGGTGGAGGCGCCACGGGGCCGCTCCGGGCACCGTGCAAACCTTTGCTTCGTACGTCCTGGGCCTGGGACCTGGCCCAGACACAGCCCTCCATCCTCGCGCGGCGGAGGCCGCGTGCACGAAGTGAGGGCCTCAGCTCTCTTTTCTCGGGGCCTCAGGAGACGGGGGATCCCTCGGTTCCTGAGGTCGACGCATCTGCCGCAGCGTCCGCATCGGTCTCTTCCACGGTAGCGGGTGTTTCGCCATCTGCCGCCGGGTCGGTGGCGGTTGCGCCGTCGCCGGCGGCCTGCTCCTCGGCGGCCTGCGTCCACTGCTCGATCGACATCGCCTCGCCCGTCGCGGCGTCCTGCCAGACCTGCTCCCCGGTCTCGGGGTCGGTGACCCACTCGCCCTCGGCCCAGTCCTGGTTGCCGTAGGCCTCTTCCTCGGCCAGCTGCGTCTCGCTCTTGATGTTGACCTGCCAGCCGGTGAGGCGGGCCGCGAGGCGGGCGTTCTGGCCCTCCTTGCCGATGGCGAGCGACAGCTGGTAGTCGGGCACGATCACCTCGGCGGCGCCGTACTCCTCGTCGATGCGTACCTCTTTGACCTTGGCCGGCGAGAGGGCCTTGGCCACGAAGTCGGCGTGGTCGTCGGAGAACGGCACGATGTCGATCTTCTCGCCGCGCAGCTCGTTGACGACCATGCGGACGCGCGCGCCGCGGGCGCCGACGCAGGCACCGACGGGATCGACGTTCGAGTCGTTCGACCACACGGCGATCTTCGTGCGGTGCCCGGGCTCGCGGGCGCAGGCCTTGATCTCGACGACGCCGTCGGCGATCTCGGGGACCTCGAGCTCGAACAGGCGCTTGATGAGGCCCGGATGCGTGCGGCTGACGACGATCTGAGGGCCCTTGGCGGTCTTGCGCACCTCGACGATGTAGGCCTTGACCCGGGAGTTCGGCTCCGGGCGCTCGTAGGGCACCTGCTCGGCCTGGGGAAGCAGCGCCTCGACCTTGCCGAGGTCGAGCAGCGTGTAGCGGCTGTCGCTCTGCTGGATGATGCCGGTCACGATGTCGCCCTCGCGACCCGCGTACTCCTCGTACTTCATCTCGCGCTCGGCCTCGCGGATGCGCTGACTCATCACCTGGCGAGCCGTCTGCGCGGCGATGCGGCCGAAGTCGTCGGGGGTGACGTCGAACTCGGGGCCGGTCGGCTCGCCGTCCTCGTCGAGCTCCTGGGCCATGACCCGGATCTCGCCGCTGTCGGGATCGATCGTGACCCACGCGTACTCGTGCGCGCCCGGCATGCGCTTGTAGGCCGACTCGAGCGCATCGGCCAGAGCGGCGAACAGCGTGTCGACCGTGACGCCCTTGTCGGCTGCGAGTGCGGACAGGGCATCCATCAGTTCGGGGTTGCTCATGATGCGGTCACCTTCTTCGAGTTCGTCGTCGACGCCTGCGTCGAGTTCGTGGCGGGGGGCGTCGTCGGGGACGACGACGCCGAGGGGGAGGTCTTCGCCGCGGAGGCCCGGCCCGCGGGGAGGTCGGGCGCCGGCGGCGCCGTCATGGCCTCGCCGGCCTTCGAGGCGTTCGGGGCCTTCGGGTCCTTGGCGGCCTTCGGGTCCTTCTCGTCCGCGGCGACCTTCGCGTCCTTCTGGGAGGTCTTGGTCGGCGCGCCCGGTTTCGCCGCCTTGGCGGGCTTCGCCGCGTCGGTGGGCTTCGTGGGCCTGGCGGGCTTCGGGGGCTTGGTGGGCTTCGGCTCCGGGCCCCACTCGAACACCGTGCGGGCCTTGTCGACCTGGTCGTACCGGATCGTCACCGTGGCGTCGCCGCTTGGCGCGAGCCGGCTGCCGGGCTCGTCGAGGCGCACGTCGAAGGACCCGTCGGGCGCGTCGTCCGCACGGGTCAGCTCGCCCTTGAAGCGGCGGCCGGCCTCGAAGCCGGGCACGGTCTTGACGCTGATCGTCTGACCGACGGCCCAGGTGAAGTGCGCCGGCACGCGCAGGCTGCGCTCGAGCCCCGGGCTCGACACCTCGAGCCGGTAGGCGCCGGCGATGGGATCGGCCTCGTCGAGCGCCCGTGACACGGCCCGCGTGACGGCGGTGATGTCGTCGATGCCCACGCCGCCGGCGCCGGTCGGCTGCTCGCGCCGGGGCCGGCCGGGCACGGCCCGCCGCTCGACGGTCACCGTGAGCGTCGCCCCGCTGTACTCGAGGTCGAACAGCTCGAGGGCGAGATCGGTGACGATCGGCTCGATGAGGGCTCGGAGGCGATCCTGCATGTTCATGGCGATGGCACCTCCTCGTCGGCGGCGGTCGGGTGGGGGTCGGTGGTGGTCGGGCCCGGGTCGGCCGGGTTCACTCGGGTGGGGGCGGAGCGGTTCGGGTTGCGGGGTCACGACGCAGCGAGAACGGCGCTGACCTGGGATCTCACCCGTGTTCGAGCCGGCACGGCCGGCTCGTTCACAGGCTGCTCGCGCCGCGCAGATCGGGACAGAACTGGCGCTGAGCAAACAGAAGGCGTGGGCAGAGCCCACGCCTCCGAGGAACAGAGAACGAATTGCGGCTGCGAGTATACCCGTCGGCGCCCCTGATCGCAGGTCGGCGGACCGCGCGTCAGTAGCTGCGGGCGACGATCGCAACCAGGTCGGGCTCGTCGGCGGTGACGGGGAGCGAGCCGTCGGGACGACGGAGGCAGCGCACCGTGATCGACTGCTGGCCGAGCGCCTCCTCCCCCTCCTCCCCCACCGTCGACCACGGGATGCGGGCCCATCCCGTCGCCGCCGCGTCGACCGCGTCCGCCAAGGTCGACACGTCCGCCGTGCGCGCTTCGCGGGCGGCCGTCGCCGTCGTGAGCAGCTCCTCCTGCTGCTGCTCGAGCGCCTCCTGCACCGCGGCGGCGATGCCCTCGAGCGCCACCGGCGCCTTGGTGCCGGAGATGCGCCGCACCATCGTGACGACGCCGTCGGCGAGGTCACGCGGACCCAGCTCGAGCCGGACCGGGACGCCTTTGAGCTCCCAGTTCGTCGCCCGCCGCCCGAACGACACCTCGACGCGGTCGTCGAGCTCGACCCGCACGCCGGCCGCCTTCAGCTCCGCCGCGAGCGCGCGGGCCCGGTCGACCACGCCGTCCTCGTCGCGCAGCGCCAGCACCACGCACTGGGTGGCCGCCAGGCGGGGCGGGATGCGCAGGCCGCGGTCGTCGCCGTGGCCCATGATCAACCCGCCGACCATGCGCGTGGACACGCCCCACGAGGTCGTCCACCCGACCTGCAGGGTGCCCGACTCGTCGAGGTACTGGATGCCGAACGCCTTGGCGAAGTTCTGGCCGAGCTCGTGGCTCGTGCCCATCTGCAGCGCCTTGCCGTCGCCCATCATGGCTTCGCACGTGAGCGTGTTGATCGCCCCGGCGAAGCGCTCCTTGGCGGTCTTGCGGCCCACCAGCACGGGCAGCGCCAGCACGTTGACCATGAAGTCCTCGTACACGTCGTGCAGGATCCGCACGGCGTAGTCCCGGGCGTCGTCGTGGCTGGCGTGCGCCGTGTGGCCCTCCTGCCACAGGAACTCGCTCGTGCGCAGGAAGACGCGGGGCCGCAGCTCCCAGCGCACCACGTTGGCCCACTGGTTCAGCAGCAGCGGAAGGTCGCGGTAGCTCTGGATCCACTTGGCCATGAACTCACCGATGACCGTCTCGCTGGTGGGGCGCACGACGATCGGTTCTTCGAGCTCGTGCCCACCGGCGTGGGTCACCACGGCGAGCTCGGGGCTGAAGCCCTCGACGTGCTCGGCCTCGCGCTTCAGGTACGCCTCGGGGATGAACAGCGGGAAGTACGCGTTCTGCGCCCCCGCCTCCTTGATGCGGGCGTCGACCTCCGCCTGCATCCGCTCCCACAGGGCGTACCCGTACGGGCGGATGACCATCGTGCCCCGCACCGGACCGTTGTCGGCGAGCTCGGCTTTGGTGATGAGGTCCTGGTACCAGCGAGGGAAGTCCTCGGACTGGGGGGTGAGCACGGGTGCTTTGGCCATGGGCGCCGAGCGTAGTTTCGCCCGCGCCCACCGCTCGTCGTCGTTCGGTCAGCCCGGGGTGCGACCCGATCGCCGTGCTTCGCTGACGAGATCCAGCACCGACGGCTCACCAGCCGACTCGTCCGCGCGGGCCATGCCGTCGTCATCGGCGACCGCCGCCGTCGCGTGCGGGCTCGGTGCCGGTGCGGGCGGCGCCGCGGCCTCGGCGGCCTCCTTGGGCACGGCCCAGTGCTGTGATCCGCGCGCCGGTTCCTCCGCGTCGGGCCCCGCGATCGCACGAGCGTCGTCGGTGCCGCTCGCGCTCGAGGGCGGCGCGGCGTCGCTCGCCGGCTCCACCACACCGTCGGTGCCGAACCGGCTCGCCACCTCGGGCCGTCGCGCGTCCACGATGTCGACCTCGGCGGTGATCGGCCCTGCGGCGGTGGGCTCGTCGACGGGCTCGTACAGGTCGTGCATGGTGCCGGCGGCGTGGGCCGCCCGTGCGCCTGCGACCCCCGACACCGGGACCTCGCCGCTCACGACCCCGGTCGCCGAGGTGATGCGGGTGAAGGGCGTGAACGTCGACGTCGTGCCGACGCCCTTGGCCAGCGCTCCGGATGCCCCGTTGCCCTCGCTCTTGGCGGCGTCGGCCCCTCGGGGGGACACGCGGGGCTGATCGGCGATCGGCATGCCCAAGGGTGGGATCGGCATCTGCGCCGGATCGACCGGCACCACGCGCCGGCGGGACGCGACGACGATGACGGCCGCGAGCGATCCGAGCGCGGCGATGATCAGGAACGACAGGACCCGTCCGGCGCTGGACACGCTGTCGGCGGGCACGGCATCGACGTCGACGGCCGGCGCGGTGCTCACGCTGGCCGGGGCGGTGGCCGGTGGAGCCGTCGACGCCGTCGTGGTCGGCGCGGCGGTGGTGGGCGCCTCGGTGGGCGGCGGTTCGGTCGCGGGAGGTGCGGTGCTCTCGGTCGTCTCCGGTGCCGGCGTCGTCGCGGGCCGCGCCGTCGTGGTGGGGGTGCGCGGCCGGGCGGTGGTCGTCGGGGTCTTGCCGCCGCCCCCGCCGCCCGGCGCCGTGGTGGTGACCGGCGCGGTGGTCTCCGGCGGCGCCGCCGTCGTCGTCGGCGCGGCGGTCGTGGGCGGCGCCGTCGTGGGCGGGGCCGTGGTCGGCGGCGGCGTCGTGGGGGTGGTCTCGACGGTCGTCGTCGGATCGTCCTGTGCCGCTGCGGGCGGCGCGATCCCCGAGGCGGCGGAGCCGAGTGCGAACCCGGACGCGAGCGTCCCCACCGCGATCAGCCTCGCGGCCCGCTTCCCCCCTCCTCCCACACCACGACCAACCACGACGCCAGCATACGAAACGCGGGGTGGTCGCGAGTCCAGCCCGGCGGGACGGGTCGTCGGTGCCCCTCAGGCCAGGATCAGGGGCCAGGGATCAGGGGCCAGGGATCAGGGGCCAGGATCAGGGATCAGGATCAGGGGCCGGGATCAGGGACCAGGATCAGGGTCAGGGATCAGGGCGGTCCGAGCGGCGGTGGATCTCTTCGATGATCTGCTCGGTGTGGTTGACGTCGCCCTTGGCGTCGAGCAGGGCGGCGCGGTCCTTCTCGGCTTCGGCGGCCGCGTCCTCGTCGGCGAACTCGAGGGCAGCCTCGACCCCGTCCGAGGCGACGAGCTTGGCCCACTCGACGAGCGCGCCGACCATCTGGTGCTCGGGAACGACCTTGACGACCTTGCCCTTGACGAAGAGGTGGCCGCGCCGGCGGCCGGCGGCGATGCCGATGTCGGCTTCCCGCGCTTCGCCCGGACCGTTCACGACGCAGCCCATCACCGCCACCTGGATCGGCACGTTGAGCCCGTCGAGCGCCGCCTGGGCCTTGGTCGCGACGTCGATCACGTCGACCTCGGCGCGACCGCACGACGGGCACGCGATGAGATCGAGGCCCTTGCGCTCCCGCAGGCCGAGCGCCTCGAGCAGCTGGCGGCCCGCCTTGGCCTCCTCGACGGGATCGGCGGTGAGCGAGTAGCGGATCGTGTCACCGATGCCCTCGGCGAGCAGCGTCGCGATGCCGGCGGTGGCCTTGATCAGGCCGGCCGGCGGGGGCCCCGCCTCGGTGACCCCCAGGTGCAGCGGGTAGTCCATCGTCTCGGACATCATCCGGTACGCCTCGATCATCAGCGCCACGTTCGACGCCTTCACCGAGATCTTCACGTCGTCGAACCCGACCTCTTCGAAGAAGGCCAGCTCGCGCTGCGCCGACTCGACCATCGCCTCTGCGGTGATCTTGCCCCCGTGCTTCGCGTAGAGGTCGGGGTCGAGCGAGCCCCCGTTGACCCCGATGCGGATCGGGATGTCGTGGTCACGGCACTCCTGCGCGACGGCCTTGATGTGCTCTGGCTTGCGGATGTTGCCCGGGTTGAGCCGCAGGCACTGGACGCCGGCGTCGATCGCCGCGAGCGCCATCTTGTACTGGTGGTGGATGTCGGCGACGATCGGCACGGGCGACCGGGGCACGATCTGGGCGAGGCCCTCGGCGGCGTCCTGCTCGTTGCAG
>CAYUOL010000309.1:0-8063 GCA_964446345.1 uncultured Iamiaceae bacterium | reverse complement strand
GTTGTCGTTGATCCACTTCACCTGCTGCACCGCGAGGAAGATCGTGGCCAGGGCGGGGGTGTTGTAGGTCTGGTCCTTGCGCGAGTTGTCGAGCACGGTCTTCAGGTCGAGCGACGCCGGGATCCAGCGGTCGGAGGCGGCGATGCGCTCGATGCGCTCGACGGCGGCCGGCGACACCGCCGCCAGGAAGAGGCCGCCGTCGGAGGCCAGGCACTTCTGCGGGGCGAAGTAGTACACGTCGACCTGGCTGGGGTCGAAGCGCAGCCCGCCGGCGGCCGAGGTGGCGTCGACGGCGACCAGCGCGCCCTCGTCGGCCCCCGCCGGCCGGGCCAGGGGCATGGCCACGCCGGTCGAGGTCTCGTTGTGCGTCAGCGCGTACACGTCGACGCCCGCCTCGGCGACGGCCTCGGGGTGCGTGCCCGGTTCGCTCTTGATGACCGACGGTTCTCCCAGGTGCGGCGCCTGCGCCGCCGCGGTGGCGAACTTCGAGGAGAACTCCCCGAAGCTCAGGTGCTGGCTGGTCTGCTCGATCAAGCCGAACGTGAGCACGTCCCAGAACACGGTCGTGCCGCCGTTGCCGAGGATGACCTCGTACCCGTCGGGGAGCGAGAAGAGCTCGGCGAGCCCGTTGCGCAGGTCGGAGACCGTGAACTGCACCATCGCCTGGCGGTGGCTGGTCCCCAGGTAGGTCGTGGACACCTCCTGCAGCGCCGTGACGGCTTCGGGCCGGATCTTCGAGGGGCCGCAACCGAAGCGCCCGTCGCGGGGCAGCAGGTCGGCGGGGATCGTGATGTCGGGGATCGAGTCGCTCATTGCCCGCCATGCTCGCAGCCGGGGCGAGGCCCCGAGAAATCCGTTGCCCGGGCGGCGTCCCGCAGCCGAGCCACCACCCGGACCAGCGCCCGGAACCAGCAACCGGAGCCGCATCCGGACGACCGCCCTCTCGTGGTCGGTGCGAGGATGGCCGGATGACAGGTGCCCCGCCCCCAGGTGCGAAGACCGAGACCCCGTTCGGATCGTGGCCGTCGCCGATCACCGCCGAGCTCATCGTCCAGGCGTCGGTCGGCCTGGGCGGTCCCGCCTTCGCCGGCGGCGACCTCTGGTGGTCGGAGCTGCGTCCCACCGAGGCCGGGCGCGTCCAGCTCGTCCGCAAGCGCATCGATGCGCCGGCCGACGAGCCGGGCATCGAGGTCCTGCCCGACGGGTTCTCGGCCCGGACCCGGGTGCACGAGTACGGCGGAGGCGCCTGGTGGCTCCACCCCGTCGACGAGGGAGACGAGCCGGGCGGAGACGTCACGCTGTTCTTCACGAACTGGGCCGACCAGCGCCTCTACCGCGTCGACCACGCCGGGACGCCCGAGGCCGGCGAGCCGGTGGCCATCACCCCGGCGGCGGCGGGCGAGGAGCCGCACGCGTTCCGCTTCGCCGACGGGGTCGTCACGCCCGGCGGCGACTGGGTCATCTGCGTGCGGGAGTGGCACGGGGCGCCGAAGGCGACGGAGGCGCGCAACGAGATCGTGGCCATCCCCGCCGACGGCTCGGCGGACCCGACCGTGCTCGTGGGCGTCACCATCGACCAAGACGGGCCCGACTTCGTGAGCAGTCCGAGGCTCGGACCGGCGGGTGATCGGTTGTGCTGGCTGCAGTGGGACCACCCCGCCATGCCGTGGGACGCGACGGAGCTCTGGCGGGCGGATCTGGACCTCGGCAGCTGGAACGCGACCCCGACCATCGAGCACGCCGAGATCGTCGCCGGCGGCGCCGGCGAGTCCGTCACGGAGCCGGCCGCGGTAGGAGCCGAGCTGTGGTTCGTCAGCGACCGCGACGACGGCCACGTCTCCACGGATCGTCGGTGGAACCTGTACGCCCACAACTTCGCCCCGGACGCTCCGGTCGACCGGCCCATCACCACGGGCGGAGCCGAGTTCGGCGGTCCGGCGTGGGTCTTCGGCACCTCGAGCTGGGTCGCCACCAGCGAGGGGCCCACCGTCGCCGTGGGTCGCGTCGAGGGGCGCGATCGGTTGGTCGCGGTGTCCGACGCCGACCTCTCCATGGCGTGGGACGACGAGCTGCCGCGGATGGTCTGGGTCGACACGCCCTTCGCCTCCCTCGACGGCCTCGTCGCCCTCGGTGCCGGTCGCGTCGCGTGCGTCGCCGCATCGTTCACCGGCGAGCCGGCCGTGGTCTCGTTCGAAAGCCCCGCCGCCGTGCTGTCCGGCGCCGCGCCCGCGGTCGCCCACACCGTGCACCGGGCGCCGCGCGACCTCGGCATCGACGGCGAGGCGTGGTTCTCCGTGCCCGAGCACATCGAGTTCCCGACGACGCCGAACGCCGACGGTGGCGAAGCGGTCGCCTATGCGCTCTTCTACGCGCCGCGCAACCCGGACCACGCGGGTCCCGCGGGCGCGGCGCCGCCCCTCGTCGTCATGAGCCACGGCGGCCCGACCTCCGCTGCGCGGCCCCAGCTGCAGCTCGGCATCCAGTACTGGACCTCCCGCGGGTTCGCCGTGGTCGACGTCAACTACCGCGGCTCGACCGGCTACGGGCGGGACTACCGCGACGCCTTGCACGATCGATGGGGCATCGTCGACGTCGACGACTGCATCGCCGCCGCGCGGCACCTCGCCGCCGAAGGCCGCGTGGACGGTGAGCGCCTTGCGATCCGGGGTGGCTCGGCAGGTGGGTACACCACGCTGTGCGCGCTCACCTTCCACGACGACTTCACCGCCGGCACCAGCCTGTACGGCGTCGCCGACCTCGAGGCGCTCGCCAAGGACACGCACAAGTTCGAGTCGCGCTACCTCGACGGCCTCATCGGGCCGTACCCCGCGGCGATCGACGTCTACACGGCCCGCAGCCCGATCCACCACGTCGACCAGCTCGACACGCCGCTGCTGATCCTGCAGGGGCTCGAGGACGAGGTGGTGCCACCGGCGCAGGCCCAGATGATGGCGGACGCGCTCGAGGCAAAGGGCGTTCCCTACGCCTACGTCGCGTTCGCAGGGGAGCAGCACGGCTTCCGGCAGGCACCGAACATCCGACGCGCCTTCGAGGCGGAGCTGTACTTTTACTCCCGCATCTTCGGCTTCGATCTCGCCGAGCCCATCGAGCCCGTCGAGATCCACGGCACCATCGCACCGGTCGATCCCGGCGCATCCCGGCCATGAAGAGGTTCCGCAGCGGATGGATGACGACGACTTCGAGGACGAGCCGCTCGTGCCCGTCGATGCCTTCGACACCGAAGAGCTCGCGAACGCCGCGGGGGCCGAGCTCGTGACCAACGGCGTCGGCGCGGCGGTCGAGCCGATCCCGGCGGACGAGATCGAGGAGGGCGAGTCCCGCGAGGGCTACCGCGTGCTCGTGCTCGAGCACGAGGTGCACCGCGCCCAGGAGATCCTGGGGATGGTCGAGCCGTCGGAACGGCCGCCGGCCAACCCCGAAGAGGTGATGAAGCCCCTTCCCAAGCAGACGAACTGGAAGCTCGTCTTCGTGATCTGGTTCGCGGCGCTCATCATCATCCCCGTGGCCGGGTTCTGGATCAGCTACGCGATCTTCTCGCGCTGACGACGACGCCCGGCGGGCCGAACCGGCGACCCGACGGCGCCGGCCGCGGTGTGCTCGCGCCGGTCACGGGCCCCGCCGACGGGTTGGCGGTTCCCGGCGTCGAGCGGACAGGATGAGCCCATGGCTCGCATCCTGGTAACCGAGAAGATCGCCGACGGAGGGCTCGACCGGCTCCGAGAGGCCGGCCACGAGGTCGACGTGCACGAGGGCGCCTCCCCGGAGGAGCTGCTCGCGATCGTCAAGGGCGCCCATGCGCTGATCATCCGCTCGGCCACGACCGTCACGGCCGAGGTCCTCGAGGCGGGCACCGACCTGGTCGTGGTGGGCCGGGCCGGGATCGGGCTCGACAACGTCGACGTCGAAGCGGCGACCGCACGCGGCGTCATGGTGGTGAACGCGCCGCAGTCGAACATCCTCTCGGCGGCCGAGCACACGATGGCGCTGCTGCTCGCGCAGGCTCGCAACGTGCCACAGGCGCACGCCGCGCTGGTCGAGGGCCGCTGGGAGCGTTCGCGCTGGAACGGCGTCGAGCTGTCGGACAAGACCCTCGGGATCATCGGGCTCGGCCGCATCGGCAAGCTCGTCGCGCAGCGGGCCTCGGCCTTCGGCATGCGCCTCGTCGCCCACGACCCCTTCGTGTCGCCCGACCGGGCCCGCCAGATCAACGTCGAGCTGATGGACCTCGACGAGCTGCTCGCGGTGTCCGACTTCGCCACGATCCACGTCGTCAAGACCCCGGAGACCATCAACCTGATCAACGCCGAACGCCTGGCCAAGGCCAAGCGCGGCATCCGGATCATCAACGTCGGCCGGGGCGGGATCATCGACGAGCAGGCGCTGGCCGATGCGATCGCCAGCGGTCAGGTCGGCGGCGCGGGGCTCGACGTGTTCGCCAAGGAGCCCACGACCGAGTCGCCGCTGTTCGCGCTCGACTCGGTCGTGGTCACGCCGCACCTGGGCGCCAGCACGGTCGAGGCGCAGGACAAGGCGGGCGACACCATCGCCGAGCAGGTCGGGCTGGCCCTCGCCGGCGAGTTCGTCCCGTTCGCCGTGAACGTGAGCGCCGGCGAGGCCTCCGAGACCGTGCGTCCGTTCCTGCCGATGGCCGAGCGCCTCGGGGAGCTGTTCAGCGGCTTCGCCTCCGGGCCGGTGCCGAGCATCGACATCGAGTACCAGGGCCAGCTCGCCGACTACGACACCCGCATCCTCACGCTGTCGCTGCTCAAGGGGTTCTTCGGGCGGATCAGCGACGAGCCGGTCTCGTACGTGAACGCCCCCAAGCTCGCCGCCGAGCAGGGCATCACGGTGCGCGAGTCGTCGACCAACGCCGCTCGGGACTACATCAACCTGATCACCATCCGCGGGGGCGACCATGCCCTGGCGGGGACGCTGGTCGGGCTCCGGGGCGAGCCGCGCATCGTGATGGTCGACGACCACACGGTGGATGTCCCGCCGGCGCGCCACATGCTGATCGTGCGCAACGACGACACGCCCGGCGTGATCGGCATCGTCGGCTCGGTGCTCGGAAAGGCCGGCGTGAACATCCAGGACATGCACCTGGGTCAGTCCGACGACGGCAAGGCCGCGCTCATGGTCCTCTCGACCGGTCAGCCCGTACCCCCCGAGGTGCAGGACGAGCTGCGCGCCGACGACGCCATCACCAGCGTCCACGCCGTCAACCTCGGCTGAGCACGACGGTGCGCCCGCGGCGCACCGCCACCCGCCCGCCCCGAGCCCGCGGGCTCGGGCCGCGCGGGTCAGGCCTCGGCGGTGCTGGCCGCAGGTGCGTCGCCGTTGCTGCTCGGGGTCGTGACCGGGTCGCCGGCGGGCTCCGGCTCGGTCGCCGCTGCAGACGGCTCGGCGGCGTCGGCCGCCGGTTCGGGGATGAGCGACGGCGCCGGCTTCGGGGCCGTGGTCGAGCCGGGCTCCGGGCCCAGACCACCCATCAGCTTCTTCGCGGCGAACACGAGCCCACCGAACACAGCGACGATGACAGCGATCTTGACGAGTCGTTTCACAGGTGCTCCTCCGAATGCGAGAGATCCTCAGGGCCGCGCCACACGACCGGTGCCTCATTGGCTTCCTGAGGGAGGAAACCTATCCTGACCTCCATGCCTGGCGACACCGACGCGCGCACTGCCCCTCCGACGACCCCCGTGGCCGACGACCAGCGGGTCACGATCTTCGACACGACGTTGCGGGACGGCGAGCAGTCGCCCGGCATCTCGCTCGATCAGGGCGAGAAGCTCGAGATCGCCGAGCAGCTCGCCCGCCTGGGGGTCGACGTGATCGAGGCGGGCTTCCCCATCGCCAGCAACGGTGACTTCGAGGCGGTCCAGGCGATCGCCCGTGGCGTGAAGGGGCCGGTCATCTGCGGGCTCTCGCGCACCGCGCTCGCCGACGTCGACCGCTGCTGGGAGGCGATCGCCGACGCCGAGCGCACCCGCATCCACATCTTCATCGCGACCAGCGAGATCCACATGAAGAACAAGCTGCGGATGACCCCCGAGCAGGTGAAGCAGGAAGCGGGGCGGTCGGTGGCCCACGCCCGGCAGTACACCCCCGACGTCGAGTTCTCACCCGAGGACGCCTCCCGCTCCGACTTCGCCTTCATGTGCGAGGTCCTGCAGATCGCCGTCGACGCCGGCGCGACCACGCTGAACATCCCCGACACCGTCGGCTACGGCATCCCCGAGGAGTACGCGCGCCGCCTCCTCGACGTGCGCGCCGCCGTCCAGGGCGACTACGTGATCTCGACCCACTGCCACGACGATCTCGGCCTCGCCGTCGCCAACTCGCTCGCCGCCGTCAAGGCCGTCGCCCGCCAGGTCGAGTGCACGGTCAACGGCATCGGTGAGCGGGCGGGCAACGCGGCGATGGAAGAGATCGTCATGGCGCTGCGCACCCGCGCCGACCACTTCGGCGGGCTCGACACCAACATCCGGGCCGAAGAGCTCGGTCGGGCCAGCCGCCTCGTGAGCCGCCTGACCGGCTACCCGGTGCAGTACAACAAGGCCGTGGTGGGTCGCAACGCGTTCGCGCACGCGTCGGGCATCCACCAGCACGGCGTGCTGTCCGAGCGCTCGACCTACGAGATCATGGACCCGGCCGCGGTGGGCGCCGGCGAGACCAAGATCGTGCTCGGCAAGCTCTCGGGACGCCACGCCTTCGCCGACACGCTCAAGAAGATGGGCTACGACCTGCACGGCGACGCGCTGAACCAGGCCTTCTCCCGCTTCAAGGAGCTGGCGGATCGCAAGGCCGAGCTCACCGAGGACGACCTCGAGGCGCTCGTGGCCGAAGAGGTGGGCGACACCGTGCGCTACCGGTTCCAGCTCGTCTCGATCGACTGCCACGGGGGCTCGTCGAGCACGCCCACCGCCACGATCGTGCTCGACCACGACGGCGAGAAGCTCGAGGCGACCGCGACGGGCGACGGCATGGTCGAGGCCGCGTGCACGGCGATCCGTCAGGCCACGGGCATGGAGGGGCGGCTGACCGACTACGCGGTCACGTCGGTGACGGGCGGCGTCGACGCCCTGGCCGACGTGGCGCTGCGGTTCGAGGTCGACGGTCACTCGATGCCCGGGCGCGGGCTCTCGACCGACGTGGTCGAGGCCTCGGCACGAGCGTTCCTCAACGCCATCAACCGGGTGACCCGTGTGCGCGACAGCGGCGAGGACCTGCACGGCGACCCCCGGCCGGGTTCGCTCGACGGCGTCTGAGAAGGAACCGAGGACCACATCCGAGAACAACGGTGAGAAGGCTCTGGTGATCGTCGAGTACCGCATCGACGCGACCGACCGCATCGTGGCCGTCAACCCCGAGTGGGCGCAGTTCGCGCGCGACAACGACGCCCCGGACCTCGCGGTTCTCCCTCTCGACCAGCCGTTGTGGAGCTACGTCACCGACCCCCACCTGGCCATGTTGTGGAAGAGCCTGGTCGAGCGCGTCCGCGCGTCCGGGCAGTCCGTGCGCGTCCCCTTCCGCTGCGACGCGCCCTGGGCGCGGCGCTGGCTCGTGATGACGCTCGACGCCGAGCCCGACGACGTCGTGCGGTTCTGTTCCACGCTCCTGCGCGAAGAGCCGCGGGAGCACCTGGCGATCCTGGACGCGCACACCGCGCGCGACCTGTCCCTCGCGCCCCTGCGCATGTGTGCCTGGTGCAACCGGTGCCACGACGGCACGGCGTGGGTCGAGCTCGAGGTGGCGATGACGAGCGGTCGCCTGCTCGAAGGGGACCGAGTCCCGGCACTCACCCACGGCATCTGCGTCGACTGCGCCGCCGAGCTCGAGGGCGAACCGGCCTAGGCACGACGGTCGCCGATGCGGCCCTTATGGATTCTTTACGGTCGATCCGGCCTTCCTTACGCCTGGTCGATGGTGCCCGCCCGAAGCTGTCGTCGAAGCACTCCTGCGGCGAAAGGCACCGGGCGAACCGCAGCAAGAGCGACTTCCTCTCGCGCGTGAGCCACGAGCTGCGCACCCCGCTCAACGCG
>CAYUOL010000308.1:0-8146 GCA_964446345.1 uncultured Iamiaceae bacterium | reverse complement strand
GCAGGAACGCGGGGGGGGGGGGGGGGGGGGGGGGGTTCAGAAGGTGGTGGACTCGAGCTCGTAGGCGTCGTGGAGGACCTGCACCGCCCGGTCCGAGTCGGCCTCGGCGATCACGCAGCTGATCCGGATGGCCGACGTGGAGATCATCTCGATGTTGATGCCGTTCGCCGCGAGCGTCTCGAACACCGTGGCGGCGACGCCCGGGTGCGACTTCATGCCGGCGCCCACCACGCTGACGCGGGCGATGGTGCGATCGGCGTTGACCCCGGTGGCGCCCAGCTCGGGCACGAGGCTCTCGCACACCTGGACCGCCCTGTCGGTGTCGTCCTTCGGGGTGGTGAACGAGATGTCGGTGTGACCCGCCGCCGAGGTGTTCTGCACGATCATGTCGACGTTGATGTTCTCGTCGGCCAGGGCCCGGAACAGGTGACCGGCGATGCCGGGGCGGTCGGCGGCGCCGGCCAGGGTGATCTTCGACTCGTCGGCGTCGTGGGTAACGGCCGAGATGATCGCCTGCTCCATGTCCTTCTCCTGTCGCTCGTCGCCGAGCTCGTGTCCCGCGTCGGGACCGGCCCCGGGGGTGTGATCGGTTCGGTGGTCGTCCGTGGTGACGAGCGTGCCGGGCTCCCACGTGAAAGCGGACCGCACGTGCAGGTCGACGCCGTGGTTCCGGGCGTACTCGACGGAGCGCATCGCCGGCTTCGGGCAACCGGTCGCCGTCATCTCGAGCAGCTCGTCGAAGCTGATGCGATCCATCTTGCGGGCGTCGGGCACCACACGGGGATCGCTGGTGAACACGCCCGACACGTCGGTGTAGAGCTCGCAGATGTCGGCCCCCAGCGCATGCGCGATGGCGACGGCCGTGGTGTCGGAGCCGCCCCGACCGAGGAACGTGACGTCCTGGTCGGTCGAGACGCCCTGCGCCCCTCCCACCACGGGCACGTGCCCGGCATCGAGCGCCGCGCGGATGCGGTCGGCGCGCACATCGAGGATCTTCGCGTTGGTGTGCGTGGTGTCGGTGATGAACCCGGCCTGGCTGCCGGTGAACGAGGCCGCCTCGATGCCCCGGTTGAACAGCGCCATCGACACGAGGGCCATCGCCTTGCGCTCGCCGGCGGTGATGAGCATGTCCATCTCGCGGCCGGGACGGACCGACGAGACCTCGTGGGCGAGGCGCAGCAGCTCGTCGGTCTCCTTGCCCATCGCCGAGACGACGAGGACGACCTGGTTGCCGCGCTTGAGGGTCCGCGCGACGTGATCGGCGACCTCGCGCATGCGATCGGGGTCGGCGACGGACGTGCCACCGAACTTCTGGACGATGAGAGCCACGGGGGGTCACGCTACAGGGCCGCCGCGCGTCCTCCCCAAGTGGGGGGCGCCGCCCGCGGCCGCCTCTGCAGGGCCCCGCGGTAGCGTCGCGAACCGTGCCCACCACCCAGAACCCGCGCCGGCGGCGCGACCTCGAAGCGCAGCGCAAGCAGGAGCGCGAAGCGGCCCAGCGAGCGGCCTACCAGCGCTCGGTGCGCAAGCGCCGGCTCATCGGCGGCCTCGCCGTCGCCATGGTCGTGCTCCTGGGCTTCGGCGGTGTCGTGCTCGCCACCAGCGACGCCAACAAGAAGACCACCGCGGCGCCCACCTCGACCTCCGGGCTGCCCACGACCACGACGTCCGAGCTCGGCAACAACCTGCCGCCGGCGTCGCTGCCCGCTGTCGCGGCGGGCGCCACGCTCACGGGCGCCACGCCGTGCCCGAACGCCGACGGCTCGTCGCCGCGCACGACCAAGTTCGCCCAGGCGCCGCCGACGTGCCTCGACCCGACGAAGGAGTACGACGCCACGATCCACACCAGCAAGGGCGACATCTCGCTGTTCCTCTTGCCGGAGGTCTCGCCGGCCTCGGTCAACAACTTCGTCACGCTCGCCCGCTACCACTACTACGACGGCCTACCGGTGACCCGCATCACCCCGCGGGGCTGGGCCGAGATCGCCGACCCGAAGCTCGGTGACGGCACGTCGGGTCCGGGGTACACGATCAAGAGCGAGACGCCGTCGCAGGGCTCCATCCCGACGCCGCTGATCGTCGCGATGCTGCCGGTGGCCGCCGACGGCAGCAGCGGCGGCGGGCTGATCCTCGGGCTCGCCGACCAGGTGAGCGGCATGCCGAAGGAAGCGACGCAGATCGGCAACATCAGCGACAGCCGCGTGGACCGCACCAAGCCCCCGGACGCGCAGAGCACGGTCCAGCACGAGATCGACAAGACGGCCACCAAGTCGGGCCTGCCCAGCGAGGTCGTCACGATCAAGGACATCACGATCACCGAGCGGCCGAAGACCACCCAGGGCTGACCTCGCGCCCGCCCGGCGGGCGCGGCGGGCGGGGCGGGCTGCGCACCCCGCTGCAGCAGGGGGAACTAGCTTCCCGGCCATGGGTACTGAGAAGAGAGCTCGCCAGAAGGCCGGGCGCCAGGCGCGCATCCAGGCCGCCGAGGTCGCGCAGCGCAAGGCGCAGAGCCGATCCCGGATGCTCCGGGGCGGCGCCCTGATCGCCGTCGTCGTCGTGATCTTCGCCGGGGTGCTGTACGTGACCCGCAAGTCCGACACCACCGTCGCCACCGCCGGCAACACGACCGGAACCGGTTCGACGCTGCCCAGCGCGAGCATCGTGGACCGCAACGGCCAGCCGACCGACAGCTCGACCACCACCGCGGCCGGCGGTGCCGGTCCTGCGGTGGTCCCTCCCGCCCCCGCCGGCGCCAGCATCACCGGTGACACGCCGTGCCCCGCCGCCGACGGCTCGTCGGCGCGCACCACGTCGTTCGCCAAGGCGCCGCCGATGTGCATCGATGCGGCCAAGACCTACACCGCCACGTTCGACACGAACATGGGCACCGTGAAGATGACGCTCGACGCGAAGTCGATGCCGTCGACCACGAACAACTTCGTCGTGCTGAGCCGCTACCACTACTACGACGGCACGGCGCTGTTCCGCCTCGACCCGTCGATCGACATCATCCAAGGCGGTGCCGCGACGACGAACAGCGCGTCCGACCCGGGCCCCGGCTACACGATCCCGGACGAGGGCGGGAAGTTCACGTACAAGGAAGGCCAGATCGTGATGGCCCGGACCGGGCAACCGAACTCGTCGGGTGGGCAGTTCTTCCTGACCAGCGGCCCGAAGGTGAGCGCCCTCGACAGCCAGGGCACCTACCTGCTCTTCGGCTCCGTCACCGAGGGCCTCGACGTGCTCAAGAAGATCATGGCCACGTACGTGCCGTTCCCCGCCGGGAGCCCGAACGCCCAGCTCGGCGGCGGCCCCAAGGACCCCGTCATCGTCAACAAGGTGACGATCACGGAGGGGTAGCGCCGCGCGGCTTCCGCGAGCGGCTGCGAGGACGAAACCCTCAGTTCCTCAGGTCTGCGACGTTGGCGGCCTTGCCGTCGATCCAGACGTTGACGTCGCCGACGCCCTCGGCGCGCCAGTGGCCGTCGGCGGCGCGGATCAGGGCGGTGCCCTCGGGGACCGCAGCCAGCGCGAGGCCCTTGGCGGCGAGCTCGACGGTGCGGTGGATCTTGTCGTGCGACCACGTGTTCGAGCGCGGGATCACCGCGAGGTTCGACACGACGCCGAGACCCACGGTGAACGCCCCGCCGCGCGAGTCGACCATCGGGTCGCAGAGCACGTCGGCCCCGGCGCTCGTGCCGGCGAGCACCGCGCCGCCCTGGTAGGCGGCGCAGATGGCGTCGAACGTCGGCGAGTCCTTCAGCACGGACCGCAGGTGCATCGCCGATGCGCCGGCGAGGTACAGGAACCGGGCGCCGCGGATGAGGTCCGCGTCGACCGCCGCGACGGCGTCGGGTCGCGTGTAGACCTTCGCCTCGCGCACCGTGGCCCCGAGCCCTTCGAACCACTCCGTGGCGCGCGCCACCAACTTGTCGGGGTTCTCGTACGCCGATCCGGTGGCGAGCACGACCACCTCGTTGCCGCCACTCGCCTCGAGCAGCCCGCGGTCGAACGTGCACCCGTCCGACCACTCACCGCCGCCGACCAACGCCAGAGTTCCGCTCATGCTGCTCCTCGATCTGTGGGATCCCCATCTTGGTCGACCGTCCTCGGCACGGGCACGTCCAGCTTGAGGGCGCGCGCCTGGACGAAGTGCTTGAGCGGCCACGCGCTCGGCCCCACGGTGAAGCGCTCGAGGTCGCTGATCAGCAGGCCCGCGCCGCGCACGGCAGCCGGCACGTCACGGTTCACGTGGCGGCCCCGCACCAGTGGCGAGGTGGACGCCGCGGAGGCGACCACGGTGCCTCGCCAGCCCGGCCGGCCCACGGGCTCGATGAGCAGCAGCTCGCCTTCCGGTCGCAACAACGAGAAGAGCGTCGCCAGGACCGCCGCAAGATCGGCGTAGGTCGTCAGCTCGCCGCCCGCGATGATCCGGTCGTACTTCTCGGCGGTCTCCGCACCTCCGGTGCCCTCGGCGGCGGGGGCGGGAGCGCCCGCGGCGGCTCGCTGCCGCACGTGGTCGACGCGCAGCAACCGCTCCGCCTCGGGCGAGCCGAGGTCGAGCACGTCGCCGGCGCACGGCGGGTAGGCCGCCTGGCGGCGCGCGACCTCCTTGCGCACGGCAGCCGGCCACGGTGCCACCCCTGGAGCTCGCCCGCTGGCGCTCTGACCCATCGGGTCAACGTAACGCTCCGCGACCGCCGGCGCGGGATGCACCCCGGGCCCCGGGTGTGGGCCGCACAGGCACGCCCCGACGCGTGCCGGTTTGGCGACGGGAAGTGACCCGTCGGTAACGTGGCGATCCATGACGATCAAGCGCGTTGGCATCGTGGGTTCGGGGATCATGGGTTCCGGCATCGCCGAGGTGGCGGCCAAAGCGGGGTGCGAGGTCATCCTGCGCTCGCGGCAGCAGAACACCGCCGACGCGATGGTGGCGTCGCTCGAGAAGTCGCTCAACCGGCAGGTGGAGAAGGGCAAGCTCCAGGCCGACGAAGCCGCGGCGACCCTGGCGCGCGTCACGGCGACCTCGTCGCTGACCGACCTCAAGGACTGCGACCTCGTGATCGAGTCGGTGGTCGAGGACCTCGAGATCAAGAAGCACCTGTTCGATCAGCTCGATCGCATCTGCAAGGACGAGGCGATCCTCGCCACCAACACCTCCACGCTGCCCGTCGTCGAGATGGCGATGGAGACGCACCTGCCCGAGAAGGTCATCGGCGTCCACTTCTTCAACCCGGCCCCGATGATGTCGCTCGTCGAGATCGTTCCGGCGCTCACGACGTCGGACGAGACGATCGAGACGGTCAAGGCGTTCGTCGAGACGTGCGGCAAGGAGGCCGTCCTCGTGAAGGACCGCGCCGGCTTCATCGTCAACGCGCTGCTCTTCCCGTACCTCAACAACGCCGTGCGCATGCTCGAGGCCGGCACGGCGTCGCGCGACGACATCGACACGGCGATGAAGGGCGGCTGCAACTTCCCGATGGGGCCGCTCGCGCTGCTCGACCTCGTCGGCCTCGACACGTCGCTGGCCATCCTCGACGCGCTCTACGACGAGTTCCGCGATCCGAACTACGCCGCGGTGCCCGTCCTGCGGCGCATGGTGGCCGCGGGCCAGCTCGGGCGGAAGTCGAAGCTCGGCTTCTACGACTACAACAAGTAGCTCGCGCTCGCCGCCGGGCCGCCAGGCCGCCGATCGGGCGAGGCCGGGCCGCCGACGCTGCGCGCAACCCCGGAAGTCGGTGGCGCGCCCGCCAGTAGACTTCCCGGCGACCAAGAAAGAGGTGCCCCGGTGTTCGACCGCGTCAGTCCCGCCCCACCCGACCCGATCCTCGGCATCGTCGAGCGCTTCAACGCCGACCCGACGCCCGACAAGATCGATCTCACGGTCGGTGTGTACAAGGACGACACCGGCAAGACGCCCATCTTCGAGGCGGTCCGCACCGCGGAGTTCCGCTACCTCGAAGCCGAGACCACCAAGAGCTACCTGCCGATCGACGGACCGGCGGCCTTCGGCTCGGCCGTCGGCGAGATGCTCTTCGGAGGCGCCGAGCAGGGCTTCGCCGCCCGCAGCACCCAGACCCCGGGGGGCACCGGCGGCCTCGCCGTGGCCGGCCACTTCATCCGGTCGCAGGCCCCCGACTCGAAGGTCTGGATCAGTGCGCCGACCTGGCCGAACCACAAGCCGATCTTCCACTTCTCGGGCCTCGAGGTGGCCGAGTACCGCTACTACGACCCGGCGACGCGAGAGCTGCTCTTCGCGGAGATGCTCGAAGACCTGCAGCAGGCCCAACCGGGCGACACGGTCGTGCTGCACGGCTGCTTCCACAACCCCACCGGCCGCGACCTCTCCGCCGAGCAGTGGATCGCCGTCGGCGACCTGCTCGTCGAGCGTCAGCTGACGGCCCTGATCGACACCGCGTACCTCGGCCTCGCCGACGGCATCGAGCTCGACCGGGCGTTCCTCGCGCCGCTCGCGACGCGCGGCATCGACCTCTTCATCTGCAGCAGCTTCTCGAAGAACATGGGGCTCTACCGCGAGCGCGTGGGCGCGCTCACGATCGTGGCGAAGGACCCCACCGTCGCCAACGCCGTGCAGAGCAACATCAAGGCGACCGTGCGGGCGATCTACTCCAACCCGCCTTCGCTCGGCGGGGGCATCGTCCACACCGTCATGGGTGATCCCGAGCTCAAGGCGCAGTGGCTCGAAGAGCTCGCCGCCCTGCGCTACCGCCTCAACGGCCTCCGAGCCGAGCTGGCGAAGGCGGCCACCGACGCGGGCCTGACCGAGCTCACCGACATCGGCGAAGAGCGGGGCATGTTCTGCCTCACCGGACTCACCCCCGACCAGGTCGAGCGCATGCGCGACGACCACGGCATCTACCTCGTCGGCTCCGGCCGGGCGAACATCGCCGCGCTCGACTCGGCCACGATCCCCCGCTTCGTGCAAGCGCTGGCCTCGGTCACCGGTCGCTGACGCCGGGTCCACGCAAGCCGCAGGCGGTAGAAAGCACGGGTGCGCATCTCGCCGCCGCCGACACCCTGGCAGTTCCCCTCGGCCGACACGGCGGACGACGTCGGCGTCGTCGGGATCGGCGCGGATCTCGAACCCGGCACGCTGCTCGCGGCGTACCGCGCCGGCCTGTTCCCCATGCCGGCCCATCACAAGGGGCCGATGGCGTGGTGGTCACCCGACCCCCGTGGCGTGCTGCCGCTCGACGGCCTGCGGGTGACGCGCTCGTTGCGGCAGTCGGTGCGGAAGTACGAGATCCGCGTCGACACGGCGTTCGGCGCCGTGATCGACGCCTGCGGCGATCCTCGGCGACCGGGGCGCTGGATCAACCGGGAGATCAAGGCGGCCTACGAGCGCCTGCACGAGCTCGGTTGGGTGCACTCGGTCGAGGCGTGGAGCGAGGACGGCGTCCTCGCCGGAGGGCTGTACGGCGTGTCGATCGGTGGCTTCTTCGCCGGCGAGTCGATGTTCCACAACCGGCGCGACGCGTCGAAGGTGGCGCTCGTGGGGCTCGTCGAGATCTTGCGCCGCGGCGGCGCGACGCTGCTCGACGTGCAGTGGACGACGGAGCACCTCGTCACGCTGGGCGCCGTCGACGTCGAGCGCGACGAGTACCTGCGCCGGCTGGCGGCGTCGGTCGACCTCCCTGTCGACCCCTTCTCGACCACGGCGCCACCGTCGCCTGATATCTGACGAGTCGTCAGAATGACAGCTCGGCGCCGTTCGCGGGACCATGGGGCCATGGCGACTCCAAGCGAGCAGTCCTCCCCGACCGCCCCCGAGGCCTCCGAGATCTCGGCGCCGGTGCGCGACAAGCCGTGGCTCATGCGCACCTACTCCGGGCACTCGACCGCGACGGCGTCGAACGCGCTGTACCGGACGAACCTGGCCAAGGGGCAGACCGGGCTGTCGATCGCGTTCGATCTGCCGACCCAAACCGGCTACGACCCCGACGACCCGAAGGCGCGTGGCGAGGTGGGCAAGGTCGGGGTGCCGGTGGCGCACCTCGGGCACATGCAGCAGCTGCTCGACCAGATCCCCGTCGGCGAGATGAACACGTCGATGACGATCAACGCGCCGGCGGCCTGGCTTCTCGGGCTCTACGTCGCGAACGCCGAGAACCAGGGCGTCGAGTCC
>CAYUOL010000307.1:0-8156 GCA_964446345.1 uncultured Iamiaceae bacterium | reverse complement strand
GGCCGAGGCGTCCGTGTCGTCGCTCTCGGCTTCGGCCGTGTCGTCGTCGGCCACGTCCACCGACGACGCGACGCCGGCCGCGGGCACCGGTCGTCCGGACGGGGTCGTGCCCGAGCCGTCCGCCGCTCCCGCCCGGACCCGCTGACGGCATGGGGGTCCGCGTCGGCGTCGACGTCGGCGGCACCTTCACCAAGGCCGTCGCGTTCGATCTCGCCACCTTCACGACCGTCGCGCAGGCGACGCGCCCCACCACGCACCTCGATCCGAACGGGGTCGCGGCCGGGGTCGTCGAGGTCGTGGCGCGGCTCGCCGACGCGGTCGGCGCCGACCAGGTCGACCTCGTCGTCCACTCGACGACGCAGGCGGTCAACGCCCTGCTCGAAGGCGACACCGCCCCGATCGGCGCCATCGGCCTGGGCCGCCGACCAGATCTGGCCAAGGCCCGCAAGCGCACCGCGCTGCGCGACGTCGAGGTCGCGCCCGATCGCTTCCTCGACGTCCGGCCCGTCTTCCTGGACGTGACCGACGGCCTCGACGAGGCGGCGGTGCGCGTCTCGCTGGCGCAGCTGAAGGCGGATGGTGCGCAGACCGTGTGCGTCGCGGAGGCATTCGCCCCCGACGACTCGCGGGCCGAAGCGCGGGTCGCCGAGCTCGCCGCGGAGGAAGGGCTGCCGGCCTGCACCTCGGCCGAGCTGACCGGGCTCTACGGCTTGGAGATGCGCGCGGTCACGGCGGCGCTGAACGCCTCGATCCTGCCGATCGCCGCGGCGACGGCCCGCTACGTCGAGCACGGGCTGGCCGAAGCCGGCATCCGGGCGCCGCTCATGGTCATGCGGGGCGACGCCGGTGCGACCGACATGGAGGGCTTCCGCCACTACCCGGCGCGCACGCTCTACTCCGGCCCCGCGGCCTCGGTCGCCGGTGCGCTGGGGTTCACCGGGGCCAACGACACCGTGGTCGTCGAGGTCGGCGGCACGTCGACCAACGTGGCGGCGATCCGCGAGCACCGGCCGTCATTGTCCTACGTCCGCGTGGCGAGCCACGCGACGGCGTTGCGCTCGGTCGACGTGCGTGTGGTCGGTGTGGCCGGCGGGTCGATGCTGCGGGTGCGTCGGCGCCGCGTGTACGGCGTCGGGCCCCGCAGCGCGCACATCGCCGGGCTCCCGTACGCGGCGTACGCGCCAGCGGGCACCTTCACCGCCGGCGGTCCCGCGGCGCGCGCCGTCGAGTTCGCGCCCGTCAGCGGCGACCCGGCGGACTACCTGGCGATCGAGGTGGCGAACGGCACGCGGTACGCGTTGACCAACACCTGTGCGGCGGTCGCCCTCGGCATCCCCGAGCCCGGCGACTACGCCGCCACCGATCCGGCGGAGGCCGTCGCCGCGTTCGCGGTCGCCGGCGCGCACCTGCGCCTCGACGGGCAGGAGGTGGCCCGCCGCATGCTCGAGGCCTCGGGCACCGCGGTGTGCGATCTCGTCGCCGCGGTCGCGGCCGACCGGAACATGCCCCTCGCCACGATCAGCATCATGGCGGTCGGCGGCGGCGCCGGTGGCCTCGGTCGCCACGTGGCCGCGATGCTCGGGGCCGAGTGCACGGTGCCGGCCGGCGCCGAGGTGATCTCGTCGATCGGTGACGCGCTCTCCCTCGTGCGCGCGGAGCGCGAGCGCACCGCCGACGCCATCGACGCGGCCATCATCGAGGCGCTGACCGCCGAGGCCGAGGCCGAAGCCACCGCCGCCGGCGCCGATCCTGCGACCATCGACGTGCGGGTCGACGAGCAGCCCGAGAAGGGGACCGTCCGCGCCGTCGCCACCGGGGCCGTCGTGCTCCCGGGCACCCACTCGCTGCGCCAGCTCGTCGACGACGAGGACGGCGCGAGCCGCGCGGCGATCACCGGCGGCGATCCGGTGCGCGTCGCGACGTTCTGGGTGGGCCGTCCCGCCGGCGACGCCGGGGGCCGGGCGGTCGCGGTCGACCGATGGGGCGACGTCGTCGTGGACACCGAAGGGGAGGTGCTCGTCGACCCGGACCCCGCCACGATCGAGGCGGTCGTCGAGCGCCGGTCCGCGCACCGCCGGCCCCCCGGCCGCGAGATCGCGGTCTGGGTGATCCAGGGCCACCGAGTGGCCGAGATCAGCTCGCCGTTCCCGGCCCGGGCCGCGGGTGAGCTCGTGGTCGCGGCCCGTCAGGTCACCCCCGACGGCGCCCCGGCCGGCGACGCCCGGGTCGTGGTGATCGTGGGGCTGCGATGACCCCCGCCCGCGCCGCTCGCATGCCCCTGCCCGTCCTGGCGCCCGTTCCCCTGTTCGTTCTCCTGCCCGTTCTCACGCCCGACCGCTCGGCCCCCGTCGCCGTCCTCGTCGGCCGTCCTCCTTCACCCTCGGACTGACCCCCCCCGGAGCCCCCATGGCCCTCTACATCTCCGCCGGTCGCCGGCGCCGCCGCCTCGTCGCCGTGGGCGCGATCTGCCTCGTCGTCGGGTTGGTGCTCGGCGGTGTCATCGGTCGGGCATCGGTGCCGACGGCTGCCGACAAGGCCGCCGCCGCGGTGCAGTCCGCCGAGCGGGTCGAAGGGCAGCTGCGATCGATGCGCTGCCACTACCGCCTCGACCCGAACGGCTTCCGGCCGTCGGTCGATGCGGGCGTGCCCCTCGCGCAGAACGAGCTCGAGGCCGCCATCGCCGCAGCCGCGTGGCTCGACGCCGGCGCGGCGGATGACCTGCGGCGCGAGGTCGCCGAGGTCAAGGTCGCCGCCGGGCGCGGGGCGTCGCCCGACGAGTTCGATGCGGCGATCGACAAGGCGATGGCCGACCTCGACGCCCGTTTCGGCCGCTCGGCGAGCCGCCGCACCCCCACGACCGGCTGCAACTGAGCGCGGCGCCCACCCACCAGTCGCCGGATCCAGGCCTGGGGCGGTAGACATTGCTGCCATGAAGGCTCGAACCATCGTCGTCGCCGCCACCGTTGCCGCCGTTGCGGGTGGGATCGTGGTGGCCCGCCGCCGGACCCGCCCCGCGAGCGGGCCGCTTCCCGCCGACAACGAGGTGCCGGTCGGCACCTCGTTCACCGTGACCACCGACGACGGCGCCGAGCTGCCGGTGTGGGTCGTGGGGGAGGGCCCGACCGTGGTGCTGCCGCACTGCTGGATGGGTGGCCCTGCGGTCTGGGCACCGGTCGCGCACCGGCTCGTGCGGGCCGGGCGGCAGGTGGTGCTCTACGACCAGCGCGGCCACGGTGGTTCGACCATCGGCTCCGACGGGCTCACGATGGCGCGCCTCGGCCTCGACCTCGACGCCGTGCTCGCGGCGATCGACGCCGAGCGCGTCGTGCTCGCCGGTCACTCGATGGGCGGCATGACGATCCAGTCGTTCGCCGCCGAACGGCCCGAGTCGTTCGGCGCGCGCGTCGACGGGGTGGTGCTCGTGTCGACGGCCACCGCCACCGACCCGCGCGCCGCACGGCAGGGTCAGCTGCAGGCGCGGGCCATCGCGCATCCGCTCTTCGATGCCGCGCTGCGCCGCCCGGTCGGCGTGAGCCTCGTGCGCGGCGCCTTCGGTCCGGCGGCGTCGCAGCCCGCCCGACTGGTCACCCGCGACCTGTTGCTCGCGTGCCCTCCCGACGTGCGGCGCACGTGGCTCGAAGCGATGTTGGCGATGGACCTGCGCGCCGGGCTGGCGGCGATCGATGTGCCCACGCGCATCCTCGTCGGCTCGCGCGACAACCTCACGCCGCTGGCGCAGGCCGAGGAGCTGCACGAGCTCATCGCCGACAGCACGCTCACCGTGCTGCCGAAGCAGGGCCACATGCTCCCCCTCGAGGCGCCCGACGACGTGGCCGAGGCGATCCTCACCCTGCTCGAAGCGCCCGTCCTCGTCTGAGCGCCCGCGCGGCTCGGCCCTCAGATCACGCCGCGCCCGCGAGGCACGTCTGCGGCGCCACGTTGCGGATGAGGCTCTCGTGGTCGAACGTGCCCTCGATGTAGGGCAAGGGGCCATCGGGCAGGTCCCACACGGCCTGGGCGCCGGTCAGCCACGGGCCGTCGTCGGTGGTGATCCACCCGTCGAAGGGCGTGGTCCACTTGGCGCGGACGAGGCCATCGGGGCCGTCGTACCACCGATCCTCCGTGGCGAAGTCCCGCAACGACCCGTCGGGGTTCGTGAAGACCTGCGCCGTGACGGTGTTGCCGCGGTCGGTCAGGGTGATCGTGAACGACTCGTCGTCGACCTCGCCCCACGTCACCGCGTCGGCGAGCAGCATGGACGGGGCCAGCACGACGGCGTCGTTGACGTAGGTGACGAGCTCGCCGATGTCGAGCTCGGGGCCCGACCCGTCGGCGACGGTGACCAACCCGAGCACCTTGCCCTTCATGATCCCGTGCCCCTCGAGGTAGGTGTCGTGCCCGACCATCGGGATGACGTGCGCGAAGTCGATCCGCATGTGGAAGGCGCGGCAGATCGGATGGCTGGCGTTGTACTGCCACGCCTCACACGGCATCCACGGCTGGCCCGGGCGCTGGAAGCGCCCACGGAAGCGCACGAGGAAGCTGCGGTCGCGTGGGCGCCCGACGACGCCCATGAAGCGCAGGTACCGCTGCGCGGGGGCGGGGAGCACGGCGAGGTCCGCGTCGCCCACGACCGGGCCCTCCTCGGGGAGGGAGGCGACGACGCCGGCGGCGTCGCGGAGCGCGCTCGCTCGGAGGTCTCGCCCGAGCGGGCCGGCCAGGGGGCCGAGAGGCAGGTGCATGGTCACTCCAGGGTGCCGACGTCCAGGGCGCCCCCATGCTCGGCCCCCGAGCCCGATGCGGCCAGGGCCTTTGGTCAGGTACCCCAACGCCATCGTCCCGACCTCCTCGGCTCGCCGTCCGTCCGATCGTAGGTGGCCGTCAGCTCAGGTGGCTCGGGGCCGTCGGTGGGACGCACCCCGCCTGCACGCGTCACGTCCGTCTAGGGTGCGGCGGTTGTCGGTACTCGTCGCAGGGAAACGGAGCGGTCGATGCAAGCGAACCCGAACAAGGACCTGATCCGAGAGATCATCGAGACCTCCTTCAACGGCGGCGACTTCGATCGGGTCCCCGAGTGGTTCACGCCGGACTACGTCGCGCACGTGCCGGGCGTTCCCGGCCTGCCGAAGGGACCCGAGGCGTTCAGCCTCGTCGTCAACATGTGGCGTTCGGCGTTCGACGATCTGCACATGACGATCGAGGACCTGCTCGCCGAAGACGACAAGGTGGCCAACCGCTTCACGACCACGGGCACCCACACCGGCCCGCTGTTCGGCGTCCCGCCCACGGGCAGGACCATGCGGGTCGAGGGCCAGGAGGTGCACCGCATCACCGACGGCCGGGTCTCCGAGTCGTGGGTGTGCAACGACGTGCCGCTCATCTTCCAGCAGCTCGGCATCACGCAGAACCCGCCCGGGGTGCGGGGACCGGACTGGCTCGAGCGCGGCGCCTGAGGTCCGACCCGGCGGCGCGGCCGCGGGGGCCGGCGGCTCGTCACGACGCGTCCGCGCCGATCACCGTCACTCGGCGCCCCTCGTCATCAGCCACCGGACGATCGACGCGATCACTGCGATGAAGGCGAGCGCGACCGAGGGCAGGAACACGATCGTGTCGAAGCGCACGCCCGACGACGGCAGATCGGGCACCGCGGTGCGCAGCGCGATGAGCGAGAACGGGTAGATGGCGATGTACATCAGGAAGGCGCCGGTCGACACCTTGCGCCGCCCGATGAACACCAACGAGCTCATCGCCAACGCCCCGACGGCGGTCAGGATCATGATGGTGCTCAGCAGGATCGTCGACATCTTCACGTCGGCGGCCCGGTGGATCTTCGTGTCCATGAGCCAGCGGCCCGCGGCGAGCCCGTCGGCCTGGGAGAAGCCCGCCGGCGCCGTGTTCAGGAACCGGTAGCCCGGGACACCGGTGGTGTCCGGGCGGATCACGACCGGCACCGGGCTGCGATCCGCGCCCTCGGGTCGCGCCGCGAACACGGTCAACTGACCGCGGTACTCGTCGAAGGGGAAGTCCTGCGTCGGCCGCTCGACGTCGAGCGGGGCGACCACCAGGAAGGGGCCGAGGGTGTCGCCTTCCTCCATCGTGCGCGTCGGTGGGTCGGCGCCGTCGACGGAGAGCTTCAGCGGTGCCGCGGCCACGGCCGTGTCGCCGAACATCGAGCCGACGTCACCCGTGAACGTGGGATACACCCGGTAGTCGACCGTGGCGTTCGAGGCGTCGACCGACAGCGGCTGGAAGAGCAGCTCGACGCGCGAGGCCGGGAGCGGCGGCGCGGCGACCGCATCCGGGGCGGTGACGTCGAGGTCTCCCGCCGTCGAGGCGAACAAGAGGTAGACGACGGCGACGACCACCAGCACCGCGAGCCCCGCCAGCGCCCATCTCCGCTCCGTCCCCGAGAGCGGCCGGCGCTCCGTGGATCCCGTGGATCCCGCGGTGCCGGTGGACCCCGCTGACCCCGTTGACCCCACAGACTCGTCGTCGGTCATGGCGCTGCATCGTAGGGTCCGCGTCGCGGCGATCTCGGGACGCGACGAACTGGCGCGCGGGCACGGCACACTGAGCGTCGCCGCACGTCACGAACATCCCGCAACGTCCGAACGGAGCACGACATGGAGCTGGCCGTCCACAACCTGAACTTCACCCTGCCCGGTGGGCCCGAGGCGATCGGCCCGGCCCTGCTGGCCACCGCCCGCGCGGCGGAGGAGGGTGGCGTCAGCCAGTTCACGGTGATGGACCACTACTTCCAGATGGACTGGATGGCGCCCGGCGAGGACCCGATGCTCGAGGGCTACACCACGCTGGGCTACCTCGCCGGCGTCACCGAGACGATGCGGCTGGGCCTGCTCGTGACCGGCGTGACCTACCGCCACCCGGGGCTGCTGGCCAAGATCGTCGCGACGCTCGACGTGCTGTCGGGTGGGCGGGCGATGTTGGGCATCGGCGCCGCCTGGTACGAGCGCGAGCACAAGGGCCTCGGCGTGCCGTTCCCCCCGTTGGCCGAGCGCTTCGAGCGACTCGAGGAGACCCTGCAGATCTGTCGGCAGATGTGGGGCGACGACGACGGCCTGTACGAGGGGACGCACTACCAGCTCGCCGAGACGCTGTGCCGTCCCAAGACGATCCAGCAGCCGGGCCCACCGGTGCTCATCGGTGGGGGCGGCGAGCGCAAGACCCTGCGCCTGGTCGCGCAGTACGCGGACGCCTGCAACCTCATCGCCAGCGACGTCGACGAGGTGGCGCACAAGTTCGAGGTCCTCGAGCGGCACTGCGCGGACGTCGGCCGTGACCCGGCGGAGATCGAGCGCACCATCAACCGCGGCGGCGATCCGCTCAACGACCCCGACGGGTTCCTCTCGGCGATGGAGCGCTACGCGGCGCTCGGCGTCACCCGCGTCGGCTTCGGCCCGATGGGCCCCGACCCGGCGAGCGAGGTCGCCCAGGTCTGCGAGACCGTTCTGCCCCGCCTCAAGGAGCTGTGAGCGCGGCGGCGTTCCACGGAGGGTCTGATCGTGGTCACCGCCGACGTCCCGGCCTGGCACCGCCGGGTGCCGTCGGTGAGACCGATCACGGAACTGATCTAGGTGCTGGCGAAGTACCCGTCGGCATCGAAGATCACGTCCACCGCGCCGACGGCGTTGGCGAAACCGATCTGTCCGCCGGTCCCGACCTTCACCGCCACGAGGTTGGGGATCGTCTGACCGGCGGCGAAGTTCACGTTCGACGCGTTGGGCACGGGCTGTCCGGCGGGATACACGGTCACGAAGCTGTTGGCCGTGCCGCCCGTGACCGTCGTGTTCCCGATCACGGCCGTCGCGTTCGCCGGCACGCCACCGACCCCGGTGACGATCAACGGCCGCGGGGCGCCGGCGACGAGCTTGCCGTTCCAGCCGCCGGTCGAGCCCCTCGAATCCAACAGCCGGGCAGGCGCGATGGCGTGGAACAGATCGCCGGTCGTGGCGTCGAAGTAGCCGACCACGTCAGCGATCACGTCGACACCGCCCACCGCGTTCGCGAAGCCCACTTGGCCGTTCGCACCGATCTTCACGGTCACGAGGTTCGGGATCGTCTGACCGGCCGCGAAGTTCACGTTCGAGGCGGTGGGCACGGCGCCCCCCGACGGGTACAGCGTCAGGAAGCTGTTC
>CAYUOL010000306.1:0-8181 GCA_964446345.1 uncultured Iamiaceae bacterium | reverse complement strand
CTTGCCGCTTGGGAAGCTGCGCGTGCGGGCGTGGGACTCGATCGCCAGGCCGGAGGACGTCGTCACGCCGGACAGTCTGTCGTCACGCCGCGCCGCCTGTCGTCATGCCGGGTCGCGGTCGTTCCGCCGGGTCGCGGTCCGCAGGGAGCTCCCCGTCGGGGAGCTGGTCGCCCCGGCGGTGCCCTCGGGGCCGGTTCAGTCGAGCGCTCGCAGCGAGTCGATGACCGAACCGACGCGGCTGGGGTCGGCCGGCACGTCACCGGGCACCAGCCCGCCGTTCGCGCCGTTCGCGTCACCGTTGCCGGCGCCGCTCCCGTCTCCCGAGCCGTTCCCTGATCCGTCACCGGAACCGTTCCCCGAGCCGCTCCCGGTGCCGGGAACCGTCGTGACCGGCGCCGCGGTGGTCGGCGGGGCGGTGACGACGGGGCGGCGGGTCGTGGGCGGGGCCGTGACCGGGGGTCGCGTCACGGGCGGAGCGGTCACCACGGGCGGGGGCGCCGCCGTCGGGGGCGGCGACGACGCGATCGCCACGAACCGGTGCGTGGTCCACTGCGTGCCGGCGCTGTCCACCACGACGCCGATGCCGACGTGGGTGAAGGCGGGGTCGAGCAGGTTGGCGAGGTGCCGCGGGCTGTTCAGGAACGCATCCCAGATCTGGTTGTTGTTGCCGCCCTGCCCGACGTTCTCGCCCACCTTGGTCCAGTTGCTGGTGACGCCGGCCTTGAGGTTGGCGGTGTGGACGAGCGTCTGGCGGCTCGCCATCTCGCCGGTGTGCTGGATGGCCAGGCTGTCCATGTTCCCGTCGACCTGGAGCGGGTTGAGCCCGTTGCTCGTGCGCAGCGCGTTGATCTTGGCGAGGTAGTCCCCGTCCATCGCGTGGGCGGTGGGAGCGGTGGCGGTGAGCACGGCGAACGTGCCGACGAAGAGGAACGCTGCCAGCGCGACGGCGAGGCGACGGCGGGCCGCCGATGCGGTGGCGCCGGGGGTCGTCGAGGACCCGGCCGCCGGGTGCGTCCTCGGGCTTGCCGACCGGTTGTCGATCGGGGTGGCGATCGGGGTGGGGCTCCGCATCGTGGCTTTCCTTCGTGCTGCTGGGTCCGGACGACGCAGGCCGATGGTGCCTGCGCCCCCTCGCACGCTCCATCCGCCGGAGGTGCGGTTCCGAACTTCCTCTTGCGAGTACTTCGACCCGGGGGCCATTCGACCTAAAGCGATCCGAAGACATTGTGACCCATGGCACCGCACACGGCACCAGACACGCCGCGCTGCGTGGTCATGCCCCCGGATCCCACCACCGTGCCACGTCTGCTCGCGCCGTGCAGGACGCGGTCGCCCATCGCCCGCCCCCGGCGGCTCCCGGGCGCCCGCGCCGCACGCGGCGGGCTCGGGCACGCACAACCGGTAGCCGGTAGGGTGGCCCCCGCCCTTGCGCCACCTGCACGCCGGCGCGCCTCCCTCACCCTTCGACCTCGACCTCGACTCGGTCTTTTGCGACTGGTCCGGTCGACTTGCCCTTCTCACCTCGGAACCTGGAGCACCTCGGGCCCGTGAACCTCGCCTCGATCATCGATCCCCATCCGGATGACGCCGTCGCCATCGTGAGCCGCGGCAAGGAGACCACCTACGGCACGTTGCGCGCCCAGGTCGCGGCGTACCGGGGCGGGCTCGCGGCGCTCGGGCTCGAGCCCGGGGATCGCATCGGCATCGCCTGCGGCAACAACTGGTACTTCGCAGTCTCGTACCTCGCGGCGCTGGGGGCCGGGCTCGTCGCCGTGCCGCTGAACCCGAACGCGCCGGCGCGCGAGCTCGAGACCGAGCTCTCCACGATCGGCGCCCGGGCGCTCGTCGTCGGCCCCGCCGCCCGCGGCGCCGTCGCCGGCATCGATCGCCGCGAGGTGGCCGAGCTCGAGTTCGTGATCGCCTCGGCCGGCGTCGACCTCGACGACGTGATCCACATGGACGACCTCCTCGAGCACGAGCCGGCCCCGATCGTCGAGCGCGACGACGACGACCTCGCCGTGCTCATGTTCACCAGCGGCACGGCCGGGTCGCCGCGGGCGGCGATGCTCAGCCACGGCAACCTGCGCTCCAACCTCGAGCAGATCCAGGGTCACGAGGGCCGCAAGCAAGAGGCGAGCGACGTCTCGTTCGGGGTGCTGCCGCTCTTCCACATCTTCGGCATCAACGTCGTGCTCGGCCTGACCTTCTACGCCGGCTCCAAGGTCGTGCTCATCGAGCGCTTCGACCCTCAGTCCGGCATCGAGGCGATCGAGAACCACGGCATCACCGTCATCAGCGGCGCCCCGCCGATGTGGGCGGCGTGGGCCAACCTGCCCGGCGTCAGCCCGACGGCGTTCTCGACCGTGCGCATCGCCGCGTCCGGTGCCGCGAAGCTGCCGATCGAGGTGGCGCAGCTCATCGAGGACCGCTACGGCCTGCACCTCACCGAGGGCTACGGCCTGACCGAGGCATCCCCCGTCGTCACGACCGCCGGTGGCACCAACGCCCCGTTCGGCTCGATCGGCACCCCGGTGCCCGGCCAGGAGGTGCGCCTGGTCGACGCCGACGCGGAGGACGTGCTCATCGGCGACAGCGGCGAGCTCTGGGTGCGCGGCCCCAACGTGTTCAAGGGCTACTGGGGCGACCCCGACGCGACGGCCGCCACCATCACGCCCGACGGCTACCTGCGCACCGGTGACATCGCGGTCGTCGACGACGAGGGCTACCTCTTCCTCGTGGACCGGGCCAAGGACCTCATCATCGTGTCGGGCTTCAACGTGTTCCCGGCCGAGGTCGAGGACGTGCTCATCGAGCACCCGGCGATCGAGAGCGTCGCCGTCGTCGGCGTGCCGCATCCGTACTCAGGCGAAGCCGTCAAGGCGTTCGTGGTGCTCGCTCCCGGCGTCTCGGCCGAGGAGGACGACATCATCGCCTGGTGCGCCGACCGCCTCGCCCGCTACAAGTGCCCCGAGAAGGTCATGTTCGTCGACGAGCTCCCGAAGGGCGCCGGCGGCAAGGTCCTGAAGCGCGCGCTGCGCTGACGCCGCGGCCTCGTCGCTCCGCACCGCCGGCGCGGACGCGGGGCCACGTAGAATGCCGGTTCTCGCTGCCTGTCGACCCCGGGGCTGACCGCGTTGCCGAACACCCCTGACCCCTCGCCCCGGTTCACCGTGCCGGGCTACACCGATGTGCGCCTCGTCGGGCGCGGGGGCTTCTCGACCGTCTGGTACGCGATGCAGACGCAGTACGAGCGGGTCGTGGCGCTCAAGGTGCTCGACGTCGGCCTCGAGGACGAGCGCACCAAGCGCCAGTTCCAGCGGGAGTGCGCGGCCACCGGCCGCCTGTCGGGCCACCCCAACATCGTCACGATCCTCGACTCGGGGTTCACCTCGCAAGGGATGCCCTACCTCGCGATGGACTACTGCGCGCAGGGGTCGCTACTCGATCGCATCGCCCGCGAGGGGCCGTTGCCGGTCGCCGACGTGCTGCGCATCGGCGTGAAGATGTGCGGGGCGCTCGAGTCTGCGCACCAGAAGGACATCCTCCACCGCGACCTCAAGCCCTAGAACATCCTCGTCAACGCCTACGGCGAGCCCGGCCTCGCGGACTTCGGCATCGCCACGGTGACCGCGCGTCTCGAGTCCTCGGTCACGATGCACGCGCTGACGCCGAGCCACGCGCCGCCCGAGGTGCTCGAGGGCAAGAAGGCGACCGAGCTGTCCGACGTGTACTCGCTGGCGTCGACGCTCTACGTGCTGCTCGCCGGCCGTCCTGCGTTCAGCATGGGTGCGGATCCGAGCATCCTGCAGTTCCTGTTGCGGGTCACCTCGGATCCGGTGCCGCCGATCCCGCGCGCCGACGTGCCGCAGGTGGTGCAGGACGTGCTGATCGCGGCCATGGCCAAGGACCCGGCCTACCGGTACCAGAGCGCCGCCGAGCTCGGGAAGGCGCTGCAGCAGCTGCAGGCCCACCTCGGCTACCCGGTCACCGAGCTCGTGACGTTGGTGCCCATGCCCGGGGCGACGCCGGCCGCGACGCTCGCGCCCCCGCCGGCTCCCGCACCGGCTCCCTCTCCGGTCACTCCGGCCGCCCCGCCGGCCGCGTCGTCGCCCGCCGCCCCGCCGGCCGCGGCGGCGTCGATGCCCACGGGCACGCCGCGGGCGGCGCAGACCGGCCCGGCGCCGCAGTTCGCGCCCGCCCCGCCGGACCCGACGTTCATCCCCCCACCGGCGCCTGCCGCGTTCGGGGACGCCCCCGGGGCCGAGCGCCCGACGACCGGTCCGGTCGCGCCGCCACCGCCGCCCGCCGGGTTCGGAGGGGCCCCGGCGTCGCCCGATGCCACCATGCTCCGCCCCGGAACCGGCGCGGGGACGGGCGGAGCGGGAACGGGAACAGGTGGGGGAGCAGGTGCGGGGGTTGACGCCGCCGGCGGCAACGGCGCCGGGCGGGGCGGGGAGGTGCCCACCGCGGCGGTGGCGCCGCCGCTGCCGTCCCCCGACCTCTACGGCGGCCCCGACACCGGATCGGCCACCGTGTACCACGAGCGCGCGGTGCCGGTGATCGAAGCGGCCGACCTCACGCCCCCGAGCGAGGCGTCGAAGCCGTCGCCCGTCCTGCGCACCGTCGCGGTCGTCGTCGTCCTCGTGCTGCTCATCGGCATCGGGTACCTCGCCGTCACCCGGCTCAAGGGCAGCAGCACCACCGATGCCACGGCGCCGACCAGCGCCGCCTCGTCGCCCTCGACCACGACCCCGGCCAACGGGCCGAGCACCACGGGCGGCGGCCCCGACTCGTCCGTCACCGCGACCACTGCCACGACGGGCACGAGCGGCGGGGTCACCACCACCGGGGGCTCGACCGGCGGCACGATCACGGCGCCGGAGAACGTCGCGGTGAAGGTGCTGGCCAACGAGTCGGTGCAGGTGACGTGGTCCGATCCGAGCGGCGGCAAGGCCCCCTACGTCTACGAGGTCGTCTCACCCGACGGCCAGGTGCTCTCGAAGATCAGCGCGGTGGGTCCCGGCACCACGTCGACCGTCGTGACCGAGACCAACAACGGGCCGCTGAAGACCGAGAGCACGACGTACTGCGTGGCGGTCGGAGCGATCGGCGGTCCGGGCAAGCCGCTCTGGGCGCCGGCCCCGTGCACCGACGGCACGACCATCACGGTCAGCTGATCGTCACCTCGGCGGCCCGGGCCGCCAGGAGGCAGGTGACATCGCCAGGGGGCATCTGCGGGGGACATCCGTGGGGGATGGGGGCAGGATCGGGGCGGGATGTCGGGCGGGATGTCGAGAACGCCGGCCCGGCTCCGTCTCCGGGGTGCGTGCGGCCGGACCGGCCCACCGGACACGAGGAGAACACCATGGCGAAGTACCTGTTGCTCAAGCACTACCGGGGTGGCCCCGCCGCCGTCAACGACGTCCCCATGGATCAGTGGACGCCCGAGGAGGTCGACGCCCACATCGCGTTCATGAACGACTTCAGCGCGCGCCTCGAGCGCCGCGGCGAGCTCGTGGACGTGCAGGCGCTCTCGCCCGACGGCGTGTGGGCCCGCTCCGACGGGGAGGGCCGCCCGCCCGTGACCGACGGGCCGTTCGCCGAGACCAAGGACCTGATCGCGGGGTGGTACGTGATCGACGTCGACAGCTACGAGCGCGCCATCGAGCTCGCCGGTGAGCTCTCGGCGGCGCCGGGCGCGGGCGGCGAACCGATCCACGAGTGGCTCGAGGTCCGGCCCTTCCTCACGCTGCGCCCGACCGACGGCCAATGACCGGCCCGCCGTCGGGGCGTCCGCGCCCGCCACGACCGGCGCGGCGACCGTCGCCCGTGGACGACGTGGCGCTGCGCGAGCTCGTGCCCCGGGTCCTGAGCGTGCTCGTGCAGCGCGGGGCGGACTTCGCCACCGCCGAGGACGCGGTCCAAGAAGCGCTCGTGCGCGCGCTGGCGACGTGGCCGGAGGCGATGCCCGCCGAACCCGGGGGCTGGCTCGTCACCGTCGCGTGGCGGGCGTTCCTGGACATGGCCCGGTCCGCGTCCGCTCGCCGCGAGCGCGAGGCGCGCGTCGAGGCCGAGCCGCCGGTCGGCGCCGTGCCGAGCGCCGACGACACGCTCGACCTCTACTTCCTCTGCGCGCACCCGGACCTCACGCCGTCGTCGGCCGTGGCGTTGACGTTGCGCGCCGTCGGCGGGCTCACCACCCGCCAGATCGCCGGCGCCTACCTCGTGCCCGAGGCCACGATGGCGCAGCGCATCAGCCGCGCGAAGCGCACGGTCGCGCGCGCGACCAGCTCGGGGGGAGCCCGACGACCGGGCGACGTGCGCACCGTGATGCGGGTGCTGTACCTCGTCTTCAACGAGGGCTACTCCGGCACGGTCGACCTCGCGGCCGAGGCCATCCGGCTGACCCGCCAGCTCGCCGCGCTTGTCGACGACCCCGAGGTGGCGGGCCTGCTCGCGCTCATGTTGCTGCACGACGCCCGCCGCGACAGCCGCACCCGCGATGACGGGAGCATCGTGGTGCTCGCCGAGCAGGACCGCACGCGCTGGGACACCGCGCGCATCGCCGAAGGCGTCGCGCTCCTGCAGGGCGCGCTGGCCCGTGATCAGCTGGGCGAGTACCAGGCCCAGGCTGCGATCGCGGCGCTGCACGCCGACGCGCCGCACGTGGACGAGACCGACTGGGTGCAGATCGTCGAGTGGTACGACGAGCTGCTGCGGTTCGCGGACACGCCGATCGTGCGGCTCAATCGCGCCGTGGCCATCGGCGAGGCGGACGGCGCACCCGCCGGGCTCGCGGCCTTGGCGGCGATCGACCCGCACGTCCCGCGGCACGAGGCGGTCGCCGCCCACCTCCACGAGAAGAACGGCGACCTCGAGCTGGCCGCGCAGCTGTACGCCCGCGCGGCGCGCAACGCCCCGAACGTCGCGGAGCGCGACCACCAGATGCGCCAGGCCGCCCGCCTCAACCAGGTGCGGCACGACCGCGGGTGAGCGAGCCTCCCCGAGACCTCCACGCGACGTTGTGTGCTGGGGCCCCTTCAGGGCCACAGGTGCACATGGCTGCGGTCGATGGGAGAAGGGCGGGAGCGTCGGCGTCGGCGTCGGCGTCATCGGTCGGGCGGAGTGTGCTGGTGGCTGAGGTGCGCTCTCAGCTCTTCGAGCTGGGAGCGACGCGAACATCAGGCTCGATCCCCCTCGGCATGCCGCTCGAAGCCATCGGTATATCCATCGGGGCGGCGTACTTCGGCCCTTTGACGCTGTCGTTCACTCGGCGTCTATTCGCGCGAGTACGACGCATTCGGACTGTCACACCCCGTCGGGAGACTGGGCGGGTGCACGCCTTCATCGACGAGAGCCAGCGGCGCGCCACCTACCTTCTCGCGTGTGCCCAGGTGCCCGACGCCGACCTGGCCGACGTGCGAAGAACGCTGCGGGCGTGCCTGCTTCCGGGCCAACGGCGGCTGCACTTCGTCGACGAACGTGACCAACGCCGGCACCAGCTGCTCGCGGAGTTCGCCCAGCTGCCGATCGAGTTCCTGGTGGTGGCGGTACCGCTCGGCAGCCGACGCGAGGCAGAAGCTCGGCGGCTTGCGCTCCAGGCGATCATCGGCAGGATCGCCGATGACACCGACCGCCTCATCATCGAGAGCCGCCAGGGTCGCGACCTCGAAGACCGTCGAGCCATCGCCACCAGCCTGAAGCGCACCCGAACGACGCTCGACTATGCCCACCGGCGACCCCACGACGAGCCAGGACTGTGGCTCCCTGATGGCGTCGCGTGGGCCGCAGGCGCAGGCGGTCGCTGGCTTGAGCACCTCGACGGCGCGACCTTGCGCATCGAACGAATCGATCCGTGACGCGCAAAACCCGGCCGCTCCTCGTCCGGGGAGGGACCGGGTTCACTTCCCATCGCTAGTGCAACGGGCTGCACCCATGATGGCTAGACTCACAGGCGATCGCAACCCCCATCTCCGATCGCCATGGGCTCCGCAACTCCGACGTCGACCAGACGACGGCGTACTCCGGCAGTACTCAAGTCGCCCGCCGGCCAACCCCCACGGCGTCCTCGGCCGGGAGGATCACCGTGGCCCGCCGTGCCGAGTGCCGTCTGGGCGATCGCCTGGTCTAGTGCCGCGACCGGCAACGTTTGGGGGGGTCGCGTCCGCCACTTGGTGGTGC
>CAYUOL010000305.1:0-8183 GCA_964446345.1 uncultured Iamiaceae bacterium | reverse complement strand
GGCCACGCCCCGGGCCCGACGGGAGCCGCCGCCACGTCGGCGGGCGCGGCACTGTCCCACGTGAAGTCCGGGTCGGCCTTGACCTCGTCGTTGGTGCGCCCGCTCTTCACCGACCGGTCGTGCGCCTCGGGGTCCCACCCCGCCACGGCATCGTCGTCGTTCTTGTGCAGGAGCAGCCACTGCTCCTTGGCGCCGGGCTCGTCGTCACGACGGACGAGCACGAACCGGCCGGCAAGCTTCTCGCCGTGCAGGTCGACGTGCACGTCACCGGCATCGACCGCCGCGCGCAGATCGAAGGCCGGGTCGACGGCGGACCACGTGCCCCAGTCCCACACGATGACGTCGCCGCCCCCGTACTCGCCCTCGGGGATCACGCCTTCGAAGTCGAAGTAGTCCAGCGGGTGATCCTCCACGTGGACGGCCATCCGCCGCGCCTTCGGATCCCGCGTCGGGCCCTTCGGCACCGCCCAGCTGATCAGCACGCCGTCAGCTTCGAGGCGCAGGTCGTAGTGCAACCGGCGGGCGCGATGGCGCTGGATGACGAAGCGCTGCCCGACGTCCGTGGGCGCGGCAGAACCGGACGGCTCTGGCGTCCGATCGAAGTGCCGCTTCGCTCGATACGGCGCGAGCCGGTCACCGGGCGCTTCGGCCGGGCGACGGGTTCGGGTTGCGGTGGCCACGGGCCCCACCTACCCGACACCCCGGGCGCCATGTGAGGGCCGCCGTCGGCGGGGCCGCCGCCCGGCTCGCTCGCGCCGCCCGCGTCCCATGAGGCGCTCGACCTGCGCGCGGAGGCCCGCTCCGTGACGCGGAGCGGCCCGAGGTCGAGCAGTTCGAGCGCGGGCACCGATACGAGGCCCGACCTCGCGCCGGGGTGCACGGGCCATCGGCGCCGCTGCGGCGCCTAGCCTGCGAGGATGTCGGTGCTGAGCACGAAGCTGCATGTGCCGACCGCGCGGCGAGCGTTGGTGGTGCGCGAGCGACTCGTGCATCGGATGGACGCCGAGGGGGCGCGGCTGGTGCTCGTGTCGGCGCCCGCCGGGTTCGGCAAGACCACGGTGGTCACGCAGTGGGTGACGGCGCCGGAGGCACCGCATCGCACCGTTGCGTGGTTGGCGCTCGACGCCGCCGACTCGGAGGCGACCCGCTTCCTCGATCTGTTGGTGGCGGCGGTGCAGCACGTGCTGCCGGACGTCGGGGCGGAGGCGGCAGCCGCGCTCGAGGGCGGCGGGCCCGCGGAGGCCGTGCTGGTCAGCCTGATCAACGATCTGGATTCGTTCGCCGGCCCGACGGTCATCGCCCTCGACGATTACCACGTCATCGACGAGCCGGCGGTGCACGAGGCGGTGACCTTCCTCGTCGACAACCTTCCGCCGCACGTGACGTTGGCGATGACGACCCGATCGGACCCGCCCCTGCCCCTGCCGCGCCTGCGCGCTCGGGGCGAGCTGATCGAGGTGCGCGCGGCGGACCTCCGCTTCACCGGCGACGAGTCTGCCGACTTCCTCAACCGCGTGATGGGACTCGACCTGGCGCCGCCGCTCGTGGCGGCGCTCGGGGCCCGGACCGAAGGCTGGGCCGCCGGTCTGCAGCTCGCCGCGCTCTCCGCCCGCATGCATCAGGGCGTCGGCGCCGGCCGCGACGACGTCGACGCGTTCGTCGATGCGTTCTCGGGGAGCAACCGCTTCGTCCTCGACTACCTCGTCGAGGAGGTGCTGGACCAGCAACCCGACGACGTCCGCACCTTCCTGCTCGACACGAGCGTGGTCGACACCCTCACGGCCGAGCTCGCCGACGCCCTCACGGGGGGCACCGACGGGCGAGCGATGCTCGAGCTGCTCGAGCGCGACAACGTCTTCCTCGTCCCGCTCGACGACGAGCGCCGGTGGTACCGCTACCACCACCTGTTCGCCGACGCCCTGCGCGCTCGCCGAGACGTCGACGCGGCGAACGAGGTCGCCGCGCTCCACGGTCGGGCGAGCCACTGGTTCGCGGAGCAGGGCCTGATCACCGAAGCGGTGCGGCATGCGATCGCGAGTGGGGATCACGAACGAACCGCGGATCTGGTCGAGCTCGGCCTCGTCGACCTACGCCGACGACACGAGAACCGGATGTTGCGGGAGTGGCTCGCCGCGGTCCCCGACGACGTGGCGCGCGGTCGTCCTCTCATCGCGACGCACCGGGCGTGGGCCCGCCTCACCGAAGGCGATCTCGACGGTGTCGAGGAGTGGCTCCAGATCGCCGAGGCGGGCCTGGCGGCCCCGACGACGACCGAGCCGGTCGCCGACGCGCTGGCGGCGGCCGCGCGTGCGCGAGACGCCGAAGTGAGCTCGTTGCCGGCCATGATCGAGATCTATCGAGCGTCGATCGCCCAGGCCCGCGGCGACGTCGAGGGCACCGTGGCCCACGCCCGTGCGGCGCGCGCCCGGGCCGGCCGCGACGACCACTTCCCACGGGGCGCCGCCGCTGGCTTCCTGGGCATGGCCGCGTGGGCCGCCGGCGACCTCCGCACGGCCGTCGACGAGTTCTCCGCCGCGGTCGCCAGCCTCGACGCCGCCGGCATGGTGGCCGACGCGCTCGGCGGCACCGTCGTGCTCGCGGACATGTGGCTCGCGCGGGGCCGGCCGCTCGAAGCCCGCCGGATCTGCGAGCAGGCGGTCGCCGCCGCGGACCGCACCGACGTCATGCTCGCGAGCACCGGTGACCTGCACGTCGCGCTGGCCCACGTGCTGCGCGAGCAGGGCGAGCTCGACGCGGCGGCCGAGCACCTCGACATCGCTCGCGACATCGGCGAGCTCGGCTCGCTGCTCGAGAACCGCCACCGCTGGTACACGGCGATGGCGGCGCTGCTCCGGGCCCGCGGCGACCTCGACGGCGCCGTGGCCATGCTCGATCGCGGCGAGCCGCTGTTCATGCCGGGGTTCTTCCCCGACGTGCACCCGATCGCCGCCATGCGAGCGCGCCTCCGCATCGCGCAAGGCCGACTGGACGACGCCCGGTCCTGGGCGCGCGATCACGACGTCACCCCCGCGGACGAGGCCACGTACTCGATCGAGTACGACCAGCTCACGCTCGCCCGTCTGCTCCTCGCCGACGGCGACGCCGAGGGCACCGGTCGGATCGTCCGCTCGGTGCTGGCGGAGGCGGAGGCGGCTGATCGGGGCGGCAGCGTGATCGAGGCTCGCCTCCTCCGCGCGCTCCTCCACCAGGCGACAGGCGATGTCGGTGCCGCGGTCGCGGACCTCTCCGCGGCCCTCGGGGCAGGGGTGCCGGCGGGCTACGTGCGCCTCTTTCTCGACGAAGGCCCCGCCATGATCGAGCTGCTGGGCCAGGTGGCGTCCAGCGGCCCCCCGGAGTCGGCCCGCCTGGCCCGAGAGCTCCTGGCCGGTGAACCCGGCTCCGCCCCGCCGGTCGCCGAACGCGCGGGCGCCCCGGACGGGCTGAGCGAGCGCGAGGTCGAGGTGCTCCGCCTGCTGGCGAGCGACCTCAGCGGGCCCGAGATCGCGCAGGCGCTGTACATCTCCGTCAACACGCTGCGGACCCACACCAAGCGCATCTACACCAAGCTCGGGGTGCAGACACGGCGGGCGGCGGTCACCCGCGGTGCCGAGCTCGGTGCCGTCTGACCTGCACCTCTCCCGCAATCACCATGGCAGTCACATCACGTTGTGATGTGCGCTCACCACGTCGATCCGTACGTTGCGTTCGTTGCCGGAACCCCCTGGCACCGAACCACCAGGAGTCGACATGAACCTCACGTCCAACCGTCTCATCGCTGCGTCGGGCCTGTGCGCCGTCGCCGCGGGCGCGATCTTCATCGGCGTCCAGATCAACCACCCGCCCGCCGACGTCGAGCACGTCGTGACCTCCGAGATGTTCATCCGCGAGGGCGCCAAGGCCACGATGGCCGTGCTCGCCCTCGCCGGCCTCACCGGGTTGTTCGTCCGCACCCACCGCCGCCTCGGCCTCGCCGGGCTCATCGGCTACGTCATGATCTCGGTGGGCTACCTCGCGATGTTCGCCGTGCAGAGCATCGTCGGCTTCGTCCTCCCGACCGTCGCCAAGACCAGCCCGGCGTACGTGCAGGACTTCATCGACGGTGCCATGGGGAAGACGCCGACCGGCGACATCGGCACCATGGGTGTCCTGTTCGCGGTCATGGGGATGGGGTACGCCATCGGCGGTCTGCTGTTCGGCATCGCGCTGTACCGGACCCGACTGGTGTCTCGCTGGGCGTCCGCGCTGTTCGCCGCCAGCACAATCGCCGTCCTCGCGCTGAAGTTCCTGCCCGAGTCCTTCAGCCGTCCCTTCGCCATCCCCACCGGCATCGCCCTGATCGGACTCGGTCTGTCCCAGTGGCGTGAGCCGCGCCATCCGGCCGACGCCAGCGTCGCCCCGGTCCCCGCGCGGGTCGCCGTCGCCGCGGGCCGATGAGCGGCCGGCGTCGCAGCTGGCCACTCGTGACCCTGCTGCTCGCGCTCAGCGCCATCCCGGTGATCTCGGGGGCCCTCCGCCTCGTCGAGGTGGCTGGCGGTCCCGCGGTCATGCCGGCCAACCACCGCTACGGCGACTTCCCGCTGCCGCTCGTCCTGCACATCGTGGGAGCGACCGTGTTCGTCCTCGCTGGCATCCTCCAGTTCCTGCCCCGGTTCCGGCGGCGCCACCCGGTGTGGCACCGCCGAGCCGGGCGGGTGCTGGTGCCGGCCGGGCTGCTGGCCGCCGGCTCCGGCCTGGCCATGACGCTCTTCTTCGAGGCGCAACCCAACTCGGGCACGCTGCTCTACCTCTTCCGCCTCGGCTTCGGTTCGTTGATGGCCATCAGCCTCGTGCTCGGCGTCACCACGATCCGGCGCCGAGACGTCGCCGCCCACCGGGCGTGGATGGCCCGGGCCTACGCGGTCGGCCTCGCCGCCGGCACCCAGGCCTTCACCGCCGGGTTCGGCGAGGCCCTCTTCGGCACCGGCGTCGTCGCCGCCGACCTCGCCAAGGGCGCCGGCTGGATGATCAACCTCGCCGTCGCCGAAGTCGCCATCCGGCGCCCCCGTCGCCGCCCGGCGCGGGCGCCGCGACCCGTCCTCGAAGGAGCGCTCCCGTGACCGACGCCCTCGCCACCTACACGATCCGCGTGCACGGGCACCTCGACGACCACTGGTCCGCTCGGCTCGGCGGCGCCGAGCTGCGGCGCCTCGGTGACGGGACGACCAGCCTCACCATCGACGGCGACCAGGCGCACCTGCACGGTGTGCTCGCCGGCCTTCGCGACATCGGCGCCGTGCTGCTCGACCTCCACACCTCGAGCCGGCCGGACCAAGCCCACCCGGCGGCCGGCGCCGAGACGCCCTGCGGATCGGGTCCCTCGATCGCGAGCTCCGGGGGGACGTCACCGTGCGCGAGCACCTGAAGAGCTTCGCCCCCTGGATCGCGTTCGCCGCCGGTTCGGCGATGGGCGACTGGCGCTCCGGCGTCGCCGCCGGCCTGGTCGTGCTGGCCCAGCAGCGCCGGGGCCCCGGCGTCGAGCTGCTCACCGCGGTGACGACGGCCTTCTTCGCCGTGTTCCTGCCGATCGCGCTGGCGAGCCCGGATGCCGGGGTGCGCCCGTACCTGGCGGCGTTGGCCCTCGGGACGCTCGGCGTCGCCGCGACGGCATCGCTGCTGGTGGGCAAGCCGTTCACCGTGGCGCTCGCCCGGCGGTCGACGCCCCCCGAGCTCTGGGACGACCCGCTGTTCCTGCGGGTCAACACGGTCATCACCGCGGTGTGGGCGGCCAGCTTCACCGTCACCGCCCTCGTGGGCGCCGTGCTCGCCCACGAGCACTCCCACGCCGTGCCGCTGTGGGTGGTGGCGCAGGTCGTCGGCTTCGTCGTCCCCGTCTCCTTCACCCGCACCTATCCCGCCCGAGTCCGCGCCCGCCTCCTCGGGCCGACCGCCGCCTGAACGACCGGCGTCACCGCAACACCGTGGTGCGGTGTGCACGTGAGGGACCCTCCTGGCCAGGACGATTCGGTCACCAGACACGAGCGAAGTCCTCCGGCTGCCCATCGGCGAGGATCTCCGTGTTGACCAGTGACCGCCTTCCGAGAACGCTTGGTTCACGACGGCCGGACAGCAGCAAGGATCTGGACATGAACCGATCGGCCCGAGCCGCAGTGGCCGCCGAGACCGTGCGCATCCTCGAAGCTGGGCACTACGAGCTCGACGGGTGCGTGGTGAGCATCGAGCACGCCACGCTCGAGGCGCGTCGCGGCTCGCACCTCCACCTCCCCGACGACCCGGCGCTCACGGTGGTTCCCGGCCACGAACGACACGGGCGCGTCGAGGTCACCGGCGAGACGACGCTCGCCGCCGCGCAGCGCCTCGTCGATGACGGTGACGAGGCGATCGCGTGTCTCAACTTCGCCTCGGCGAAGCATCCCGGGGGCGGCTTCCTCGGCGGATCGCAGGCCCAGGAGGAGAGCCTCGCCCGGTCCTCCGCGCTCGTCGCCTGCCTCCAGGAGGTTCCCGAGTACTACGACTTCCACAGGCGACAGTCCGACCCCATCTACAGCGACCGCGTGATCTGCTCACCTCGCGTACCGGTGTTCCGGGCCGACGACGGCGGGTTGTTGCGCAGCCCGTACGAGATCACGATGCTCACCGCGGCCGCGCCGAACGCCGGAGCGCTCGCGAACCGGCGGTGGTCGGGTGATCTCCGCTCGGTGATCCGGGAGCGCGCCCGCCGCGTGCTGACCGCCGCCGCCCTCCATGAACAACGGACCCTCGTGCTGGGTGCGTGGGGCTGTGGCGTCTTCCGCAACGACCCGCCGGTCGTGGCGGACGCGTTCGCGCAGCTCCTGGAAGGCGACTTCGCCCGGTCGTTCGATCACGTCACGTTCGCCGTCCTCGACAACGCACCGGCGGCGCCGACGCGTGCAGCCTTCGAACGCCGCCTGCACGACCTCACCACCGGCTGAGCCGCGGGCGACGGCGCCCGTCCTCGGCGGCGCCGAGCGCATGGCCCGGCAACATGCGGCGTCTGGGCCGGGGAAGGAAGCCGACGCGGGGGCGTCGAGGCGCCCGGTGGCGAGCTGCGTCCCGTCATCCCTCCACCCCGATAACGCAGGGGGTGGCATGGATGGTCAGTTCGTGATCGACAGCACGGACGGACCGAGCGTCAGCGGGCGGCGAGTCGTGAGAGCCGCTTCAAGCCACGGCGACGGTGCCCGCGACCTGGCGGCTCGGGCCGGGCTCTCGGATGACGGCAGTCAGCCGGCGGTGCGGCCGCCGTCGATGCTGAACACCGCACCGGTCACGTGCTGCGTGTCGTCCGAGAGGAGGTGGATGGCCATCGCGGCGACCTCCTCGGCGGGGACCAGCTCGCCCAGGGGCACGCTCTTCAGGCCGCTCTCGATGTGGCCGGGGATCCGGCGGACCATCGGCGTGTCGGTCAGGCCGGGGGCGAGGACGTTGACCCGAATCCGCCGGGGGGCGACCTCCGAGGCGAGCGCCTTGGCGGCGGCGTGAAGACCGGCCTTGGCTGCGACGTAGGCGAGGCGCCCTTCTCGTGGTCGGATCGCCATCGACGATCCGATCACGACGAGTGATCCTCCGTCGACGACGTAGGGCAGTGACAGGACGAGCGTCCGGAGCGCTCCGGTCAGGTTCACGTCGAGCACCCGATCCCAGAGCTGCCAGTCGATGTCACCGACCGCAACGGGTGGGGGCAGCACCGCAGCGTTCGCGAACACGGCGTGCAACTCGCCGGTCGCGGCCGCGAGGGTGTCGATCGCGTCGGCCAGCGCGGGCCCGGCGGCGACGTCGGCGACCACGGTCGCGATCCGGCCGTGCCGCTCCCCGACGAGCGCGGCCGTCTCCGCGAGGGCGTCGCCGTCGATGTCGATCGCGGCGATCGACGCCCCGTGCTGCGACGCAAGCAGTGCCGTGGCTCGGCCGATGCCGCTCCCGGCGCCCGTGATGAGGACGGCACCACCGTGAAGCGACGAAGCCACCCGCCAACCGTAGGTGACCGGCGGTTGGGCAGCCGCGCTGTCGACCACGAACCAGTGCAGCACATCGGCCCTAGGCCGTCGCAGTGCTGCGAGACGACCGAGAGGTCGGAGATCCTCGGCTCCATCCAGTCCGCAGGTCGCTGGCCTGGGTCTGCAGCAAGCCCGAAGGGACTCGAACCCCAACCTTCTGATCCGTAG
>CAYUOL010000304.1:0-8197 GCA_964446345.1 uncultured Iamiaceae bacterium | reverse complement strand
CCGGGTTCTGCTACCGCATGCTCGGCTCGGGGTCCGAGGCGGAGGACGCGGTGCAGGAGACGATGGTGCGGGCGTGGAAGGCCTACGACCGGTTCGAGCGCCGGTCGTCGCTGCGCTCCTGGCTCTACCGCATCGCCAACAACGTCTGCATCGACATGCACCGCAGCCCGCAGCGGCGGGCGCGACCCATGGAGATGGGGCCCTCGTCCATCGCGGCCGACGTCGTGCTCGGGCCCCAGAGCGAAGAGCACCTGTTCGTGCAGCCGATCGCCGACGGTCGCGTGATCGACCTCGGCGGCGACCCGGCCGCGGTGGCCGAGGCCCGCGAGAGCATCCGCCTCGCGTTCGTCGCCGCCCTGCAGCACCTGCCGCCGCGGCAGCGGTCCACGCTCATCCTGTGCGAGGTGCTCAAGTGGTCCGCCGCCGACGTGGCCGAGCTGCTCGACACGAGCGTGGCCTCCGTCAACAGCGCGCTGCAGCGCGCGCGGGCCACGTTGGCATCGGTCCAGGGCGAGCCGCTCGACCCCCGGGTCGATCCCGCGCAGGAGGAGCTGCTCGCGAAGTACGTCGACGCGTTCGAGCGCTACGACATCTCGTCGCTGGTCACGCTGCTGCGCGACGACGTCATCCTCTCGATGCCGCCCTGGGAGGTGTGGCTGGTCGGGCCCGACGAGCTCGCGGCGTGGTTCCTCGGCCAGGGCATCGTGTGCGAGCACGGCCGGCTGCTCCCGATCGACGTCAACGGCACTGCCGGCTTCGGCAACTACCACTTCGTGCGGCCGGGCCTGTGGGAGCCATGGGCGATCCAGGTGATCGAGGTGGCGGGCGGCAAGATCGTCGGCCACCACAACTTCTTGTACCCCGAGCTCTTCGCCGAGTTCGGCCTCCCGCCGCGCATCGAAGAACCGGTCTGAGCCGGCGCGCCGTTCAGCCGCCGAGCATGAGGGCGGCCACCCCGACGAGCTGCAGCAGGTGCGTCAGCTCCGGGTCCACGTCCCGCAGCTCGAGGAGGGCCCCGCGACGCGCGGCCGCGAGCCGCAGGCGCAGCAGCCGATCGACCAGCGCCAGGTCGCACGGCTCGTCGACGCCCACCACCCCGACGAGGACGGTCTCGGCGGTGTCCCGCCGCACGAGCACGACGCGAGCCCGCGCGGCGGGCGGTCGCGGTGCAGGTGCCGGATCGGGGCTCACGCCGGACAGACGGGCGCCACGGCGAGAACTCACCGCAGGCGGCGGCGCGGCTACGACGCAGCGCTCGCGCCCTGCGGTCGCTGGGGCCAGAGCACCTCGACCACGAGGCCGCAGTGATCGCTGGCGAGCACCCCGGTGCGGGCCTCGTCGAACGCGACCGCCGCGTGCAGGACCCGGCCGGCGTGGCCCACGCGCAGGAACGGATCGCCCACGAAGACGTAGTCGATCCGCTTGCGATGCACGTTGAGGGAGGCGGCGATCGGGTTGCTCCGCCAGTCCTGGGTGAGCCCGGGGCCGCCGTCGCCGGCCACGCGCCACGCATCCTGCAGGAAGGTCGTGCGGCCGTCGAGGGCGGAGAGCCCGCAGAGGAACCGGATCTCGTCGCTGTCCGGCTCGGCGTTGAAGTCGCCGCAGAGGATCGCGGGCGCGGCGCGTCGACGTTGCCCGAACGGCACGGGGGCATCGAGCGCGCCGCGCACCTCTCGCATGTGCTCGTCGATTGCCTGCACCTGCAGCGTGCGGTGGTTGGTCTGGTGGGGTGCCGCGGCGAGGTGGGTCGAGAACACGTCGAGCCCCGCGGTGCGCACGTGGAAGAGCTCCCACGGGACGCGGTGCACGACGGGGTCGTCGTCCTCCGCGACCGGGAGGCGGAAGAGGTGCGAATCGTCGATCGGCCATCGCGACAGGACGGCGGAGCCGAACAGCAACGTCGGATCGGGCCAGACCGCCTCGTGGAAGGGATGGCCGCCGAAGCGCCAGTGCCACGAGCCCGACAGGCGCTCGACGATCCACTCGGCGGTGTTCTGCCCCTGTTCGCTCTCCCAGATCTCCTGGAGGCACACGACGTCGGGCCGGAGGTGGTCGATCCATGACACGACCTCGTGGCGACGGTGCTCCCAGTCCGGCTCGAGCAGCGAACCGGCGTTGAGCTGCACCACCCGTAGCCGCGGCTCGGTCATCGCCGCACGCTACTGCGAGGCCGTCACCCCCGTTGGCCGTCCCTGCCACCCGTCGCTGGCCCCGCGCCCGATCCTTTACGCACGACTTATGAGGGGTCTGTCACCTTGGCGGCACGCTCGGCCACAACGGCGTGGCCGAGCGGCCTCCGGGTCACTCCCGATCGGACCGCCGGTCTGAGGCACCACGATCACGTCTGGAGCTCGAGATGTTCAACGCCATGTCCCTCGCCGTCGGCTTCTTCGGAGGCACCCTCTTCGGCATCTGCGTGATGGCGCTCGCGGCCGCCGGGGAGCTCCGCCCGCGGGAGCGCAAGGCGGCGATGGTGCCGGTGAAGGCTCCGACGGCAGGGGTCAACCGAGCCGTTCGATGATCATGGCGTTCGCGAGGCCGCCGGCCTCGCACATGACCTGCAGCCCGTAGCGGGCGTCGCGCTGCTCGAGCGCGTTGAGCAGCGTGGCGGTGAGCCGGGCGCCCGATCCGCCGAGTGGGTGCCCCAGCGCGATGGCGCCGCCGTTCACGTTCACCTTCTCGAGATCGGCCCCGATCTCCTGCGCCCACGCGAGGACGACGGAGGCGAAGGCCTCGTTCACCTCGAACAGGTCGATGTCCTCGAGGGCCAGGCCCGAGCGGGCGAGCAGCTTGCGCGTCGCCGGGATGACGGCGGTGAGCATGTACAGCGGGTCGTCGCCTTCGACGGTCATCGAGTGGATGCGCGCCCGTGGACGGAGCCCGAGCTCGGCCGCGGTGCGGTCGCTCATGAGCAGCGCTGCCGCGGCGCCGTCGGTCAGCTGTGACGAGTTGCCGGCCGTCGTGCCCCACGTGATGCCCGGGAAGCGCTGCTCCCAGTGCTCGTGCTGGAAGGCGGGGCGCAGGCCGGCGAGCGCCTCGAGCGACGTGGCCCGGATGCCCTCGTCGGTGGCGACCTCGCGCAGCGCCCCCTCCGGGTCCGCCGCCTTCAGCGGCACGATCTCGTGCTCGAAGCGGCCGCCGTCGCGGGCGCTCGCGGCACGCTCCTGGGACTGCAGCGCGAACGCGTCGAGCGCGGCGCGGTCGAGGTGCCACCGGGTCGCGATGCGCTCGGCTGCCACGCCCTGGGGGATGAAGCCTTCCGGGTAGCGCTCGGCCAGGGCGACGCCGTCGATGTCGGTCGCGCCCTGGACGTTCGAGCCCATCGGCACGCGGCTCATCGACTCGACCCCGCCGGCGACGACGATGTCGTAGGCGCCGGCGATGATGCCTTGCGCGGCGAAGTGGATCGCCTGCTGCGACGAACCGCACTGCCGGTCCACCGTGGTGGCGGGCACGCGCTCCGGGTAGCCCGCGGCGAGCATCGCCCGGCGGGTGACGTTCACGCTCTGCTCGGCGGACTGGGTCACGGCCCCACCGATCACGTCGTCGATCGTGGCCGGATCGATCCCGGTGCGCTCGACCACCGCTCGCAGCGGGTGCGCGAAGAGATCGACGGGATGGACCCCGGCGAGGGCGCCGTTGGGCTTCCCCTTGCCGAGCGGCGTGCGGACGGCGTCAACGATCACTGCATCGGGCATGGCGACCTCCGAGGTCTGAGTTGTTCGATGCAACGCAGGTTACCCATCAGAGTTGCTTCAAACAACTCTCAGGCGCCCGGGGTTCGAACCGGGGGAGCGACCCGTCCGGAGGAACCCGCATCGGTATGCTTCGCTCGACCCCGCCCCGGGAGGCACTCGGCAGGATGGACCTCGACCGCAATCTCGTCGCCGCGGCGCTGCCCGGGTACGTCGTGGGTGACGAGATCGGTCGTGGCGGGTGGGGCTCGGTGTTCCGGGCGCAGCACGTGGCGCTGGGGCGCAACGTCGCGGTGAAGCAGCTCCCGCGCGCCTTCGCCAACGACCCCAACGCGCTCGATCGCTTCATCAGCGAGGCGCGCATCATCGGGCAGCTGGACCACCCGCACATCATGAAGGTGTACGACTTCGTCGAGCACGACGGCACCTGGCTCATCGTGATGGAGCTGCTCAGCGGCGGCACGCTGTGGGAGTACTTCTCGGCGTACGGCACCCGTGCGGACCAGGCCTGCGGCATCGCGCTGGCCATGTGCTCGGCACTCGAAGCCGCGCACGACCATGGCATCCTGCACCGCGACATCAAGCCCGAGAACATCCTCTTCTCGTCCGACGGCGTCGCCCGCCTGGGCGACTTCGGGATCGCGATGGAGGTCGACCTCGACGTCCGCCGCACCCGCGCCGGCGAGGTCATCGGGACCCCGACCTACATGAGCCCGGAGCAGGCCTGGGGGCACGACCTCGGGCCGGCGTCGGACGTCTACAGCCTGGGGATCGTCCTCTACGAGCAGCTGGCCGGGCGCGTGCCGTTCCCCGAGGCGCAGACGCCGGTCGAGAGCCTGATCCAACACGCGCGCGACACGCCCGAGGCGTTGGCGGTCACCGCACCGGACGTGCCGGCCCCCATCGCCGACGTCGTGATGCGCGCGCTGGCCAAGGACCTGCAGGTCCGCTACGCCACCGCGCGCGACTTCGGGGTCGCGCTGGCCGTGGCGGCGGGCGAGTCGTTCGGCAGCAACTGGCTGCACAACAGCGGCACGAAGCTCATGGGCGGTGGCGTGATCGGGGCGGCGGCGCTGCGCCCTCCACCGCCCGACGCGCCCGTGCGCCAGCCGACCATGGCCCATCCCGCGCTGCGGGCCGACCACTTCGTGGGGACGGACCTCACCGCGGCCGACGACGGTCGCACCTCGGCGCAGACCGCGGCGCTGCTCGCGGCTCGTCCGACGCCCGGCACCGCGAGCGAGGTGTCCGCCGGCGGCGCGTCGCCGGCGACCCACGCGGCGCCGGGGGCACCGGGGACGGACGGGGCGCCGGGGGGACAAGCAGCGCCAGGGCTCGGGACGCCACCGATCTCCGGCGCCTACGAGATCGCGTCCGCCCCGACCACGCCGCACCCGGGGGTGCCGGTCTCGGCCGGGGGCGGGCTGGCCGACGGTGCGTCGCCGTACGGCGTCAGCCCCGGGCCTTCCTCCGGGCCCCCGCCGGGGCCGCCGCCCGGACCTCCGCCGGGACCGTCCCCGTCGGGATCCGCGGGATCCCCCGGAGCACCAGGGGCACCCGGAGCGGCCGCAGCGGCGGGAGCGGCGGGCTCGTTCGGCGCCGCCGGCCCCCCGTCGTCACCGGTCGCGCCCCCTGGATCCGGCGGGAGCCCGGGCGGAGCGCCGGGGGCACCCTTCCGGCGCAAAGGCACCCGTGCGCTCGTCGCCATCATCGTGGTGATGGTGCTGCTCGCCGGCGCCGCCATCGCCGCCATCCTCGCCACCCGCAGCTCGGGCACGGCGACGGTCGCCGCGTCGAGTCCCTCGACCCCCTCGACCCCCTCGGCGCCCACGACGACCGCGGCCCCGACGAGCAGCGCGGAGGTGAGCACGACCGTGGCGAGCACCGCGCCGGCATCGACCACGACCACGACGGCGGCGCGCACCTGCAAGGCCGGCTCCCGGTGCATCTTCATCGACGACGTGAAGCTCGTCGGTGGCAACTACGTGGTCACGTGGACGGCGACCGGCTTCCAGCCCTCGTTCAAGGAGGGCTTCTTCCACGCCCACTTCTTCTGGGACATCTACTCGCCCGACCAGGCCGGCACCAACGCCAAGACCTTCAACGTCGATCAGGGCGTGTGGGAGATCACCGACGTGTCGCCCTACACCGGCACCAGCGAGCTCACCGCGGCCAAGCGGCCGGCGCCCGCCAACCGCATCTGCGTCACCGTCGGCAACTTCGCGCATGCGGTCGCCGATCCGACGCAGTTCGACTGCGTCCCGATCCCGAAGTAGGCGGGTCAGACGAGCGGCTGCATCCCGGCGCGCCAGACCTCGGCCATCTCGTCGTAGCCGCGGCTGTTGGGGTGGTTGCCGTCCTCGTTCAGACGCGCCCGATCGCGGAAGAGCGGCGCCTCGAGGAAGTCGACGACGAGCGCGCCGTTGTCCGCGGCCACCTCCCGCACGACCGTCGCGTACTTCTGCGCTTGGGCCGACATCTGCGTCACCTCACCGGCGGTGATGGCGGGGAAGGTGTTCTCGCGCATCGTCGCGTCGGTCATCATCGGCCGGTGCGACTGGTCGTCGTTGATCCCGACGACGACGCTCGCGCCCGCGGCGCGCAGCGTGCTGACGATCTTCTGGACGTTGGCCCGGTACGTCGCCAGGTCGGTGCGCTCGTCGTCCGCCGTGGTCGGGGCGTCGTTGTTGTAGAGGTACCAGAGGTCGTTGGAGCCGATCAGCAGCGTGGCGATCACGGGCGTGCCCTCGCTCGCCGCCTGCGCGATGGCCTCCTGCGCGGCGGCGAGCTGGCCGCGCTCGCCGTCGCCGCCGTCGATCACCTGTTGCGACGTCCAGCCGGAACGGCCGAGGTTCACGACGGTCGACCCCGGGTGGCCGTTCGCGACCAGCCAGTCCTTCAGGCGTTCGGGGTAGCCGCGCTCGGGCTCCTCGCCCTGGCCCGCCGTCAGGCTGTCGCCCAGCGTGACCAACGTGATCGCCCCCGATCCCTTCGTCGGGGCCGGTCCCGGGCCGGTGGCGGTCGTCGGGCTCGCGCCCTGCCCCTCACCCTGCCCCTCACCCTGCCCCTCACCCTGGCTCGCACCGGTGGACCCGCCGCCGCCGCTGCGGGCGGTGCCGCCCGAGGACGACGCCGACGCCGCCGGACCGGGGGTCGGGTCCTTCGCGCACGCGACCGCGGTGCTGAACAGCGCCGCGAGGGCGAGGAGCACCACCGTGCTCGTCGCGACGGTTCTCGAACGGGGGGTGCGGTGCGGCATCGTGCGTGGCCCTTCCGACGGCGGCATCGTCATGCCATCCTGCCGCACGCAGCCGCGCCGCACCGCGTCACGTCCGCGCGCCGGGTCCGCGCGTCAGGTCCGCGCGTCGGCGACCGCGGGGTCAGGGCAGCGCGCCCGGGCGCCTCCGGTCAGCGCGAGATCGAGAGCTTCGCGACCCACGTCTTCGGACCGACCGTGGCGATCGAGCCGTTGGCGGCGGCGTAGATGCCGTTGACCTTCGGGTTCGCCGCCACCATCCAGACCTCTTGGCCCAGCCACATGAACGGCACCTGGTCCGCGAGGATCTTGTTGACCTTCTCGTATGCCGCCGTCCGCTTCGCCGCGTCCGTCGTCGCGATCGCCTCGTCGACCGCCTTGTCGATGTCGGGGTTCGTGTAGCGGGGGAAGTTCAGCGAGATGCCTGGCGTGATCGAGCTCGTCCGGTAGAAGTGCGCGTCGGCGTCCGGGTTCGGCTGGGCGAAGACCCGGAACTGGCTCAGCTGGTACTGGCCGACGGCGACGGCGGCGAGCAGGTTGATCTGCGGCTTCTGGTCGAGGGTGACCTTCATGCCGGCCTGCTCGAACCCCGACTGGAAGGCCTGGCCGACGGCGACGTTCGTCTGGTCGTCGACGATCAGCAGGGAGAACTCGAGCGGCTTGCCCGTCTCGGTCTCGTACTGCTTCACGAGCTTCTTCGCCTCGTCCAGGTTGTACTGGGGGTAGGCGTTCTCCTTCGTGTAGCCGGGCTGCCCCGGGCCGAAGGGGCTGTTGGCCGGTTGGGCCACGTCGGCGAACTCGTCCTTGCGCCACTTCGCCGCGTTGGTCGCGTAGGCGACGGCGCGCCGGGCGATCACGTTGTCGAACGGCGCCTTGGTCGTGTTGCCGATGAGGAAGCCCTTGTCGCCGTACTGGTTCTCGACGGTCTTGAAGTCGGAGGTCCGCAGGTCGAGGATCTGGGGCCCGCCCTGGGTCTGCATGACGTCGAGGTCGCCCTTGCGCAGCATGTCGTTGCGCCCGACCGGGTCGACGATGGGGAGGAAGTCGATGGCGTCGAGAGCCGGGAGGCCCTTCTGGCGGTAGTCGGGGTTCTTCTTGAAGCTCCAGATCTTGCCGTCCTCGTGCGTCTGGAAGATGAACGGCCCGCTGCCGATCGGCTTCTTGGCGAGCGTCGGATCCGCGAGCATCGCCGGGGCGATGATGTAGCCTGCCTGCGTCGTGAAGATCGAGGGGAGCGACGCCATCG
>CAYUOL010000303.1:0-8219 GCA_964446345.1 uncultured Iamiaceae bacterium | reverse complement strand
CCGCCCTTCCCGGGCATGGAGAGGGTCTCCACGAAGAGCACCTCGCGTCGCTGCGGGCGATGCCGGGCCTGCGCCTGATCCGGCCGGCCGATGCCAACGAGACCGCCATGGCGTGGCGCATCGCCGTGAACGCGGCGGACGGCCCCACCGCGCTGGTGCTCAGCCGTCAGGACCTCGAGATCCTCGACGGCACGGCCGGCAACGAGGGGGTGCTGCGCGGCGCCTACGTGCTGAAGGAGGCCGGTGGCGGAGCGCCGGCGCTGGTCATCGTCGCCACCGGGTCGGAGGTGGCGCTGTCGATCGCGGCGGCGGCCGAGCTCGAGGGCGCCGGCACGCCCACCCGCGTCGTTTCGATGCCGAGCTGGGACCTCTTCGAGGCCCAGGACGAGAGCTACCAGCGCGAGGTGCTGGGCGAGGGGATCCCCCGCCTCTCGGTCGAAGCCGGATCCACCTTCGGGTGGAGCCGGTGGGTGGACGCGTCGGTGGGCATCGACCGCTTCGGCGCCAGCGCCCCGGGAGCGATCGTCCTGGAGAAGCTGGGTATGAACGTGCCCAACGTGGTCGCGCACGCCGAAGCGCTCCTGTCGCGTTCCTGACCCCGCCGTTCCCTCGTCCTGACCGCATCCCGGCGTCCGTGCCACATCGGGCGCCGCTCCCGGCCAGACTTGCCGCACCTGGCGCCCTCGCCGGCGCCCGCCCTGCCCACCGTCCCGCCCTGCAACCCGCCGCACTCCGAAAGGCGCCACCGATGGCCAACCTGAAGGCACTGTACGAAGAACAGAACCAGAGCCCCTGGCTCGACAACCTCAAGCGCGGCTGGATCACCAGCGGCGAGCTGCAGCGGTGGATCGACCGCGGCGTGCGCGGCATCACCTCGAACCCGACGATCTTCCAGAAGGCGATCGAGTCGGGCAGCGAGTACGACGACGAGTTCCGCGCGCTCATCGGCGAGGGCACGTCGGTCGACGACAGCTACTGGAAGCTCGTCACCGGGGACATCGAGGAGGCCCTGCGCATCCTGCGGCCCATCTACGACAGCTCGGACGGGATCGACGGCTACGTGTCGGTCGAGGTCGCCCCCTCGCTCGCGCACGACACCGAAGGGACGAAGGCGGCGGCGCGGCACCTGAGCGACCTCATCGACGAGCCGAACCTCTACGTGAAGATCCCGGGCACCCTCGAAGGCCTCCCTGCGATCCAGGCGATGATCAGCGAGAAGCGCAGCATCAACGTCACGCTGCTCTTCGGCCTCGAGCGCTACGCCGCCGTGATTGAGGCGTACATCGCCGGGCTCGAAGCCGCGGACGGGGACCTCAAGGACATCTCCTCGGTCGCGTCCTTCTTCGTCAGCCGCGTCGACACCGAGGTCGACCGCCGCCTCGATGCCATCGGCACCGACGAGGCCCTCGCGCTGAAGGGCAAGGCGGCCGTGGCCAACGCTCGCCTCGCCTACGAGCTGTTCCTCCAGACCTTCACGGGTGAGCGCTGGGACGCCCTCGTGGCGCGCGGCGCCCGCCCGCAGCGACCGCTCTGGGCCTCGACGTCGACGAAGAACCCGGCGTATCCGGACACGATGTACGTCGACGAGCTCATCGGGCCCAACACGGTCAACACGATCCCCGACGCCACGCTCGAGGCCTTCGACGACCACGGCACCGTGGCCCGCACCCTCGACACGGACTTCGCCGAGGCGCACGCCACCATGGCCGCGCTGAAGGCCGTCGGCATCGACATGGCCGACGTCACGAAGACCCTCGAGGACGAGGGCGTGGCCTCCTTCTCGAAGTCCTTCGACGAGCTGATCGGCTCGTTGCAGGCGAAGGCCCAGACCTTCGGTTGATGGCAGACTGCTCCGACCTGCGGGCCCCGTGACGGCCTGCGCAGCGTCAGAAGGCTCACGACACCAGAACAGGTGGAAACGAGATGCACGGATCGCTCGTCATCGTCGACGACGTCCCTGGAGAGTTCGCGGAACGGGTCATCGAAGCGTTCCACGCGCGCCCGGCGGAGACCTTCTCGGTGGCGTTGTCCGGTGGCGGTACGGCCCGGCAGTGCTACGAGCGGCTGGCGACGGACGCCGACACGCAGATCGACTGGTGGAAGGTCGACGTGTACTGGGGCGACGAGCGCTGCGTGCCGCTCGACGACCCTGACTCGAACTACCGGTTGGGTCGCGAGGCGTTGCTCGACCGGGTCGGCGCGGCCAACGCGCACTACCCGATGATCTGCGAGGAGGGTCCCGATCCGTACCAGCTGCGCATCGGCGAGCTCGGCAAGTTCGACCTGATCCACCTCGGGCTGGGGCCTGACGGGCACACCGCCTCGCTGTTCCCGCAGTCGCCGGCGTTGACCGCTGACCCCGGGCGCCTCGTCGTGATGAACGAGGATCCCCTCGGCAACAACCCGCACCAGCGCATGACCCTCACCTATGCCGGCCTGGCGCGTGCGCGCCTGATCATCGTCACCGTCATGGGCGAAGAGAAGCACGACGCCCTGCGCCGCGTGTGCGAAGGCGACGAGACCGCCCCGGCGAGCAAGGTGCACGCCGACAAGGTCGTGTGGCTGGCCGACACCGCCGCGGCCGGCGATCTGGCCTAGACGGGCTCGGGAGCGTCCCTGCTCGCGACGCGGGCGGCGCGGGCACCACGTGGTCGCGTCGGAGGATCGGGCCGGTGCTGCTACCTTCGGATCCCGTGCTTCGTCGTCTCGCGCTCCTCGTCGCAACGATCGTGCTGACCCTGGGCACATTGGCGGCCTGCGGCAGCGATCCTGCACCCAACGCGCAAGTGGACAGCGCCGACGTCTCGTCGACCACCACCGAGACGACGGTGGAAGCAGAGTCGACCACCAAGCCCGCCAAGACGCCCACGACCTCGGCGCCGTCGAAGAAGGACGGCGATCCGCAGTTCTGCGCCTGGGTGAAGATGCAGCAGACCTTGTCCAACGACACCAAGAAGCCCTTCCCGGGGCAGTTCCGCCAGTACGAGTTGGCGACCGACGCCGTTCGGGACCACGTCCCGGCGGAGCTCGCAGCCGACCACGCCACCATCGTGAAGGCGCTGCAACTGGTGAAGCCGGCGGTCGAGAGCGGCGAGGTCTCGACGAGCGCCAAGTTCGGGCAGTGGTTCGCCCGCCGGGACGAGGTGTTCCTCGACGAGCTGGCTGCCGCCGGACAGCGGATCCTCGCCTACAACAAGGCGCACTGCTGAGCCTCGCTCCTGCTGCGATCAGCGCGGCAGCGCGCTGCGTTGGTCCAGGATGGCGTTGACCTGCGGGGCCAGCCATCGCCACACCATCGCCGCACCGGCAACGCTGTAGTGCCCACCGTCGGGCCGGGGCTCGATGCCGTTGATCTTGGCCTCGAACTTCCCGTTCGGGCAGAGCAACCCCTTGAGGTCGAGCAGGTGGACCTGGTCGGGACGGGAGGCGGCCAGCTCCATGAAGAGCTTGTTGACCGCGTCGAGCCGGCGGGTGTCCATGACCTCGGGGATCGCCGGTCCGTCGACGGTCGCGGTCGATCGCACGCAGGGGGCGTTGAGCATGACGATGGGGCGGCCGTTCCGCCCGGCGAGCGTCAGCGCCTGTTCGAACTCCGCCCGCGCGTAGGTGAACCACTCATCGGTGCCGACCTCGTACACCTTGGTGCCGACCACCTTGTCGATCATCTCCCAGGCGCCGGTCGCGATGACCACCATGTCCGGGTGGAAGGTGTCCTCGGCGTCCGCCCACTTCTCGGGCCAGGTGTTGCATCGAGCGGTGTTCTCGATCGGATGGCCAGACAGCTTGTTGTCACCCCGGATGATGCCGCAACCGAGGATCGTGGCCCCTTCGACGTTGAGGTCGCCGGTGCCGGGGTACTGGGTGACCAGGGTGGCGCCGGTGGAGTCGCCCGTGACGAGGATCCGTCGGGCACCCGCGCTCACGCTGGCCGACACCTGTTCGTTCGAACCGAAGATCGTGGTGGTCACCAGGAACATCGCCACCACCAGCGCGCCCGCGCTCACCACGCTGACCGCGTACTTGCGCGTGGCCCCGGGCGTGCGGAACGAGAACGAACTGCGCCGGATCGGCGTCTCGACGAGGTAGTAGGAGGCCGCGGCCAAGCCCAGGGTGACGAGGAACTGGACGACGAACAGCGGCGCGCCGCTGAGCCCGGTGCGCGCCTCGTCGACCACGATGAAGACCGGCCACAGCCACAGGTACAGGCCGTAGCTCAGCGAACCCAACCACAGGAACGGCAGCCAGCCGATGATCCGGTTCAGGCGGGCGGTGTCGGACCCGGCGTGCGCGAACACGAGGCAGGCCGAGATCAGGGAGAACAGCATGAACCCGCCGCGGAAGATCCACTCGTCGGTGGGCTTCGTCGTGACCAAGAGCAGCGCGAAGGACGCATAGGCCATCCAACCGAGGACCTGCAGCCACTTCTCCGGCAGGAACCGGCGCGTGTTGCCCCGACTGACGAGGGCGAGCCCGACGCCGACGAGCAGCGCCTGCAGACGGGTGTCGGTGCCGTAGTAGATGCGGGCCGGGTTCGCTCCCGGCTCGTACAGCATCGCCATGAGCACGGCGGAGGCGATCGCCCCGACGCCGGCGATCAGCGCCATGAGCTCGAGCCGGCCCTTGAGCATCTTGTACCCCACGACGAAGAGCAGCGGCCAGAGGACGTAGAACTGCTCTTCGATGCTGAGCGACCAGGTGTGCCGGAACAACGAGGGGTTGAAGTTGTCGAAGTACGACGAGCCGTTGAGCGCGAACCGCCAGTTCGACACGTACAGCAGCGCGGAGATGCCGTCGCCCCGCAGATCGGGCGTTCCCAGCCGGGAGGGGACGAGCGCGACGAACACCGCGACAGCGCCGACGAGCAGGAACAGCGCCGGCACGAGGCGCTTGGCCCGCCGGCTCCAGAAGCGCGCCAGTCCCAGGCTCCCGGTCTCGGTCATCTCGGACACGAGCAACGAGGTGATCAGGAAGCCGCTCAGCACGAAGAAGACGTCGAGCATGAAGAAGCCGCCCTGCATCCACGGGACGTTGGCGTGGTACAGCATCACGAAGAACACGCCGATGAACCGCACGCCCGTGAGCGCAGGCTTGTACACCAGGCCGCCGCGCCGCAGCGGGTCCGCGGCCTCGGGCGTGACGATGTCCGCTTCGGTGGTCAGGTGGTGCTCAGGGATCTTCGGACATTAGCCGTCCCGTCGCGGGCCTTCGCGTCACGACATCCGCCCTGAACACCCGCCCTGAACACCTGCTCTGAACACCCGGCTGCACGCCCAGTTCGCGGGGTCGTCGGGACCTCGGCGGCGGCCGCCATGCCTCTCGCGGGCCGCTGGCCCTCGAGTGGCCCCGGTCAGGTCCCGGCCGGCCCCGGAGACGATCGGGCGCTTCGCCGCCATCGGTAGGCGGGATCTCCACGGGAGCGACGCGGATCAGCGGCAGGGCGCCACGGCGCCTCGACCGGGGGCGGTGCTCAGCCCGAGGTCAGGCGGCGCAGGACCTCGTCGCGGAGCTGCTGCACCACCATCGCGTCCTCGGGCGAGACCGCCAGACGGGCCGCGCGATCGACGGCGATCGACGCGAGCTCTGGCTCGTTGCGGGCCAGCGCCTGCGCCGTGGCCTCGACCTCTTGACCGAAGGTGCGACGGCGGGGGCCCACCTGCGGCTGCGTCCACGCGGCGGCACGACGGTCGTCGCCACCCGGGTCGGCCCCGGGGTCGGCCGTCGGCGGACGCTCGGGCATCGTGGGCGACCACGTCGGCCCGCCGCCGGGAGCGTCGGCCGGCGCCGGCGCGTCGCCGGAGGGCGGTGGCGGTGGCGGTGGCGGGGTCGCGCCCGGCCGTGGGGGCATGGTGACGTTGGGGGCGAACCGTCCCCGACCGCCCTCGATGAGCGCTTGGACGTTCTGGAAGATGAAGAACCCCGCGAGCATCGCGGCGAACAGCATCTGGTACTTCAGGGCGAACCCGACGAGCACTGCGGCCGTGATGATGGAGATGACGCGGGTGACCCTGGTCAGGTCACGCCTCGTGACGAGCGCGAGGAACGCGTTGAGCGCGTTGCCGCCGTCCAGCGGCATCACGGGCAGCAGGTTCAGCAGCGACCAGAACACGTTGATGAAGACGGCCATGCCGAGCGCGACCGCGACCGTCGGGTCGCTGATGTGGACGTTCGCCCCGACGTACGCGAGCGGGAGCCCGATTGCCAGGCCTGTCAGGGGGCCCGCGAGGGTGACGACGAGATCCTTGGCCACCGGGAGGGAACGTCCGAACGTCAGCCCCCCGAAGCCGTGCAGCACGACGGTCGGTTGCACGCCGAACGCTCGGTACACGAGGGCGTGGCCGAACTCGTGGGCGAGGATCGACACGAACGCGATGGCGACCCACAGCGCGATGCCGACGGTCTGGCTGACGTCGGGATCACTGAAGGATGCACCGAAGATGACCATGAAGAAGAAGAACATCCACATCACGCGCACCGGCACGCCGAACAGCACGAAGTCGAGGCCTCCGTTCATGCTCGCGACGCTACTCGCCGACCCGCCGATGTCCTCTGCAGGACGACCGCAGTGGCGGGTTGCAGGACGACTGCAGAGGCGGGTGTCGCCGCCGGTCGGTTTCCGGTCGTGCCGCCGGTAAGGTCTCTCCACCATGCCGAGCGACCCGGGGGGCAACCACGTGGGGACCCGATCGACCAGCGATGTCCGAGCGATCGCGGCACTGTCTCTCGCCGAGCGGATGGCCGAAGCGCAGGCCATCCGTGATCACCGCACCGGCACGCGCATCACCTACTCGCCGAAGGTGTTCATCCCCCTGACGATGTTGTGTCGGGACAAGTGCGGCTACTGCACGTTCGCCCAGCCTCCGGCGCGGCTCGACGCCCCCTACCTGTCCCCCGACGAGGTGCTGGCGATCGCGCGGGCCGGTGCGAAGCAGGGGTGCCACGAAGCGCTCTTCACCCTCGGCGAGCGGCCCGAGCTGCGCTACCCCGCGGCGGCGACGTGGCTGGCCGATCACGGCTACGCCTCGACGGTCGAGTACCTGGTGGCGATGGCCCAGCTCGTGCTCGACGAGGTCGGCCTGCTCCCCCACGCGAACGCCGGCGCGCTCTACGCCGACGAGCTCGCGGCGCTGCGGGCCGTGTCCCCCTCGCAGGGGATGATGATCGAGTCGCTGCGCGCCGATCTCGCCTGCCACCGCGGCGCGCCCGACAAGGAGCCGGCGCGCCGCCTCGCCACGCTCGAAGCCGCCGGCGAGCTCGCCATCCCGTTCACGACCGGCATCCTCGTCGGCATCGGCGAGGACCGCGACGATCGCATCGAGGCCCTCGTCGCCATCGCCGAGAGCCACCGGCGCCACGGTCACGTGCAAGAGGTCATCGTCCAGAACTTCCTGCCGAAGCTCGGGACGTCGATGCACCTGGCCCCACCGTGCCCGCCCGACGTGTACCTCGATGCGATCTCGCTCGCGCGCCTGATCCTGCCGGCTGACATCCACGTGCAGGCGCCGCCGAACCTCTCCGACGACTTCGGCGGCCTGCTCGATGCCGGCATCGACGACTGGGGCGGCGTCTCCCCCGTCACCGCCGACCACGTGAACCCCGAGCGGCCGTGGCCGGCCCTCGATCGCCTGCGCGAGGTGACCGAGGCCCGCGGCTTCGTGCTCGCGCCGCGCCTGACGATCTACCCCGAGTTCGCGCTCGACCCGTCGCGGTGGCTCGATCCGGCCCTCCGGTTCCCGGTGATGGACCGGTCGGACGCGGAAGGCCTCGGGCGGGACGATCCCGGCGCGCTCTACGTGCAGAACATCAAGCCGGCATCGCCCGAGCAGGTCGACGACGGCATCGAGGTGCTCCACATCGGCCCCCGTTCGACCGCGTGGTACTCGGGCGGCAACGGCACGCCGCCCGTGCTCATGCCGGCCGCGTCGGCCGCGGCGCACGGCAAGGTGAACGAGGTGCTCGCCGGCGTCCTGCTCGGCCAGGAGGTCGGGCTCGACGAGATCGAGACGCTCTTCGGTGCCCGGGGCCCCGAGGTCGCCGCAGTGTGCGAGGTCGCCGACGACCTGCGCCGCCAGACCGTCGGCGACGCGGTCACCTACGTCCGCAACCGCAACATCAACTACACGAACGTCTGCACCTTCAAGTGCAAGTTCTGCGGCTTCTCGAAGGGCCCCCTGTCTCTCAACCTGCGGGGCACGCCCTACCTGCTCACCCTCGACGACATC
>CAYUOL010000302.1:1254-8230 GCA_964446345.1 uncultured Iamiaceae bacterium | reverse complement strand
TCGAGCCCGTTCGGTGCCTCCGCCTCGAGGGCCGCGATCAGCGCGTTGTCCACCGCGAGGGCACCGGATCGCCACAGCGACCACAGGACCGTGACCGCGACGAGGTCCGGCCCGTTCGCCACGTACGCCAGCTCGGTCGGGGTCAGGTCCGCGGCCGAGCGCACCGCAGGGTCGCGCCGGCGATCCGTGCGCCACCGCAGGATCCAGGCCGCCAGCGCGGTGACGGCGAGCAGGATGGCGAACAGCCGCACGAAGTCCGGTCCGCTGATGCCCCACGTGTCCCCTTGCGCCGCAGGTGCCGGCGACGGGGCCGATCGGCCCACGGAATCGGTCACGGGGACCTGCATCCCGACGACGCGCCCGACCGAGACCTGGATGACCTGAAGCAGACCCGAGCTCATCTCCCACCTCTCCTGGATCGACACCGCGATGTGGCTCATGGCCGCCGGTGGGAGGCGGGGGTGCTGCGCTGCTCTGCCCCCTGCACCGGTCGACGCACTTCCGGCACGGACGGGCGGCGTTGCTCGGATCCGTGCGCGAAACGTAGAACGGTTCGCGTTGAGAACGGGGGTCGAACGCGTTACAGAAACGGCCTCGGCCATGACGGACCGGGCGCGCCTGACCTCCCGCCCGACCGTTCCCCCGACGCGGACCTTGACCCCGTACCGGGGTACGGGCCGTATCCTCGACGGGGTGGACGAGCTCACCATCGGGCAGCTGGCGGGGGCGGCCGGCGTCAACGTCGAGACGGTGCGGTACTACGAGCGGCGCGGGCTGCTCGCCGAACCGCCCCGGTCACCGTCGGGCTACCGCCTGTACTCCCCCGCCGACCTGTGGCGCCTGCAGTTCATCGCCCGCGGCAAGGCGCTCGGGTTCACGCTGACCGAGATCGCGGAGATCACGGGCGACGGAGGAGGGCGGTGCACGGGCTGCATCGTCGACGCCGCCCGCCAGAAGATCGCGGCGATCGAGGAGCAGGAGCGTGCGCTCGCGGCGACGCGTGCGCGCCTCGCCCAGCTCGTCGAGGTGTGCCAGGACGGCGCCACCGCCGACTGCGTCGCCCTGCGCGTGACCTCCTGACCCCGCCGTCCTGGTCGCGAAATGGCGTCCTCGGCGACGCCATGTCGCGACCGGAACGTCGTCTTGGGCGCGCCTTCTTCGTCAGAGGAGGTCGGCGAGCTCTTCGAGCAGCTGGCGCTTGCCCTTCGCGCCGACGAGGCGCTTGACGAGCGCACCGTCCTGGAAGACGAGCATCGTCGGCAGGCCCATGACGTCGAAGCGGCGCGGCACCTCCGGGTGCGCCTCCGTGTCGAGCGTCGTGAACAGCACCTCGTCGCCGTGTTCGGCCTCGAGGCTCTCGAGCACGGGCAGCAGGTGGTGGCAGTGCGGGCACCACTCGGCCCACAGGTCGACGAGGACGGGGCGATCGGCCGAGCCGATGATCTCGTCGAAGGTCTGGCTGGTCAACTCGGTCAGCATGGGCGCTCCTCGTGCACGGGTTGGGGCGACGCGACGTCCGCGGCCCCTCGGGGTGCGAACGTACGGCCCGTACCACGGTCCAAGGTCAAGCCCCCCTGGGTGACGCAGGCTGCGCGACGCTGGTCGGCCATGAGCACCACGGACGAACCCGCACCCGCCACGCGCCTGCGTCGCGAACCGCCGCGCTTCCGCGTCGTGTCCGTGCGCGACCACGAGCCGATCACGCCGCGCCTGGTGCGGGTCACGTTGGCCGGGCCCGAGCTGGCGGGGTTCGCGCTGGACCTGCCCGCCGCGAGCGTGCGGCTGCTGCTGCCCCGCACCGGCGACGACGACCTCGAGATCCCCACGTGGAACGGCAACGAGTTCCTGCTCGCCGACGGCACGCGCCCGGTGCTGCGCACGATGACCCCGGTGGCCTTCGACCCCGTCGCCCTCGCCCTCGACCTCGAGATGGTCGTGCACGGCCACGGCCCCGCCTCGAGCTGGGCGGCCTCGGTGGCTCCCGGTCGTCCGGCGGCGATCTCGGGACCGGGACGCGGGTACGCCGTCGCCGAGGGCGCGACCGGCTTCGTGCTCGCCGGCGACGAGAGCGCGCTGCCGGCGATCACCCAGCTCGTGGCGGCACTGCCCTCGGGGGTGCCCGCCCAGCTGCTCATCGAGATCGGCGACCCGAGCGCCCGCCGCGCCCTCCCGGCCCGCGCCGACACCTCCGTGACGTGGCTCGATCTCGCGCCCGGCGCGGCACCCGGCGCCGCCCTCGTGGCCGCGGTGCAGCAGCTGACGCTCCTCCCCGGCACGCACGTGTGGGCCGCGGGCGAAGCGGCGGCCATGCAACGGATCCGGCGCCACCTGTTCGACGAGCAGGGACTGGCGCGTGCGGACGCGACCGTGCGGGGCTACTGGAAGGTGGGTCGCGGCGGCGAGAGCTGACCCGGTCGGCGACGGACCATCCACAGGGCTCGTGCCCAGCGCGCGCGTGGGCTCGGGACGTCGCCCCGAACCGGATCCGACCGGTCAGGGGTGGGTCAGGCCGGTCACGCTCACCTGGCAGGCGTCGCCGACGCAGTCGTTGAGCTTCGTGAGCGCCTCGGCGAGCTTCGCCTTGTTGGCGGTCTGCTTCGGGTCGTCTGCGACGTTCTTCATCTGGGCCTGGTCGGTGGTGAGGTCGAAGAGCTCGATGGTGCCGTCGGCCCACTCGGTGTACTGGAAGCCACCCCCGCGCACGCCCTTGAACCGCGCGACCTGGTACCCCGAGAACTGGTAGGGCTGGGTGGGGTCGTACAGGTTGGACTCGATGAGCACCACGCGGTCGGTGCCGGTCGTCTTGGGCGTGGGCGGCAGGAGCGACACCCCGTCCATCTTCCGCCCAGCCTTCGCCTTCGCGATGTCGACGATGGTCGGCGCGATGTCGATGTTCGCCACGGGCTGGTCGGAGATCACGTTCTTCGCGAAGCCCGGGCCGCTGATGATCAGCGGCACCCGGATCGACTCCTCGTAGGGCTCCCACTTCATGTTCGCCAGGCCGTGGTTGCCCCACATCAGACCGTTGTCCGACGTGAAGATGATCACCGTGTTCTCGAGCTGGCCGGCCGCCTTGAGCTCGTTCACCAGCGCTTCCACGGAGTCGTCCACGGAGAGCAACGAGTTGAGGTAGTCGCGGTAGCTGGTGTCGATGAGGTTCGGGAAGTTCGCCTTGCCCCCGTTGGCCGCTCGGTAGAGGTCGGCGTACGACCGCAGACCGATCGGGATCTCGTTCTTCTCGGGAAGGAAGTTCGGCGAGCGCGGCGCCTGCGCCCCGGGGTTGGCCTGCTCGTACTTGGGCGCCGCCACCGGACCGATCGTCTTCGACGGCACCCGGCCCTTGCCCGAGTGCGGGGCGGTGGGCCAGTAGTCGAGGAAGAACGGCTTGCCCGTCGCCGCGAGCTTCTTCAGGTCGGCGACGGCACGGGCGGCGAACACATCGGTCGCGTAGTCGGCGTCGGCCTCGCCGTAGGTCTTGGACTTGCCGTTGTCGGAGACGGTGAAGCCGTAGTACGGGTACGACTCGCGGTCCTCGTCGACCACGTTGAACCACGAGTCCCAACCCGCCGGGATCTGCTTGACGCGGTCCTTGCTGTAGCCGTTCATGTACTTGCCGACGTGGGCGGTCTGGTACCCCGCCTTCTTGAGCCACGGGGCCAAGGAGTTGTCCGCCTGGTCGAAGTGCAGGAACCCGCCCGTCGAGCCGCCGTTGTCCCAGACGTGGTGGTTGTGGGCGTACTGCCCGGTCAGCAGGGTCGCCCGCGCGGGGCAGCACAACGAGAGGCTGACCACGCTGTCCTTGTACGTCGTGCCCGTCGAGCCCAGCAGCTTCAGCGTCTTCGCCATGACGGGGAGGCTGCTGATGTCCTGGTCGTCGGTGAGGATGCGCACGATGTTCGGCGGCCGCGGACCGGGGTTCGTCGAGCCGGAGCCAGGCTCACTGGTCGGTCCGCTGGACGGCTCGCTCGTCGGCGCGCCTGCGTTGGTCGGGGACGGCTCGGACGGGGCACAGGCCACCAACACGAGCAGCAGCCCGACCACGACCCCGACTGCGCTGAACTTCCTCAATCTGCCACCGTTCGATCTCGTTGCCGCTCTCCGCGCCAGCGGCGTCGCCCCAAGCTTGATCGGCCCACTCTGGCCTCGCCAAACCTAGCCAGTGGCCACGCGCCCACAACGTCACCCCACCGGTGCCGTCTGACCACCACCAGGTCAGGGCCGGCCGCTCACCCGTCGCCCAGGGCCTCCGCCTGCAGCACGCGAGCACTGGGGCGCACGGTCCGATCCCGGTCGATGATGCCGAACGACACGTCGTAGCCGTGCAACCACTCGTAGCTGTCGGTGATGTCGTGGTTTGGGGCCCATCCCCCCACCGTGGTACGCGGCACCGGCGTCGTCGTTCGTTTCGTCGACCGGCTGCCAGCCCGCCACCAGGTCACCGAACGTCTCGGCCATGTCGTCGACGTGCCGGGCCCAGGCCTCGATGCGGTTCTCGACGAGGAAGCCGTCCTGCGCCGCGAACCAGCGCGGCAGCGTGAAGTGGTGCACCGCCACCCACCGTCCCCCACAGGAACTCCTCGGGCCACTGCATGGGGCCCGAGTCTGTCACCTCGTCACCCGATGCGGATGGCCTGACCGCCGTCGACCGGCAGGATCGCACCCGTGATGAACCCGGCCTCGTCGGAGGCCAGGAAGAGCACCGCGTTGGCGACGTCCCACGCCGTGCCCATCTTGCCGCCGAGCGGCACGACGGCGTCGCGACCGCGGCGCAGCGTGTCCGCGTCGATGCCGAGCGCCTCGGACGTCTGCACGATGGCCATCGGCGTGTCCATGAGCCCCGGCATGATGGCGTTGACGCGGATGCCGTGCTTCGCGTTGCCGCCCGCCAACGACTGCGTCAGCGAGTTCACCCCGGCCTTCGAGGTCTTGTAGGCGAGCATCGGGGCGGCGGCGACGGCGGCGAGCGACGAGATGTTGACGATGGCGCCACCGCCCTGGGCCCGCATGACCGGCAGCAGGTGCTTGCACGTGAGCCACATGCCCTTGAGGTTCACGTCGAAGATGCGGTCCCACGCCTCTTCGGTGAGGCTGGTCGCACCGGCGTCGCCGATGCCGATGCCCACGTTGTTCACGAGGATGTCGACGCGCCCGAACGCGGCCTGCGCCTCGGCGGCCAGTGCGATGCAGTCGGCCTCCTTGGTGATGTCGGCCCTCACCGCCTCGGCCTCGCCACCCTCGGCCACGATGAGCGCGCAGGTCTCCTCGGCAGACGCGAGGTCGCGGTCGACCGCGACGACCTTCGCCCCCTGGCGGGCCAGCAGCAGCGCCGTGGCCCGGCCGTTGCCGATGGTGTCTCCCGGGGTCTGACCGGCCCCGACCACCACCGCGAGCTTGCCCGCGACCCGCTCCCCCTTCACGACACCTTCACCCGGTTCCGTCACCGTTCTCCCGTTTCGTTCGTTGCCATCGTTCGATCTCCCACCTGGTCACCTCGCTGTGCAGGTGCTCTTCGCCGGGCGACCGGCGAAGCGATCCTGCAACCACGCCGTGTAGACGGCAGCGCCCTTCGCCATCTCGGTGCCGTGGTCCGCACCGTCGAGGTCGACCAGCTCGGTCGTCTGCCCGATCCCGCACAGCTGCTCGTCGAGGGCGTGCACCCGATCGGGCACGACGAAGGTGTCGCCGCTGCCGGAGACCAGCAGGAGCGGCGACGCCACCGCGACGTGACCGGGGTCGTTGGCCTTGATCACCGAGGCCGCGGGCTCGGTCAGGTCGGGCCGCTTCTTGTAGAAGGTCTCGACGGGGATCGTGACGAACGACAGGACGACGTCGTCGAGGCACTTCTGGTCGATCACCGCCGCGCGCGCCCTGACGTCGTCACCGACGTAGTCGTCGGGCACGACCTGTGGGTAGTCGGCCGCCCACCCGTACAAGGCCATGATGCCGACCATGCGCGGCACGATCTGGTCGGCGGGCCCGAACGTGCGGCCGAGCACGGCGGCGGGGGCGACGACGATCGTGCCGACGAGCTCGAGCTCGGGGGCGTAGGCCTGGCCGAGCTCGTTCGTGAAGAGCGCCGAGTGACCGCCCTGGGAGTGACCGATCGCCGCCCAGCGGGTGCCGGCGTGGGCGGCGGGCAGCAGTCGGGCGGCCCGCACGGCGTCGATGACGCTGTGCGCCTCGCTCGCGCCCGACAGGTACGGGTGGCGCTCGCCGACGGGGCCGAGCCCGATGTAGTCGGTCGCGACGCGCACGCCGTCGATCCCGAACGCGGGAGCGGCGCCACCACCCCGGCTCGGCGCGCAGATCGACGTGAGCCCGCTGGTGCCGTGCGCCCAGGAGACGACGGGCCACCCGTCGGCCGGCGCCGCCGCGTTGGGGTACGTGATGATGCCGGTGACCGCGCGGTCGCGGTCCTGCGCGTCGCGTGAGTGGTACATGACACGCAGCGTCGTGCTCGCCGCGTCGCTCTTGACCGGCATCGTGCGGATCAGCGTGCCCGGCTCGCCCGGCGGCAGGGGCGACGGGACGACGTAGAAGTCCTCGAGCGCGCCGCCGAACTGCTCGGGCGGCGATGGCGCCACGGTCGTACGGGTGGTGGCAGCGGGGCCGCCGCTCGCCGGCGTCGAGCCGGGCGCAGCCGGCGCGGGCGGTGGCGCCGTCGCCCCGGTCGAGGTGGCCGAGCCCGGGCCGGCGCACGCGCCTGCGGCGAGGGCGGCGGCGACGAGCACCGGACCCACGACCGCCGCGAGGGAGGCTCGCCGGCGCGACCGCCCCGCCCGCCAGCGAGAGGCGACGGCGCGAGCGGCGGCGGTGGGCATCCGGGCACCGTAGCAGGGCGATGAACAGCAGTGTCTACCAATCGCAGCCGGCTGGTACCCTCAGCGGCCGTGAGCGTGCGCGAGTCCTCCTCCCCTCCGTCATCCACCCCACCGACATCCACCCCGGCCGCGGCCAGCCCCTCCGCGGCGGAACC
>CAYUOL010000302.1:0-1154 GCA_964446345.1 uncultured Iamiaceae bacterium | reverse complement strand
CATCCACCCCACCGACATCCACCCCGGCCGCGGCCAGCCCCTCCGCGGCGGAACCGTCGGCCGCGCGCCCGCTCCCCCGCGGCCCGCACGGGCTGTCCCGGGAGGAGGTGGCCCGCTCGCAGCGGGAGCGGCTGCTGCAGGCGATGACCGACGCCGTGGCCGAGCTCGGCTACGTCAAGACCTCGGTGGCGGACGTGCTCAGCCGTGCCGGCGTCTCGCGGGCGACCTTCTACCAGCAGTTCCGCGACAAGGAGGACTGCTTCCAGGCGGCCTACAAGGCCAACGCCGACCTCGTCGCCGAGGTCATGAACGCCGGCATCGAGGACCTGCGGCGCGACACCGGGTCCGACCCCCTCAGCCGTCTCGACCTGGTGCTGCGCATCTACCTCGACGTGCTGCAGTCCGCCCCCGCGCTCGCCCGCGTGTTCCTCGTCGAGGTGTACGCCGCCGGGCCGCAGGCGATCGAGCAGCGGCGGGCGTCGCTCGAGCAGTTCGTCGACATCGTGGCCGAGACGCACCGCGGCGAGACGGGCCTGCTCGGCACCGAGCCGCACCAGCGCTTCGCCGCCGAGGTCGTGGTCGGCGCCGTGAGCTCGATGGTCACCAACATCGTGGGCGTCGGCGACGTGGAGCACCTCGCCGATCTCCACGACCCCCTCATGCGAGTCGCGACCGACCTGACCCGCAAGTAGGAGTCGTCCTCGCGGTGCGTGACCGAGTCGGTTCGCGAAGGGCTGCCGAAGCAGAGCGCCAGCAGAGCGGGGTCGCAGCGGCTTGCCCCCGGCGCGCCGACTCGACGGGGGAACGGAGTCTGAGGCGCTGGTTCAGCGCGGCGTAGCCGCCCAAGATCGCCCCGTCGAGCGAAGCGAGACCCGCGACGCTCGCCGCAGGAGAGCGAGCGCCAGCGAGCGGTCCGAGGACGAAATCAATGGTGGGAGCTGCCGAGCTCGTCCAGCGCCTGGTACGTCAGCTCCGCGATGGGGCCCCACTCGCGCTCGGGGCGCAGGCGGCGTGCGGCGGTGGCGGTGGCTTCGAGCTGCTCGGCGGTGAGCGCGTCGAGACAGGCGACCAGATCGTCCTCGGTGCGGCCGTACGTGATCGTCGCGTCGCCCAGGGCCTCGGTGAGGAACGGCCAGGACGAACCGATCGTCGGC
>CAYUOL010000301.1:0-8233 GCA_964446345.1 uncultured Iamiaceae bacterium | reverse complement strand
CAGGCCCAGGACTCGGTCCAGGGCTACGCCGAGAAGTGCGGGATGCCCTACGTCAACGTCCGCTGGCTCGGCGGCATGCTCACCAACTTCGAGACCATGCACAAGCGCGTGGGCAAGATGAAGGAGTACCAGCGCATGCGCGACTCCGGTGAGTTCGAGGCGATGCCCAAGAAGGAAGCCCTCAAGCTGAGCCGCGAGCTCGAGAAGCTCGAGCGCAACCTCGGCGGCATCCGCAACCTCGAAGGCGCGCCGAGCGCCGTGTTCATCCTCGACACGAAGAAGGAAGACATCGCGGTCACCGAGGCCAACAAGCTCGGCATCCCGATCGTCGCCGTCGTCGACACGAACTGCGATCCCGACGTCATCACGTACGTGATCCCCGGCAACGACGACGCGATCCGCGCCGGCAACCTCATGTGCCGCGTGATCAGCGACGCCGTCGAGGAGGGGCGCTTCATCCGCTCCCGCCGCATGGGCGCCTCCGTCGACACCGGCCCCAAGGCCCGCACCGAGGAGCAGGAGGCCGAGGTGGCGGCGCAGCAGGCCGAGGCCCGTCGGCAGGCCGCCCTGCAGGCCGCCGAGCGCGAAGCGCGGATCGCCGCGAGCCGTGACGCGGTGACCGAGCCCGTCGGCGAGCAGGCCCCGGCGCTGGCCGAGGCCGCCGCCCCGACCGAGGCCGCCGCCGTCCCGACCGAGGCCGCCCCCGAGGCCGCCCCCACCCAGGAGTCCTGAGCAATGGCTGAGTTCACCGCCAAGGACGTCCAGGCCCTGCGCCAAGCGACCGGCGCCGGGATGATGGACGCGAAGAAGGCACTGACCGAGAACGACGGCGACGCCGAGGCGGCCGCCCAGTGGCTGCGCGAGAAGGGCCTGGCCAAGGTGGCCAAGCTCGCCGATCGCGAGAACAGCCAGGGTGCCGTGTCGGCGGTGGTCGACGGCAACGTCGGCGCCATCGTCGAGATCAAGTGCGAGACCGACTTCTCGGCCAAGTCCAGCGACTTCGTCGAGCTCGTCCAGGACCTCGCCGACGTCGTCGCCGCCAAGGGCGCCGACGCCATCGCCGAGCGCTCGGCCGAGATCGAGGCCCTGCAGATCTCCAAGAAGGAGAACATCGAGCTGGGCAAGGTCGTCCGGTTCGAGGCGGCCGACGGCAACACCCTCGACTCGTACCTGCACCTCCAGGACGGGCGCGGCGTCAACGCGGTGCTCGTCGAGCTCGAGGGCGGCGACAAGGAGCTGGCGCACGACATCGCGGTGCACATCGCCTTCTCGAAGCCGCCGTTCCTGACGCGCGACGAGGTCGACGAGGCCGCGGTCGAGAAGGAGCGCCAGGCGCTGCTCGACATCACCAAGGCCGAGGGCAAGCCCGAGCAGGCCTGGCCGAAGATCGTCGAGGGCCGCCTGAACGCCTGGTACAAGGAGCAGGTGCTCCTCGAGCAGGGCTTCGTGCGCGACGACAAGAAGTCGATCCAACAGCTCCTCGACGACCACGGCGCCAAGCTCGTGCGCTTCGCCCAGGTCTTCATCGGGGCCTAGGGGATGCCCGCTCGCTGGTCTCGGGTGCTGCTCAAGCTGTCCGGCGAGGCGTTCGCCGGCGCTGCGGGCTACGGCATCGACGGCGACGTCGCCCGGGCGCTCGCGAAGGAGATCGTCGAGGTCCGGCGCGACCTCGAGGTCGACGTCGCCATCGTCGTGGGTGGCGGCAACATCTGGCGTGGCATGTCCGGCGCGGGCGCCGGCATGGACCGCGCCCAGGCCGACTACATGGGCATGCTGGCCACGGTCATCAACGCGCTCGCGCTGCAGGACACCCTCGAGCAGCTGGATCAGCCGACGCGCGTCATGTCGGCGATCCACATGGCGCAGGTCGCCGAGCCCTACATCCGGCGGCGGGCCATCCGGCACCTCGAGAAGGGCCGCGTCGTGATCTTCGCAGGGGGCACGGGCAACCCGTTCTTCACGACCGACACGACGGCCGCGCTGCGGGCCGTCGAGATCGAGGCCGGGGTCCTGCTCAAGGGCACCCACTCGGGCACCGACGGCATCTACACCGACGACCCCAAGACGAACCCCTCGGCGACGAAGCTCGACGAGGTGACCTACCTCGACGTGTTGAACCAGGGCCTGCGCGCGATGGACTCCACCGCCATCACGCTGTGCATGGACAACGACCTGCCGATCGTGATGTTCGACCTCCTGGGCGAGGGCAACGTGCGCGCGATCCTCGAAGGCGAGACGATCGGCACCCTGGTCCGGTAGGGCTCGCCGTGCTCGCCGCGGACCCCCCGGCACGAGATGACCGTGCGGGAGGGGTCGATTAGGGTCGACGCCGTTCCGCCCCGGCGACCGCCATCTGCTCCGATCGGCGGCGTCGCACCGGCACCGCCCCGCCCGCAGCCAGCGCCCGCCCTGCATCCCGCCCCCCGCAACCTGCCGCAACCACCTGCCCCCGGCAACCACCCTGCAACCACCTGCAACCACCCCTGCAAGCCGCCCTGCAAGAGGAGCTCTCGTGAGCGAGATGGCCGACATGGTTCTCGAGGAAGCCGACGAGAAGATGCAGAAGGCCGTCGCCCACGCGCGAGGCGAGATGTCCTCGATCCGCACCGGGCGGGCCGCGCCGGCGCTCGTCGAGAAGATCCAGGTCGAGTACTACGGCAGTGAGGTGTCGCTGCAGCAGATGGCGAGCTTCCAGGTGCCCGAGGCCCGCCAGCTGCTGATCGTCCCGTACGACAAGGCGGCGATCGGGGCCATCGAGAAGGCGATCCAGCAGTCGAACCTCGGGCTGAACCCCTCGAACGACGGCAACACGATCCGGCTGAGCTTCCCGCCGCTGACCGCCGAGCGCCGCCGCGAGTTCGTCAAGGTCGTCAAGACGATGGCGGAGGACGGGCGCATCGCCCTGCGCAACCAGCGCCGCGCGGGCCGCCACGACCTCGACGGGCTGAAGGCCGACGGTGAGATCACCGAGGACGAGCTGAAGCGCTACGAGAACGAGCTCGACAAGCTCACGCACGCGCACGAGGCCGAGATCGATCACTCGCTCGAGGCCAAGGAGAAGGAGTTGCTCGAGGACTGATGGCTCCGAACCCGCTGTTTGGTCACGGCAAGAACGAGGACGAGCCGGCCGACGTCGACCCGAAGGCGGCGGAGGGCGTCCGCCTCCTGCCGCCGGACGAGGTGGCCAAGGCCGCGGAGCGGGCCGAGACCGCCAAGCGACGCGGGCCCGACGAGAAGAAGTACGGCGACCGGCCCGAGGCGCCGCCGAAGAACGTGAAGCCGGCGATGCGCTTCCCGCTGGCCGACACCGCCGATCCGAACGACTTCGAGCGGCCGCGCATGGCACCGGTCGTCCCGCCCACGGCCGACGACCCGACCGGGAGCCGCACCGTGCTGTCGGTCGGTCCCCCGACCGGCGAGACCACCCTGCCGCACTGGACCGAGCCGGCGACCGGCGAGGTCCCGCGCGTCCTGATCGGCGACGAGGGCGAGGGCGGCGAGGGCGACGACGAGAAGTGGGCGGCGTACGCCGCGTCGGCGCCGCGCTGGAAGGACGAGAACACCGACTGGGACCTCGAGGAGGAAGCGACCTTCCACGACCTCGTCGACCACGGTGAGGAGCGCTTGGGCGCGCTCGACGAGTCCGAGCGGCAGATGGACGAGGACTACCTCACGTTCGAGGACCTCGAGGTGCCCGAGGCCACGTTGTCGCAGGCGCCACCGCGCGGGTCGGCCGCCGACCCGATCAAGATCCAACGGTCGGGTCGCGCCCCGATCCCGGCGGGCAACGTCGCGCCGCTGCGTCCGGCGCGCACGCCCGGGGCGGGAGAGCGCCCCGCCGCTCCGGGGGCGCCCTCCGGACCCGTCGCCCCCTCCAGCTCACGCGACCAGCAGGAAGCGATCCGCATCGGGGTGCTGATCGCGGCCGGCGCCCTGTTCATCTTCGTCGTCGGCTTCTGGCTGCAGTGGGTGCCCCTCATCCTCATCGTGGCCGCCATCGTCTTCGCGATCGGTGAGCTCTTCAACGCCACCGAGCGCGCCGGGTTCCGCCCGATCAAGGAGCTGGGCCTCGTCGCCGCGGCCGCGATGCCCGTGGTGGCGTACTTCTCGGGCACACCCGCGAACCCGACGGGTGAGTCGGGGATGATGCTCGTGCTGTTCCTGAGCCTGGCGGCGAGCATGGCGTGGTACCTGTTCGGCGCCGGCAAGGGGAGACCCGTCGCCAACATCGCGATCACCCTCGCCGGGATCGTCTACGTCGCCGTCACCGGGGCGTACGCCGCGCTGATCCTGCGCATCGGCCCGCTCGAGCCCGGCGGCGCCAACAAGGGCGTGCAGCTCTTCATCCTGATCGCGCTCGGCACCACGATGTGCGACGTGGGCGGCTACCTGCTGGGGTCGCGCATCGGGCGCACCCCGCTGTCGGCGGCCAGCCCGAACAAGACCCGTGAGGGGCTGCTCGCCGGCATGGCGGTGTCCGTCCTGGTCGTGCTCGTCGTCGGGGGCCTGTTCCACCTCGGCGTGGCGTCGATGGGCCAGGCGCTGCTCCTCGGCATCGTGATCGCGCTCGTCGCGCCGCTCGGCGACCTGTTCGAGTCGATGATCAAGCGCGACCTCGGGGTGAAGGACATGGGCGACGTCATCCCCTCCCACGGCGGGGTGCTCGACCGCCTCGACGCCTACCTCTTCACGTTGCCGGCGGCCTACTACGTCCTGCGGATGCTGGGCCTCGCATGAGCGGTCGACCGGGGTGCGCCTGCACCAGGTCTCCACATCCTGGCGCCTCGGGCGCAGCCGCCCGTTCCCTCGTGGCCGGTAGCCTGGCGGGATGACGACTCGGGTCGCGCTCGCGGGCTCCACGGGCTCGATCGGCACCCAGACCCTCGACGTGCTCGCCGCCGAGCCGCACGGCTACGAGCTCAGTGCGCTGGGAGCGAGCGGAACGACCCGCGCCAGCGTCGATGCGCTCGTCGAGCAGGCGCTGCGGTTCCAGCCGAAGATCGTGGCCGTCGCCGCCGACGACGCGGCGCGCACCGACGAGCTGCGCGAACGGCTCCCCATGTGCGAGATCCGGGCCGGCGCCACCGCCCTCGCGAGCCTCGCGGAGGACGCCGACGTCGTGGTCAACGGGGTCGTCGGCTTCGCCGGGCTCTCGGTGACGCTGGCGACGCTCGAGGCCGGCCGGCGCCTGGCCCTGGCGAACAAGGAGTCGCTCATCGCCGCCGGGCCGGTGGTGCAGCGCGCCCGCCGCACCCCGGGCGCCGAGCTGGTGCCGGTCGACTCCGAGCACTGCGCGGTGCACATGTGCCTGCGGGCGAACGAGAACCCCGGACGGGTCGCGAAGATCGTGCTCACCGCCAGCGGCGGACCGTTCCGGGGCCGCACGCGCGCCGAGCTCGCGTCGGTCTCCGTGGAGGACGCGCTCGCGCACCCGACGTGGACCATGGGCCCGAAGATCACCGTCGACTCCTCGACCCTGATGAACAAGGGGCTCGAGGTGATCGAGGCGCACGAGCTCTTCGGGGCACCGGCCGGCGCGGCCGGCTGCGGCATCGGGTTCGACCAGATCGAGGTGGTGGTGCACCCGCAGTCGATCGTGCACTCGATGGTCGAGCTCTCCGACGCGGCGACGATCGCGCAGCTCTCGTTGCCGGACATGCGCCTGCCGATCGGCTACGCCTTGGCCTACCCCGATCGCATCGGCACGCCGTTCGGCCGGATCGACTGGGCCGAGCTCGGACGGCTCGACTTCGAGGCGCCGGACCACGAGGCCTTCCCGTGCCTCGGCCTCGCGTACGAGGCCGGCCGCCTCGGTGAGACGGCACCCGCGTGGCTGAACGCGGCGAACGAGGTCGTGGTGGCGGCGTTCCTCGCGGGCGAGATCCGCTGGATCGAGATCCCGTTCGTGCTCGAGGAGGTCCTCGGTCGCTGGGAGGGAACCAAGGCCACCGACCTCGACGTTGTGATCGACGTGGATGCGCGCGCCCGAGCGGCCGCCCGCCACCTGATCGACCAGCGAGCGCAGCCATGAGCCCGCCTGCTCCCATCCCTTCCCTGCTCACCCCACAGATCGAGATGTGCGCGTGAACCGTTCGAACGACCTCCCCGACCCCTCCGAAGGCGACCTCGCCGCGGGCGGCGCGCGTGGCCCCGCGTGGCCGCGCGCCGGCCAGGCGGCCGCCTCGTCCGGCACGACCGCCGCGCCCACGAGCGCGGACGGCGCCGTCGACACCCTCGACCGTGACCCCTCCACGACGGGCACCGATCCCGCGGCAGGTCCCGCGGCGGGTGACGCGGCGGCCTCGGTCGACGGCGCCCATGACGCCCTCGACGCGCTCCCCCCGCAGCAGCAGTGGATGATGGCCGGCGGCGCGGGGACGGGCGAGAGCAAGTACGGCAACATCCGCCTGGCCCTGCTGCTGGTCGCGGTCGTGGCGGGAGCGGTCTGGTTCGGGCCCTACGTCTTCATCATCATCGGGGGCCTGCTCGTCTCGATCGTGCTCCACGAGTTCGGGCACTACTGGACCGCGAAGAAGTGCGGGATGAAGGCCACCGAGTTCTTCGTGGGCTTCGGGCCCCGGCTGTGGTCCGTGCGGCGCGGCGAGACCGAGTACGGCATCAAGCCGATCCCTGCCGGCGCCTACGTGAAGATCATCGGGATGAACGACTTCGAGGAGGTCGATCCGGCCGACGAGGAGCGCACCTACCGGCACCAGTCCGCGCCCAAGCGGATGGCGGTGGTGCTCGCCGGGCCGTTCATGAACCTGCTGATCTTCTTCGTCCTGATGACCGGGGTGTTCGTGCTCCACGGCGCCCCGCTGGCAGAGAACTGGACGAGCACGCGGACGGACTGGACGGTCGACACCGTGCAGCCGGGTTCGTCAGCAGCCGCCGCGAACCTGCAGGCCGGCGACAAGATCGTCTCCGTCGGCGGCGAGCCGGCCACGACCTTCGACAACTTCAAGCGCCAGATCGACGCCAAGGCGGGCACCCAGGTGCCGGTCGTCGTGCTGCGCGACGGGCAGCAGGTCACGCTGACCCCGACCCTCGGCTGGCGCTTCAACAAGGACGCGGCCGGCGCCATCTCGTCCAAGCCCGCCCTGACCACTGCCGACGTCGTGGTGACCGCCGACGGCGTGCCGTTGGCGACCTACGACCAGCTGCGCACGCTGCTCGCCCAAGAGGGGGCACCGGTGACCCTGCGCATCGAGCGCGCCGGGCACAAGTACGACCTCGACGTGCCCCGGCCGGTGGCGCTGCCGGCCAACGGCGCGGCGGGCTACTTCGGGGTCAAGCCCGAGGTGCCCCAGGTGCCCGAGACCCCGATCGGCGCGCTCGGGGAGACCGGTCGCACGTTCGGGTCGGTGGCCACGGGCATGTTCTCCGGGTTCGGCCGGCTCTTCTCGCCGAGCGGCGCCCAGGAGTACGTCAGCCAGTTCGCGCCGCCCCCCGACCCCAGCTCCACCCAGGTCGCGGCGCAGCCCAACGTGCTCCGTCCCGTCGACGGCGCGCCGTCGCCCGAGTCCTCGACGGCCAGCGGCGAGGTGGTGCGCCCGATCTCCATCGTCGGCATCGTCCAGGTCGGCACCGGGGCGGCCGAGAACGGCATCTGGAGCTTCCTGGCGCTGCTGGCGCTGGTGAACCTGGCTCTCGCCCTGATCAACCTGCTGCCGATCCTGCCCTTCGACGGCGGTCACGCGGTCATCGCGGCCTACGAGGGCATCCGCGGCCTCATCCGCGGCGAGCGCTACCACGCGGACCTGACCAAGATGATGCCGATTGTCTACGGCGTCTTCGGCGTGCTGATCCTCCTCGGCGGCTCCGCGGTGCTGCTCGACCTCATGCACCCCGTGCAGTACGGGCCGTAGGCGGCGCGCCGGCGAGCCGCCCGTCGCTGCACAGGATGTTCACCCCCGACACCGGGGGATCCGCAGGTCGTCGTGGCAGACTGCCGATGTGGCATTCGAGCGACGCAAGACACGACAGATCATGGTCGGATCCGTTGCCGTGGGCGGCGATGCGCCCATCTCCGTGCAGTCCATGACCACGACGAAGACGGCCGATGTCGAGGGCACGCTGGCGCAGATCTACGCGCTCGCCGCGGCCGGGGCCGACATCGTGCGCTGCACCTGCAACGAGCAGGACGCCGCCGAGGGCCTCGCCCAGATCGTGCCCCGGTCGCCGGTGCCGATCGTGGCCGACGTCCACAACAACCACCGGATGGCGCTGGCCG
>CAYUOL010000300.1:0-8236 GCA_964446345.1 uncultured Iamiaceae bacterium | reverse complement strand
CGTGGCCGTGAGCGATCACAGCGACGACCTCCCGCGTGCCGTGGGCGCGCAGCCCGGGCAACCTGCCGGGCGGGGTTTGGTGGTCGTGCACGCGCTCGCCAAGGAGTGGGGCGTCACGCCGCACGCGCACGGCGGCAAGACCGTGTGGTTCGATCTCGACTGAGTGAGCTGAGCGGCGCACGACCGCAGCCGAGCGCTTTGCCAGCAGGGTTGGATGAGCACAAGGCGGACTCCTGGCGCGGTGGACCGCGGGCAGTGACGTCGGGCCGTGGTCGCCCCGTGGTTCAAGCCGCGGGCGGTCCGCAACCGTCGGGATCGTCGACCGCCGGGACGGACGACGACGTGAGGCGCAGCGGCGCGAGCGCCGCCGGGACCGCGATGCGCAGCCACGCTTCCGCGTCGATCGGTCCGTCCTCGCTGATCGTGCGCCCGAGGGTCATCCCGTGGAACCACGCGGCGTATGCGTCCACGTCGAGCTCGGGGTTGATCAGGCCGCGGGCTTGGACCTCGGTGAACATCTCGGCGATGGCCGCGAGCATGAGCCGTTGCGACCGACGGGTCTTCTGGGCGAGCTCGGGCGCGTCGAGGGCGCGCGCTGCCACCTGGAACCGGCTGCGCCGCGCGTCGCGCGTCGCGGGATCGGTCGCGATGCGACGCAGCTGCACCTCGATGTAGGCGAAGAACTCCTCGGTGGTGCTGGCCCCGTGGCCACCCTCGAGGTTCCGGCGATCCTCGTGCTTGGCCAGCTGCCGGAAGCGCTCCGCCTCGGCCGCCAGCACCAGGCCCTCGCGGTTGCCGAAGTGGTGGTAGAGCGAGCTCGCCGACGCCCCCGACGCCACCAGCACCTCGTCGACCGTGAAGCCGTCGGGGCCGTGCGTCGCCACCAGTTCCATCGCCACGTGGAGGATGGCGTTGCGGGTGGGGTTCTCACTCGGTGCGGGGGCCCCGGCGCCGCGCCCTGATCGCCCGCTCCTGGACCCGTCGCTCATCCACCCTCCCCTGCAGCCCTGCCGACGATCACCGCCGAGCCTCGGCTGAAGTGCGTGGTGGGGGTCATGGCGCCCGGTCGGGCCATCGTTGCGGTCCTCGTGCCAGCGAACGTCGGGAGCCGCCGAACACCGCTCCTGCGCCACAAGGTACCGGAAGGGGCGCCGCGCCAACCGGACCGCTGTTCCTGCGAGCGCCGCACGTGACCGTCGTAGGGTGAGCCCGTGGCGGCCGACGACCTGCGCACCGATGATCGGTTGACCACTCCCGACGAGGGGGTGCCGTCGCTGCCGTCGTTCGCGACGCACTACTTCCCCGGCGACCGCCTGCCGTTCCTGAACCTGTCCGACCTCGACCTCGACGAAGCGGATCGGGTGATGGCGGACATGGATCGCCTGCGGGCCGCGGGGCGGCAGTTCCGCCCGTTCGGGCGGCGCTACCTGGAGCTGCGCCGGCTCACCGAGCAACGGCTTCGGGAGCTGTTCATCGCCGCCGGGGGTCAGCCGGAACGGGCGGCGCCGCACTCCTTCGTGCTGGGGGCGTCGCGCTGGTGGCAGGGGTTGGTACCAGGGGCGCGCCGGGCCCGCATCGAGCTCGCCGACCTCCCACCGGCGGTGACCTCGGTGACGTACCCCGACAGCTTCGTCGCCATGGAGATCGGCCCGGCGTTCGGCATCGAGCAGACGGCTCGGCCGTACCACGGACAGGTGTTCACGCTCGACCAGCTGCCCGACCTGGTTGCTCGTCATGGCATCCCGGATCCACCGTGGCGCCCGGAGCACCGCGACTGGCGCACCTGGCCCGAAGAGACCTTCATCGAGATCCAGGTGTGGGCGGACGGCCCTCTGGCGAAGGCAACCATCGAACCCGCGGGCATCGAACCCGCGGGCCACGTGTAGCGGCTGGCGCGGCGTTGTGGACGGTGGCAGCCGGCGTTCACGGCGCAGCGGATCGGCGCCGGGACGAAGCGCGCGTCGGACAGGAGATCCACGCGAGGACTCCCCCTGCGCGCCGCCGTCGGGCGAGCCGGGGAGGGAGGTCAGAGCTCCGGCGATGTCCAGGCCGGTGAGCGTCGGTCGACGCGAAACCCACGACGACCCGCAAGAACGTTGGAGGCGGCGGGCGGAATCGAACCGCTGTACGGGGCATTGCACGCCCCTGCCTATGAGGCGGAGAAACCCCAGCTCAGAGAATTGAAGGACGTCCTCGGAGGACGCGGAGGACACAACGAGGACACAGAATCCGGTCCTCGTGCTCAACGCATCGTTTCGTCGACGAGCGCGCGCAGTTCGAGATCAGGGAAGCCATGACGATCGTGCAAGGGGCGAGTCGGGGTCCGAGCGATGCGCACGGACAGCGCTAGGAGATCGTCATCAGCGCCGTGATGATGCCGGTGAGCATCTCCGAGGTACCCGAACTCGTTCATCACGCCGAGGATGCTGCGACTGGCGGTCTTCGCGAAGCGCCCTTTTCCCATCGACGAGACCTCCGCCTCGACGAACCGAGGGTCCACGCCGTGGGCGTCGAGGACCAGACGCAACGCCGCCGGAAACCTCTGCGCCAAGCTCGCCGCAGGAGCGAGCGGCATGAAGACGGGCAGCAGCGTCCGCTCGTTCACGAACAGCGCGACCTGCGGCTTCCAGAACAGCGCCGTGGCGTACCAGTTGCCGAGCACCGTGACCGGCGCGACCGGCTCCTCGACTGGATGCGTGACCCGCTCCAACAGCTTCTTGGTGGCATGGACCGTGAAGCCGGGCATCGCTAATCCCACCAGAAACTCCAGATGCTGCTGACGAGAAGGGACGAAGCAACATCACGCAACGTCAGGCCGCTCCCGTCCTCGTCTCCGTAGCCGATGTGCTCTCGGGCAACCGCGATCGCAACGGCTCGGTCAGAGATCGGCTCGGGCACGAAGAACTCGATGACGGCACCGTCGATCACTGCCAGTTCGGCGCCAAATCGTTCTTCCCACCGTTGAGCAACATCCCGGTGCACCCAGGGAGGCAGCGTGTTGCCGTCTTCCCAGGCGATCGCCTCGAAGACCTCCCAACCATGCTTGACCGGCAACAACGCCAAGCCCCCTGGACCGTTCTGGACGCCGTAGTTCTCGAATGTGAAGCGATGTTGGGCGATGACATCAGCCGGTGGATCCGAGGGGTCGAGGTCCGTGAGGTCGCGGTGACTGTTGCGAGAGTCGATGACCTCATCAACCGACTTGTCCTGGTAGCGCCGATCATCAGTCAGGTCGCCCTCGAGGTCGTCGAGACTGCCGACGACAACCGGCCACAGGCCCGTTGACGGCCGCTCCGTCCGAAACAGCTCCCACGCGGCCCGCAGATCGCCAAGGCCAAACACCACGATCGCGAAGGAGCCACTCGCGAGCAGGACGCGTTCGAGCCCAACCTCGCCGTCTGCAACATCCAATACAACGCGCCGGACGACGTCTTCCGCCACTGACGGATCCAACGGTGGATCCGAGATCTGCCCCGTGGCAGCCTTGTCCGGTAGATCACGTCGCACGCCCCCAAGGGCACGGGCGTTTCGTTCGTGTTCCTTCCCGATCGCATCAAGGAGCTGGCGTGCGGGCGAGCCGACGGGCGGCTCGTACTCGCTGAAGAACGCAAAGGAAGCGCCCGAAGATTCACAGTCGATGGTCACCGAGGGGCGCCCGCTCGAGAACAACTGGTACGTCCCGAGTTCACCGACCCCGCCGAACACCAAGTCGAGGATGCCAGCACCCCGCACGAGCGCTGCTTCGCCGCCCGAACGTTCGGGCAGCAGCTCGCCGGACGGGGTCGCAAGCTGCCACGCGCTCCGCCGGATCGTCGCAGGCCCTTGGTTCACCGTGAGTCCGACGCGAAGCTCATCGCCTGTGAGCGCTATGTCAGAGTCGCTCAGCATCATCAGCAATACCCGCTTCCTGGTGTCGGCCATCAAGCGCTGCCAGCGTAAGTCGTGCCGCGGGACCACCGCAGCGTGGCGTTCCATCGAGCCGCCCGAACCATGCTGCCGCCCCGAGCATCCGCTCGGGTTGCCGCCCGACTGCCGATCGCTTCTTTGGCGAGGTGGACGCGCGATTTCGAGTCCTCGGCTGGGGCCTGAAATCGTGGATACACACTTGGAGGTTGCCGTTCGGCACCTCCAACCCGCCTTCGTCGGATCAACTGCGACGCGACCCGCCCCCATGCACCTCGTCGATGAGCGGCTGCCATGCGTCGCGGATACGCCGGGGCAGCACGAGGTCGTCCCAGAGGTCGGCGAGAAGGGCGCCATCGACGATGTCAGCGATGTCAGCCGGCCTGCCCTCTCGCAGGACGGCTTCGTACACACGGGCACGCTCGCGACGGTCGGCAAGGTTCACGTGTCGATCCGTGCGCGACCATTCGAGATGCAGCGGTAACTCGAGCTGACGCAGCGATCGACTCGGCTCAAGGTTGGGCAACTCGTCGGGGATCGACGCCAACCTCCCACCTCCCACGGGGACGGTGTGCCAATGGATCATTTCGGCGAGCCAGGAGTTCGTGATCGGCGGCTTCAAGAATTTGTTCGAGTGTTCAGCTGGCCTGGCGAATGACGGCGTGGCCGTCTCGAACGAGCTTGGCGATGGAGCGGTTGGCCGAGAGGTTCTCGCCGACGCCTACCACCAGCTCGGCTCCGACGGCGCTGGCGAGCTTCTCGAGGGTCTGCAGCGTCGGCTGGGTGCCTCCGCCCTCCATGCGGGCGATGGCTGACTGCGTGGTGCCCATCTTCTCGGCGAGCTCGAGTTGGGTGAGGCCGGCGTCGGTGCGGAGGCGGTACACGAGCTCACGGAAGGCGGAGAGGCGAGCTTCGTCCTCGTAGGCAGCACGAGCCGCCGGAGAGGGATTGGGGTTCTTCACGGCGGACCAGGAGGTCCGACTCGTCTTCGGTGTGCTCATCAGCTCTTGCTCCCCATGTGATTGCGTGCGCATTGCTCGTATGCACGCTTTGCCCGTGCCACCTCGGCCGTCTCGCGAGGCTTCGTCTTCACGAACACGGTCAACAACACGATGATCCGCCCCGAGGCGATCCAGTACGTGACCCTCGTCGGCTTGCCGTCGAGGAAGAACCGCAACTCGCGCAGCTTGCCGTCGAGCTGGCGAGTGAACGGCTCATCGAGGGTTGGCCCCCGCTCGGCGAGCCGGTCGACGTGGAAGGCCACACGTTGCTGGTTCTCCTCGTCGAGCGCGAGATACCAATCGTTGACCTCGGGCTCTTGTTCGACCTCACCCCATGACATAGCATGGACGCTATACTAGCGCATGTCAGCTGTCATGCTCGCCGAACGTGCCGACATAGGCACCGTACGTCGTTGGCGAATCGCTGGACGACGTCCTTGGAGGGCACACGAAGTGTGACCTCCAAGTGTGTATCCACGATTTCAGGCACCTGCCGAGGGCTCGCAGCCGCGCCATCCCGCCCACTCCTCGAACGCTCTCGCTCGGGCGCCGGCAGCGCCCGATCCGCCATCGCACAACGCGACTGAGAGGCCGCTTCGACGGCAACCCGAGCGGATGCTCGGGGCGGCAGCTCTCTGCCTTCCCAAGAAGTTCACGCGCATGAAGTCACCGGAGCCGTTTCGCGCGGGCACTACTGGGACAGGAGGTGCACAACCCATGGCTTCGATCGATCCCACAAGGCGTGATCCCATTACCAGCAAGCCGACGGTGACACACGTTGGAAGGCCCGCTACCGCGACCCGAGCAACCGGCAACGATCGCAGACGTTCGACTGCAAGGCCGACGCCGAGCGGTTTCTCGCCTCGATGGTCACCGACACGCATCGGGGCTTGTGGATCGACCCCGAACACGGGCGCATGACCCTCGCCGCCTGAACGAAGGACTACCTCGCCACCACCATTGATCTGCGCCCCCACCACTCGGGAGACCTACGAGCGGGACTTGACCCGCTTCGTGCTCCCCCGCTTCGGCTCGACGCCGCTCGGCCGCATCACGGCCGTCGAGGTGCGTACCTGGCTCGCCGACGAGCTGGCGGGCGGTATCGCCCCCAGCTCGGCCCATCGCCACTACCGCCCGCTGCGACGGGTCCTCCAGGTGGCGGTCGAGTCGCACCTGCTGGCCAAGAACCCCTGCGCCGCCGTGAAACCGCCCCGCATCCCGCCACGGAGATGCGCTTCTTCACCGCCGACGAGGTGACCGAGTTGGCCGACACCCACTTGGACTGGTGGCGCGCGCTGGTCTACACGGCCGCGTTCGCCGGCCTGCGGTGGAGCGAGCTGGTCGGCCTCACGCGCCAGCGAGTCGACCTGTTGCACCGCAAGATCATCGTCGCCGAGCAAGTACATCCGGCTCATGGACGGCACCTTCGTGTGGCAGGAGCCGAAGTCACGGATGGGCACGCGGGCGGTGTCGATCCCCCGCTTCCTCGCCGACATGCTCGAAGAGCAGCTACAGGAACGGTCGCTGCCCGGTCCCGACGGCCTCGTGTTCCCGAACACCGTCGGCAAGCCGCTCGTCGAGTCCTCGTTCCACCTCGAACATGTGGCGGCCGGCGCTGCGGCGCGCCGGGATCGCGCCCATGAGGTTTCATGATCTGCGCCACACCGCCGTCGCCCTGGCCATCGCCGAGGGCGCGCACCCGAAGGCGAACCAGGCGCGTGGGGCATACGTCGGTGCAGATGACGCTCGACCGGTACGGGCACCTGTTCCCCGAGCTCGACGAGACGATCGCCGATCGACTCGATTCGGTGTACCTGCGCGTCGTGCGCGACGACGAGGACACGTCCTCGACCAGCGGCGAGAGGACGTCCTCCAACCTGTCCTCGGACGCGGCGGCCAGGACACAACGAGCACACAACGTGCACGAAAAAAACCCGAAATCGGGGTTCGCGGCGGCAAACCCAGGCAAGCGTCGGTCAGCGCGAAGGAACCGACGACCTGCAGAGATGTTGGAGGCGGCGGGCGGAATCGAACCGCCGTACGGGGCTTTGCAGGCCCCTGCCTAAGCCACTCGGCCACGCCGCCATGAAGCGGGGGCACACGATAGTCGGCGCGTCAGAGGGGACGGAACAGGGAATGGGGGCGGGCGGTGCGCGCCACCGGTTTGACGCCGCCCGTGCGCCGTCCGATCATCGTCCGGCGGCGTGCGACGGGAACGGGGAGCTTGCGATGGCGTCGACAACCGAGCCCGATGACGCGCCTTCTGGCGGACTGTCGCCGCTGCGCGAGCTGCAGGTGCTCGGCACGCAGCAGATCGCGGTCACCCCGAGCCTCGAGCACTGCGAGCTCTTCACGCTGCGGGGCCTGCTGACGATCCTGTGGCACGGTGACCCCGATGCCGAGCACGTCGTGCTCATGTGCGGTGGCGCCATGGGCGGCCTGCTCGGGCCCGCCGGCGGCCTGTACCACGAGCTCGGCGAGGAGCTCGCCGCGCAGGGCATCGGCACGATGCGCGTGTCGTACCGCCGCCCGAACGACCTCGAGATGTGCACGCACGACCTGGCGGCCGCGGCCGACCTCGCCTCCCGGCGCGGCGGGCGGTCGTTCATCACGATGGGCCACTCGTTCGGGGGCGCCATCGCGCTGCGCACCGCCCTGATGCTCGGTCGCCACTGCGCCGGCGTCGCCACGTTCGCCACGCAGTCCGCCGGGTGCGAGCAGGCCGGCGCCCTCGCGGACGACGTGCCGCTGCTGCTCTTCCACGGTGAGGCGGACGAGCTGCTCCCGCCGGTCGTCAGCGAGACCGTGCGGATGATGGCCGGGCACGGCGAGGTGGTGCTGCTCCCCGAGCGGGGGCACCTGCTGACCGATGCCGGGCCCGAGATGCGGGCGCGACTCGACCCCTGGATCCACGAGGCGTTCGCCGCGCACGACGAGGCCTCGGGGACGTGACGGACCGACCCGACCAGGGTCCGGACGCGACCGACGACGACGGCTCCGGTGCGACCGAGTACGCCGAGGACGACTACGACCCGGCCGCCGGCCGGCGCGTCGGGCCTCCGGTCGGGGCCGACGCTCCCGACCCGGGGGCCGACGGGCCATCGGACGCTCGCGCGCCGGCGGCACCGCCGCGCGCCAACGTCAAGCGCATCGTGATCGGCATCGTCGGTCTGGTCCTCAGCCTGCTCCTCCTCAACGCGGGCCTGAACATCCTGAGCCAGCCGCCGGACTCCCCCGCCCCGCCCGCCCCCGCCCGGCCGCCAAGCACCCCGACGACTTCGCCGGGCACGACCACCTCGCGACCGGCCCCGACCACCTCCGACCCGGCCACG
>CAYUOL010000299.1:0-8345 GCA_964446345.1 uncultured Iamiaceae bacterium | reverse complement strand
CGTCGGTCAGCTCGCTCACCGTCTTGGTGATGGTGTTCACCGCGCCGAACAGCGTGTCGAGGCTCTTGGGATAGCTCGCGGTCAGGCGCCACTTGATGGTCGGCTCGCTCTGCGCGATGGCGGGTGCGGCAAGCGTGCTGGCCGCTACCGTCGCGGCGGCGGCGGCCGGCAGGAACTTACGGCGTGAAACGGTCATCGGCGGCTCCTCCTCCACATTTCTTGGACGAAAGACTACGCCGCGCTCCAACCGCCGTCGACGGAAATGGCGGACCCCGTGGTGTCGGCGCCGTCCGGTCCGCACAGGAAGGCGACCAGGCCCGCGACCCGCTCGGGCGCGACGAACCGGCCGGACGGCTGGCGCGAGCCCATGAACGCCTTGACGGCCGCGTCGCGCGGCAGCTTCTCCCGGGCCATGAAGTCGGCAAGACGCTGCTCGATCGCCGGCGTCGGCGAGGAGCCGGGGCAGATCGCGTTGCAGGTGATGTCCTGGGCCGCCGTCTCCAGCGCCACGGCGCGGGTGAAGCCGATCAGGGCGGTCTTGGTCGTCACGTAATCGACCCGGTTGACCACGGCGCGCAGGCCGAAGATCGAGGCGATGTTGACGATCCGGCCGAAATCGCGCCGGCGCATCCCGGGGAGAATCAGGCGCGTGGTGTGGAACGCGGAGGAAAGATTGACCGCGAGCGCGCGGTCCCAGTCCTCCGGCTTGAACTCTTCGATCGGCGCGAAGTGACGGACGACCGCGTTGTTGACCAGGATGTCGACGCCGCCGAATTCCGCCAGCGCCGCGTCGACCAGCGCCGCGATCTCGGCCGGCTTCGAAAGATCGGCGCCATGATGGAGCACGCGGACGCCGTGCGCCTCGGCGATCCGCCGGCAATCGGCTTCGATCGCATCGGCCTTGCCGAGCCCGTTCATCACGATGTTGCAGCCGTGCGAGGCCAGTCGCTCGGCCGTCGCCAGGCCGAGCCCCTGCGTCGAGCCGGTGATCAGTGCGGTTTTGCCTTTCAGCATGTTTCCTCCCGGGTGCTAGCCTAGCAGCCAATGCAAGATCGGAGGAATCGATGGCGGTGATAGGCTTCGTCGGCGTGGGACGGATGGGCGGGCCGATGGCCTCGCGTCTGCTCGACGCAGGCTATGAGCTGTGCATCCACGACGTCTCGGCCGAGGCGATGAAGCCCTTCGCCGCGCGCGGCGCGCAGATCGCCGCCTCGCCGGCCGAGGTCGCCTCGCGGGCCGAGATCGTGCTGGTCAGCCTGCCGACGCCGGACATCGTCCGCCAGGTGGCCTTGGGCGGCAACGCCGGCATCGTCAACGGCTCGAAGGTGCGGCTGATGATCGACCATTCGCCACAAACGCAAAAAGCGTAGCAATTTCAATAGGTTAACCACAGGGTGGCGACCCGAAATAACCGCAAAATAAGCAGTCCAATTTGCACGCATCGTGCTGGTTGATATGTCGCCTTGGCACCAAGTGGAATTATGTGCGGGTCTGGGGACAGTTTGCTGTTGCTCCCCACAAGTAAACGGCATCAATAAGTGAGTCGCCGGTCATCTCGACCGTGGAGCGACCATGTATATCAATATCGCGATCTCGATCGAAGCCCTTGTACTGGTGGCGATATTGCTGCGCCTGCTCGGCCACTGGTGATTTGCGTCCCGCCTCGGCACCCTTGCAAATGCGAGGCATTCGCCTTTAGGGCGGCAGTGAGTCTCTGGCCGGACCCGGCTTCTGCGCGAGTGAGTCTTACCATGGACGTAGAATGTCGGCGAGCCAGCGTTGGCGTCGAGGAATTTTCCGGAAAACCCGTTCTCCGATCTTCCCCGGCCTCGAAGCCACATCTGGCTACCGCAGCTTGATCGCGCCTTGCTCGGCCCACTGCCGCACGACGCGCGCCACCACCGGCATGTCCTGAAGGCAGTAGCGCCCGGCTATAGCGCCGAACATGCAATCGCGCTCGAACTTCTCGCCCCATTCCTTGCGCTGTTCAGCGCTCGTCTTGGGCTCAAGCCGCTTCACTCGGGCGATTAGCCCCTTGATGCCGGCCATGTGGCCAACCCCGGTAGCTCGACGCCCTCTTCCTGCAACCGCTGCAGCTTCGCCAGTGCGTCGTGCTGGTAGAAGCGACGGATCGCCTCCTCCTCGGCGTGCTCTTGGAAGTGCCGCCGCACCAGGGCGGCTTGCATCTCCGTGTAGCGTGCGCGCTCGTCCGCGCGGCGCTGTTCCAGTTCCTTGGTAGCCATCACTGTACCTCCCTCACCAGAGTACCCTTCCAGTCGCGGTCGCACTGATGGCTCCAAACCCATCGCAGAACCTGCTCATGGACATCCTGGGCTTTCATGCGCGTGGCTAGGTCGGCATCGGGATGCATTATCACCCTGACACAGCAGGCAAGAACCGCCACAGAGGTATGTTCCCGGTCTCTGTCGGTGATGCTAGCCTTGATGCTCTCCCATATTTTGGGCGGCATCTTCGCGATAAGTTCTTCCACGTCGCGAAGCGCCTGTTCGTGCTTGGTCATCATACCTGCCTCGCTTCCAACGCCTCAATGCGTCTCGCCAGCTCCTCGGTCGCGCGAACGTTGGCGAGCGACATAACGGTCTCAATGATCTTCTTGCCCACGTCGGCCGCTACCTCGCCTCGACTGATCGCGAGGAGCACTTGCTCGCACTGACGACTGATCGACTGGTCCACGTCGAGGACGAAGGTGACTAGCTCCGACTGCGGCCGGAGCGTGGGCAGCACCCTGTTCACCACGAGTGCTGCCGCCTGCGCGTCGCCTGCTAGTGCCTGCGCCACCATCGCGTCGAGGATGCCGTCTACGTTGTCGAGGAGCTTTTGCTTGAGCTTGTTCTTGCTGCCCTTCGGCCGGCCGTTCCCTACTCCCGCCTTGTTGCCGGGCTTGAACAGGTGGTCGCCACGGGGGCGAACGCTGACAACCTGTTGCGCAGGCTCGGGCGGCTTGGGGCTGACCACGCTGGGCGGCGTGTAGTCGGGATCGTAGACCCATCCCTCTCCGGGCTTGCGCACCCATCCGGCCGCGCGTCGATCAGCGAGCTTGTTGGGCATGGGGCGCCACGTCGGGGCGGGTTCGGTCATCGCGTCAGTGTCCATGGGAATAACCGGGGCGGTAGGATCGAATTTCGATGATGAGGGACGGTTGCCCGCCCCTCTCGGGTGGAAGCGATAGAAAAGCGAAATCCGCTAGACTGCGCATCAGGCCAGAGCTGCCTGCGCTTCCGCATGCCGCCGACGAAGCTCAGCGACCTTCTCCGGTGAGGCACCGACGGCCTTTTCCAGCTCACCGAAGATCAGTCCGCTCCGCAACCGGACAAGTTCGGAGGCGGCCTTGAGCGCCTTCAACTTCTTCGCCTTCTCCGGCTGCATGCGCTCGTGCATCATTCGCAGGTAGAGCTTCTGCGCGTCGCCGGTGAGCCCCGACAGATAGGCCGGTGCGCCGAGAACCGCACAGAGCGTGATTTCGTCGCCGTCCTTGAGCGCGCGCTGGATGAAGTCGTTCCGCTCGCCGCTCGGCAGGTCCTTCACGTGGTTCCTGATTTCGACGCTCACAGTCGTCGCGGCCTTCGATACGACGGGCAAGCTGAGCTCGGTCTCGAACAGCTTGATATTCTTGTCGAGATATTCCGTCGCGGTATCGAATGCCTTCGCCATCGTCGCGAACTTGCGATCTCGGAGCTTGTCCATTTCGAGGATGCGCTTCGCAGGCGTCCATGCATCGTTCTGATCGACGATATCCTTGGCTGCCCAAAGTTCGCCGACGCCTTGGTAGGCCGAAGTGAAAGCCGCCACGGTGCCAGCGAGGAGCGGCGCGGTGTCCTCTCCATAGCCGTCGAGCTTGACGACATTCTCGGGATGCAGGGCGAGCGAGACGCGAGTATTAACGGGGATTGGCATAATAGATTGGACCCTTTCGATTGCGTATAACCAACATGCCGAAACGATTTTGCATCTGGCCAGTTTTATTTTATCGGTGGTTGTATTTCGGTAGGTCCCGCCCCGGCGGCAGATGCAACCGGCATCGAGCGACTAACGCGGCCAACAGGCGGCTAACGTTGAACGACTAAAGAAAACATAACAAAACCGAAGGTTTTGTTATGTAGTAGTGTGTGTTTGTTAGCTTGTTAGCTGCGTAGCAGGGTCCCCGAAGGGGCCCCTGCTTTTTACCCGAGCAACGCGGCTAACAGCTAACGCGGCGGCAGCTCCAAAATCTTCCAGCACTCGCCCGTGAGCGTCTGCTCCTCGGGCTTCCCATCCCAAAAACTCTTGGCGGGGACCTTCACGCTGCCTTGCTTCGGCTCAATGAGGTAGCCTTGAGCGATCAAGCTCCGCATCGTGAGATTGAATGCCTGAACGGCGCCGCCGCGGAAGTTCTTGAATATTTTCTTCGATCCCACCTCCTGCTGGAGGAAGCGACGGGTGATGACGCTCTGCTGCCGAAGCGCTTCCCTCTGCGGGTCGATGTTCGACTCTTTGAGCCAGCGGCGACAACGGTCGAGGACCATTCGCTCACGACTGTGGTCATCGTCGTCAGCAATGTCCTCGCCGACGCGCGCCCTGAGGTTGCTATTGGTCCGCAGCATCGTGTTATAGGCCCAGTCGGCATGGGCGAAGCTTACCTCCGGACAGAGGTAGTTATCGGCTACGGCGCAGAGCGCGGCGAGCCGAAGAACCTTCTCGTGCGATCGCCCCCACAACTGGCGAGCGGCAGGATTGGGCGCTAGTGCCTTCCTCTCCTTGCAGTGCATCAAGCTATTCTCGAACACTACTCGCGCCTCGGGGGAGATCGAGACCGACTCCTGTGGCGCTAGGACCCTTCGCTGAGATGCGTTGATTACTAGGCCGCGTAGGTGATTGAGAAGGGGCTCAGGCAACACTTCTAACCTGTCCAGATTATCTTCCGGGTCGTCGCCCACATGCTCGAAAATCCAAAGGCGCGAGACGATACCTTCGTTCATCATGTCTGTCGTCAGCGCATGGTAGAACATATCGGGCGTCGACTCTCCCAAGGTACTGTGTGCAATGCGCATCGTACCGCCCGCGACGTTCTTGTCTTTGTCGGAGTAGTTGATGCCGACCGACATCCCGTCCGGCCCCGAGCGCTCCCACAGGTCCAGCTTGGCCGTGAAGAGTTGGTCGAGATGGTCGCCGAATTTACTCGTGGAATAGGCGCGGTACATCTTCCCGACTTCGCCGATTAGCTGGACGCAGCAAGGAGTATCCACGACGAACTTCCTAAGCGCTGGCGCAGAAGCCATCTGGGAAGTGACGATGAATTCCAGGATGGGAGTGCCTTCCAACTGCTTAATGATGTTCGCGATGCCTTGATGCACGACGTTCTTGCCGCTCGCCGACTGGCCAATAACGATAATGTCGTGATTTAGCCCGGTGCCGCTGATTCCCCAGCCCCTTCCGCAGATACCTGCGAAGAAGCCGATAGCGGTCGGGATGACGAAATCCCACGCAGGCATTGGAGCGTAGCGGTACAGGTAATGCGCCACTTCACCGAGCTTGCCAGGCGGAACTGCGGGAAGCGGCGGAGGTTGCACCGTGTGGTTATCAGCAATTACCGGTTGCGTTTGCGCACATGAAGGGGTAGTATGGTTGTTGCTAGTCACAGTGTTATCTCTTTCGTTTGGGATGAGACTACTCGCCCCCGGCCGCTTGCAGGCCGGGGGCTTTTCTTGGCTCTACGCCTTGGCGCTGTATTCGCTTGTGCTGGCGACCTTCTGCGCCTCGATCCAATCGGTCACGTCCTTGCGGTCATAGCGGATCGCGCGGCCCCACTTCAGAAAACGGGGACCTTTTCCTGCGACGCGCCACGCCTCGAGGCGTCCGCGAGTGATGCCGAAGATGGCGGCGGTTTCGTCTGTGCTGAGAAGGGGTTCAATGTGTGCGGACATGGTGAGACCTCAGGCTTTGAGAGCCCGCCGAGTTTGTGATGGTCACCACGCCAGACGGTATCGGCTGTGTCCGGAGTTTGTCGAAGGGCTGAGGTCGGCCCCCGGTCTACCGGCTGATGCTTCTGGAACTTCCCTCGGAAGAAGCGCGCCCAGCAGCGCTATTCGCCGTATATAACAGGTACCACTAGTACGTGCAATAAAAATATGTTGACAAGTAATCGGATGTATACCTGTGAGAACCAGCGGTGAACAACCGAGCAAAGGAAAAGGGTGCCGCAAGGCACCCTGTAAAGCGTTCGCTACGGCCGGTTTTCTTGCGCTACAGCGCGTTGCCCGGGGCGGCAGTACCAGCGGCGCTCCCGACCGTGGGCGCCCCTGCAATGCGGTCGCCAATCGCTTGTGCCTCGGGAAGAAGGAACTCTAGGTGCTGAGTATCGCCGTAGTTCTGCAGCGTCACGCCCTTGCTGATGTGATTGGTCAGCGCCTCGACCTTCCAAAGCTCGATGCGGCAAGCTCGGAGACCAGTGCTCACAAAGGTGCGGCGAAGATCGTGAGGCGACAGGCACCATGCGTTCTTGCTGTCGCGAGGGTCGTCCGGGCTTAGCCCGATGACGGTGCTGATGTTCTGCATCGTCTTGCGGGGCGTCGTGATGTGTCCCTTCGGCGTCGCGAACACATAGTCCGAACTGTTGGAGCGCGGGCGCTTGTGCAGCAGTTCAACGGCTTGAGAACAAAGAGGCAACCACACGGCGTTTCCATTCTTCGGATTGGGGATGTGCCACCACCCGGCCTTCAGGTCGACTTGCCCCCAGGTCAACGGGCACGCTTCGTTGAGCCGGCACCCGGTGAGCAGCATGAAGCACACGAGATCAATGGACGTAACCTCAAGCCGCTGTAGCGCGACGGTGCGAGCGGCTTGGAGCTCGCGCCACACGGTATGGACCTTGTCGTCCGGGATGCGGGTCGTGCGCTCCCTCGGGGTAGTCCATGCCTTGTCGGTGTCGAGTACACGGACAGGGTTGTGCAGAAACTCCTTGGGCCACTTCTCCATAGCGTACTTGAACAGCGTCCCGAGGAAGCTGAATGCCGCGTTCGCGTAGATCGGCGCGTGCGCCTTTTGCTTGGTGAACTCTTTCGACACCATGTCGGTCGTGATGTCGACCATCGGCTTGTCGGTCCAGCGGCTCAGCGGACCCTTGAGCAGCCGTTCGTACCCTAGCCGCGTCTTCGGCGCGAGGGTACGCGTCATGCGTTCGTCGGCTACTTCTTGAAGCGTGCGCCCCTTGCCGCCGCTGACCTTGCTATCGCGAGGATCGTGCCCCATCGCCATGCCGGCTAGGAGCTGACGCGCTTGCGCACGCGCTGTGTCGGGCGTGAACTTGCCGTACTCGCCGATGGTCCAGCGGCGGCTCTTGGCACCGCTACCGCGCTTGATGCGCGCTTGCACGATGAAGCTTATGCGGTCGGTCGCGACGCGTAGACCGAAACCTCGCAGGTCTGTGTCCCAATAAAGGACCTCGCCCTTCTCCGGCTTGGCGAGCGCGTCAATGTTTTTCTTCGTCAGCTTGATGGTCGGCATGGCACCCTCGGAATAAGCGCAAAATAAGCGCGAGGGGCACAGTTAGCACGGTGTACCACAGGTTGCCAGTAGGTCTAACACATTGAATTTGCTTGAAGAATGGTGCTTACGACAGGTGGCGATAGTTGCGAAAAGCCGGTGGCACGCTGATGATCGACCTGTCGACCACCGGCCCGGGCGTCGCCAACGAAGTCGCCGGGCAGCTTGCCGAGCGTCGGATCGGCTGGGTGGATTCGCCGGTGAGCGGCGGCGTGACCGGCGCGAAGGCCGGCACGCTCGCGGTCATGGTCTCCTGCCCGAAGAAGACCTTCGTCGAGATCGAGCCGATGATGAAGACCTTCGGCAAGCTGTTCTTCGCCGGCGAGAAGCCCGGCATGGCGCAGACCGCCAAGCTCGCCAACAACCTGCTGGCGGCGACGGCGATGGTGGCGACGTCCGAGGTCATGGCGATGGGCGTCAAGGCCGGCCTCGATCCCAAGGTGCTGATCGACATCATCAACGCCTCGAGCGGGCGCAACAGCGCCACGCAGGACAAGTTCCCACGCGCCATCCTGCCCCGCACCTTCGATTTCGGCTTCGCGACCGGCCTGTCCTACAAGGACGTCCGGCTGTGCGTCGAGGAGGCCGAGGCGATGGGCGTGCCGATGGTCGTCGGCGGCGCGGTGCGCGAGATGCTCGCGATCACCAAGGCCCGCTTCGGCGCCGAGTCCGATTTCACCCACATCGCCAAGCTGCTGGAGGAATGGGCCGGCGTGGAGATCAAAGGCTGACGCCCTTGGCTCTCCTCCCCGGCGAAGCCGGGGAGGTGGCCGCGTCTTACGCGGTCGGAGGGGTCATGGGCCACA
>CAYUOL010000298.1:7041-8373 GCA_964446345.1 uncultured Iamiaceae bacterium | reverse complement strand
GGGGGGGTCGGCGGTGGGGCGGTGGGGGGGGGGGTCGGCGCGGCCGTGGGCGGCGGCGGGGGGGGGGGGTCGGGTGGGGCGGTCGTCGGCGTCGGCGTCGTCGCCGGCGGCGCCGTCGCCGGCACGGGCACCGGGTTCGGCACCGGGGGCACCGCGGTCGCCGATCGCGTCGGCAGGCCTTGAGGTGGCGGCACCGCCGGCACGGGACGCAAGAACGGGTCGGCGCGCAGGTGCTGCCCGCACACGGGCCAGGGCTGGGCGCCGCGCTGGTTGTAGAGCAGCTGGGCCCGGTAGTCCTGCTCCGCCGGTGGCGCGGTGGCCGGGTCACCGGTGCCGCCCATGCCGCGCCAGGTCGTGATGTCGAACTGGTACGCCCCGCGGTACTGCCCGCTCGGGCTGACGGCGCCGTAGTTGCCGCCCGCCTCGCACTGGCGCAGGCGGGCCCAGCCGATGCCGGCGGCGTTGCCCGACTGCTCGGGGGTGGGCCCCCCGTCGGAGCCGGACGCCACGAACCCGGGTGAGGAGGTGTCCATCCCCACGAGCATCGCCAGCTCGGCGTCGTGGTCGGCCGCCCGCAGCTGGAGGTCGGCGATCTGCCAGCGCTGCTGCGCGAGGTTCAGGTCGTGCTCGGCCTGCTCGGTCTCGCGCGCGTTGCGATCGAAGGCGGCGATCAGCTCCTGCAGGTGGCCGTCGGTGTGGCGGCGGCTCTCGAGCAGCTCATGGGCGACCGCACGCGTGCGCCCCGAGTGGTCCTGCACCAGGTAGGAGCGATAGAGCGAGTCACCCGAGCCACGAGGGTCGAGCGGGCTCTCGTCGAGCTGGATGCTGTTGCCCGTGATGTAGGCCTGCACCAGGTACCGGCGCGCCCGCGCCTCGGCGGACTGGCCCTGCTCGGCGAGGTGCTGCTGCTCGGCCGACAGGGCGCCGCGCTCCGCGTCGAGCGCCGCCCGCTCGTCGTGCAAGGTGCGCACGAGCGCCGTCAGCTGCACGACGTCGGCACCGGCGGTGGCGTAGGCCGCCTGCGCCGCCTCCACCGCGGTGCGCGGTGCGTCCTGCGCGAGCGCCGGCGTCGCGCCGGAGGCTGCGAGCACCGCCGCACCGACGACAACGAACAGCGCCCGGCCCCTGCGGGCACGCGCTCGGTTGGACAGGGCCATCGCTCAGGTCCTCGACTCGGATCCCCCCGGCCGGCACCTCCCCGCAGATCGCCACGGCGCCGACACAGAATCGTCACATTCGTCACCATCTTGTCGGGAACCACGCTCCGCGGTCAACCGCGGCGGGCCGCGAGCGCGTCGTCAGAAGGCGTCGAGCAGGCCTCGAGCAGGCGTC
>CAYUOL010000298.1:0-6941 GCA_964446345.1 uncultured Iamiaceae bacterium | reverse complement strand
TCGAGCAGGCGTCAGAGCTTGGGCTTGAGCAGCAGCGTCGCTCGCTTGCTGCGGCCCAGGACGCCGAGCGCCGTGCTGCCGAGCAGGTTCTTCGAGGCGCTGCGCCCGTGCGTCGTCATGCACAGGATCGCGTCCTCGTGGCGCGCCATGAAGTCGCTGAGGCCGATCACCGGATCGGAGGCCGAGATCAGCTCGAAGCTGGTCTCGGGCACCTGCGACCTCGCCGCCGCCGCGTGCGCCTTGAGGTACTCGAGCTCGCCGGTGTGGGGCCCGGGCGTCGACTCGGAGACGACGCCCACGAGGATGAGCGCCAGCTTCAGCGATCGGGCCCAGTCGACGGCGAGGCGCATGATCTGCTCGGACGCCGGCGACCCGTCGAGGGCGGCCACGACCTCGACCATCGGCAGCCCCCGGCTGGTGTCGGTGTTCGGCCCGATGACCATCACCGGCACGTCGACGCCCTTGAACACCTGCTCGGCGAGCGGCGTCAGCGAGAACCGCTTGCGCAGGCCGGCCTTGGTCTTCATCGCCAGGCAGACCATCGGGTTCGCCCGGTACTTGCTCGCCTCGACGAGGGCGTCGCCGAGGTCGTGGTTCACGTCGACCCAGAAGTCGACGTCGGCGCCGCTCATCGACATCGCCCGGGTCTTCAGCGCGGCGCGGGACGCCGTGTCGCTGACCTCGGTGTTGTTCACGATGACGATGCGCGCACCGCAGCGCCACGCGAGATCCGCCGCCGGCGCCAGGGCGGCGCGGCCAGGCTGCGTTCCGTCGAACGGGACGATCACGTTTTCGTACACCGCACCATTGTTGCGCAGATTCGCCGACCCGGTCGCCGACGCGGCGCCCACCACGGAACGTCAGCGCGCGGCGTCCGCGACCTCGAACCGGTGGAAGCCCGGCGTGCGCACGGCCCAGCCGTGATCGGTCACCAGGATGCCGTCGAGCCCGAGGTCGGTGATGAGATCGGCACCGGGGCCCAGCCCCGCGACGAAGGCGGCCTTGGCGACGACCTCCGCCCACTGCGCATCCTGGGCCACGACCGACACCGCGGCCAGCCCGCTCACCGCGGGGCGACCGGTGGCCGGATCGATGAGGTGGTGGGCCACGCCGGCGGTGCCGGCGGGGCCGCCCGCCGCGGCGGGAGACCGCCACGCTCGACGGGTGCGGGCGCTCGTCGCCACCGCGCCGGCCTCGAGCGCCAGCACCGCGAGGTCGGTCGCGGGATCGAACGGGTCCTCGATCACCACGCCCCAGGGGCGATCCTGCGGACCGGGGCCCAGCACCCGGACGTCACCACCCAGGTCGACGCAGACGCCCCAGCCGGTGCGGTCGTGCAGCAGGTGGGCGACGACGTCGACGGCGCGGCCCTTGCCAATGCCCCCCAGGTCGAGGTGCACCCCCGCCGGCAGCTCCACGGACCGGTCGTCCGGGTCGAGCCGGATGCCGACCGGCCCGGGCACCGGCGTGCGCACCGCGTCGTCCTCGGCGGGCCCCGCGAGGGCGTCGGCGCGCGCCAGGGGCGCCGCCCCGGCGACATCGGCGTAGGTGCGGTCGTAGCCGGCAGCGACCAGGGCGTCGTGGACCGTCGGGTCGAAGCGGGCGTCGGTGCGACGCCACGCCTCGACGGCGTCCGCCACCAGCGAGAACGTGTCCGCGGACAGCCCCCGGGCGTGGCCGTCCCGGTTCAGGCGGCTCAGCTCGCTGTCGGGACGGAACCGGCTCCAGCGGCTCTCCAGCAGCTCGATCCGCGCCACCGCCTCGTGCAGCGCGGCCGCCACGAGCGGCCCCGGCTCCGCGTCCCGCTCCGCCGACGGCGCGTCCGCCCCGTCCACCGGGACCGCCACCCGCAGGGTGCCCTCGCACCCCATCGCCCGCAGATCGCGCTCGAACGCCACATCCGCGAGTCTGACCCGAATCGAACGGAGGAAGGGTCCGCGTCCGACTCGCCGGCACCTGCCTGCATAAACTCCCCGCGGCGAGGGACAGCCTGTGGTGTCGGCAAGGGCGAAGAGAGGGGAATGACGATTTCGACCGAGGCCCCGAGAGGGTGGGACCGATGGTGATCGCACTGGCGGTCCTCGTCCTGCTCACCATCGCGTCGTGTGGCTACGCCGCGTTGAGTTGGAGGGCCGCGTCCACCGCGCAAGGCGAGCTCGAGCACCTCGCCAACTACGACGCGCTCACGGGCCTGCAGAACCGCGTCGCCGTGCGCACCGAGCTCGCCAAGCTCGTGGCGGACAAGGGCCGAGCGGGACGCGTCGGCGTCATCCTGCTCGAGCTCGATCGCTTCGCCGCCGTCAACGACACCTACGGCCACGACGTCGGCGACCAGCTGATGGTCGCCGCCTCGAAGCAGATCGACAAGGCCCGTCTCCCCGACGAGCAGCTCTTCCGCCTGGGCGGCCCGGCGTTCATCATGTTGTGCCCCTCCGCCATCACGCGCGATGCCGCCCTCGAGCGCGCGGTCGCGCTGCAGACCGCCGTGCGGGTGCAGTACCGCATCGACCACGACCACGTGCGCATCTCGGCCAGCGCCGGCGTGGTGCTCCTCGACCAGCGCCACGACTCGGCCTCGGTCGTGCTCGCCGACGCCGAGGCCGCCCTGCGCGAGGCCAACCGGAAGGGGCCCGGCACGACCGTCGCCTTCGAGGTCTCGATGCGCTCGAAGATCAACCCGTACGACGCCGAGGCACGGCTGCGCCGGGCGCTCGAGAACAACGAGTTCATGTTGATGTACATGCCGGTGGTGACCCTCGACGAGTCGCGGCTCGTCGGCGTCGAGGCGGTCATCCGCTGGGCCGACCCCGAGCACGGCGTCATCGCTCCGAGCGAGTTCTTCGAGCTCCTGGAGGACACCGATCTGCTGGGCCCGGTCGGCGAGTGGATCCTCAACGAGGCGTGCTCGCACACGCGCCGGTGGATGGACCTGTTCCCCGGGCTCGACCTGGTGACCACGATCAACGTGTCGCCGGCGCAGCTCGCCGACCCCGACTACATCAACTGGGTCACCGGCACCCTCACCGCGTTCGACGTCGACCCCAGCCGGCTGTGCCTCGAGATCACCGAGGGCGCCATCCGCAAGGAGGTCGAGAACATCTGGTGGAGCCTGCGGCGGGCCAAGGAGGCCGGCATCCAGCTCGCGCTCGACGACTTCGGCACCGGCTACTCGACCTTCGACTACATCCGGAAGTTCAACCTCGACGTGCTGAAGATCGACAAGGTCTTCATCGACCGCATCAACGCCAGCAACGAGGACTACGCGATCGTCCAGCAACTCATCTCGCTTGCTCACGCCCTCGACTTCGTGGCGATCGCCGAGGGCGTCGACAACGCCGAGCAGGCGGCCACCCTGGCGAGCCTCAACTGCGACCTCGCCCAGGGCTACTACTGGAGCCAGCCTCAGCCGCTCGACTCGATCGAGAAGGTCATCGCCCGCGGCTCCATCCGTCCCGCGGCGAGCCGGGCCAAGAAGATCGACTGGAAGGCCCCGGCCAAGCCGAACGCCTGACCGGCCGGGCCGCGTCGACGTCATGCCCATCCCCTCCGATCTCGTCGGCCGCGCGACCGATGCCGTCGTGCACGAGGTCGACGCCCGCTGGACGATGGCGTTCGCCGCCGGCATCGACGACCTGTCGCCGCGCTACCTCGACACCACGGCACCTGGTGGCGTCGTCGCCCACCCGCTGTTCCCCGTGTGCGTGGAGTGGCCGGCCGTGCGGATGGCGCGCCGCCTCGTGTCCACCGCCGTGCTGCCGAGCGACGAAGCGGCGCGGGGCATCCACGCCACCCACCACCTCGAGATCGAGCGGTTGGTGCGACCGGGCGACGTCCTCACGACGGTGGCCACGGTCGTCGGGGTCGAGCCCCGCCCGCCCGGCGCGTTCCAGACCCTGCGCCTGACGACGACCGACGCAGCGGGCGCCACGGTGTGCGTCACGCACATGGGGAGCCTCTTCCTGGGCGTCGAGGTCGAAGGCGACCCACGCCCCTCGCCGGGGCCGGAACCGGGGAAGGGCCCAGACGCGGTCGCGACCGGATCGCGGAGCGAGGACGAGGTGCGCGCGACCCGTGTGGTCGCCGGCAACGCCGCGTTCGTCTACACCGAGTGCGCGCGCATCTGGAACCCCATCCACACCGATCGCTCCGTGGCGATCACGGCTGGCCTGCCCCGCCCGATCCTGCACGGCACGGCGACGTTGGCGATGGCGGTCACCGAGATCGTCGACGGGCGCGCCGGCGGCACCCCCGAAGCCGTCCGCACGATCGCGGGTCGCTTCGGCGCGATGGTGGAGACGCCTTCGTCGATCGAGGTGCTCCACGCGGCGCGGGCGTCGTCCGACGATCCCCTGACCGACGTCGACTTCCGGGTGCGGAACGAAGCGGGGGGCCATGCGATCCGCGACGGGGTCGTCACGCTGCGCACCGACATGACCGCCAGCTGAACGCCCGGTGAACCAGACTGGCGCCATGGCTCACCGATCGTCCCGTCTCGCGCGCGCCCTGCTCCCCATCGCGGTGACCGCCGCGACCCTGGTCGCCGCCGTCGCCTGCTCGTCGTCGTCCACGACGGCCAACGGCAACGGCGGCGGGTCCGGCGGGTCGGGCGGCTCGACGCCCGGCACCACCGCCCCGGCGACGGGCTATCCCCTCGACGGCACGTTGAAGCTCAACCAGATCCAGGCGCTCGGCACGCACAACAGCTTCCACGTGCGCGGCCCGAAGCAGTTCCGCGACGGGCTCGAGAAGATCGTCCCCGGCATCACCAAGTACTGGGACTACGAGCAGCCCGAGCTCGGGAAGCAGTTCGACGAGGGCGCGCGCCAGATCGAGCTCGACGTCTGGCTCGATCCCGACGGCCGCTTCGCCACGCGCCATGCGCTGCCCATGGTCGGGCTCCCGGCGGAAGGCCCCGCCGAGCTGAAGCAACCGGGCCTGAAGGTCCTCCACATCGCCGAGCTCGACTTCAGCACGAACTGCCTGACCTTCGTGATCTGCCTGAAGGCGGTGAAGGCGTGGTCCGAGGCGAACCCCGGCCACGTCCCCATCGCCATCCTCGTCGAGGCGAAGGACGACAAGATCCCGGATCCGCTGAACCTCAACTTCAGCCAGGCGGTGCCCTTCGACAAGGCAGGGTTGGACTCGATCGACACCGAGATCCGCTCGGTGTTCGACGAGAGGTCGATGATCACCCCGGACATGGTGCGGGGTTCGCACAAGACCCTCGAAGAAGCCGTGCTCGCCGGCGACTGGCCGACGCTGGGGCAGGCCCGGGGCAAGGTCATGTTCCTGCTCGACAACGGCGGCCTGCGCGACGAGTACGCCGAGGGTCACCCGTCGCTGCAGGGCCGCGTGATGTTCACCGACAGCGAGCCCGGTACGCCCGAAGCGGCGTTCGTGAAGAAGAACGACGCGATCGAGAAGACGCCCGGCGAGATCGCGGCGCTGGTCAAGAAGGGCTACGTCGTGCGCACCCGGTCCGACGCCGACGCCCGCGAGGCGCGCGAGAACGACCTGTCGACCAGCAAGGCGGCGCTCACGAGCGGCGCCACGTGGATCAGCACCGACTTCCCGGTGCCCGACCCGTCGGTGAACCCGACCTACCAGGTGCAGCTGCCGGGCGGCACCCCGGCCCGGTGCAACGAGGTCAACGCCCCGAAGGACTGCAAGAGCACCGACATCGAGAACCCGCAGTACCTCAAGACGAAGTAGGGCCCCGCGCTGCGCCCGTCGGTCCCACACGGCCGGCGACGAGCTGCGCGCCGCCCGGGTGTGGATCAGGAGCCGAAGCCGGCGGCGACCTTGTCGACGAACTGCTCGGGCGGCACGGGCGAGGCGAAGTAGTAGCCCTGGGCGCGGTTGCAGCCGAGCAGCTGCAGGTACTCGAGCTGCTCGTCGGTCTCGACGCCGACGGCGACGACGATGAGGCCGAGGTTGTGCGCCAGCTCGACCGTGGCCCGCACGATGGCGGTGTCGTGCTCGTTGACGCCGAGCCCGGCGATCAACGATCGGTCGATCTTCACGAAGTCGAGCGGGAAGCGCTTGAGGTAGCCCAGCGACGACTGCCCGGCGCCGAAGTCGTCGAGCCCGATGCGCACGCCGAGCTCACGCAGGTAGGCGATCGTCGCGTCGATCGTCGGCTGGGCGCCGATGAGGATGCTCTCGGTGATCTCGAGCCACACCTTGTCGGGCGTGACCCCGGCGCTCTCGAGCGCCGCGACCACGTACTGCGGGAGACCCGGGTCGGCCAGCTGGCGCGGCGACACGTTGACGGAGATCTCGGTCGGCACCGACGCGCCCCCCAGCGCGGCCCAGCTCGCCAGCTGCCCACAGGTCGACTGCAGCACCTGCGCCCCCAGGCGGGCGATCAGGCCGCTCGACTCGGCCGACTCGATGAACTCCGCGGGTGAGAGCAGCGAACCCTCTTCGTCGTGCACACGCAGCAGCGCCTCGGCGGCGATGACCTGTTGGGTCTCGAGGTCGACGATCGGCTGGTAGTGCACGCGCACGCCGTCGTTGTCGAGCGCGTGGCGCAGGGTCTGCTCGACCGTGCGCCGGCGGCTGGCCAGCTGCGCCATCTTCTCGTTGTAGACCTCGACGCGATCGCGACCCGAGGCCTTCGCGTGCGCGATCGCTCGCTCCGCGTTGCGCAGCACCTCCTCGGGATCGTCGATCGCGCCCTGCTCGCCGAGCGCGATGCCGACGCTGGCGGTGATGTCGAAGGGCCCCCCGGCGAGCTCCATCGGCTGCGCCACCGCGCGGCGGATCGCGCTCGCGAGGCGCTGGCCGTCCTCGGCCGTGCCGTGGGTGAGCATGACGAACTCGTCGCTGCCGAGACGGGCGAGGAACATGTCGCCCTCGCGCTGCTGCTCGAGGCGCTTGGCCATCTGCTTGATGAGGTCGTCCCCCGACTCGCGCCCCAGCAGCTCGTTCACGTTGCG
>CAYUOL010000297.1:0-8495 GCA_964446345.1 uncultured Iamiaceae bacterium | reverse complement strand
CAGCGCCCCCAAGCACAAGGGCATCTCGTTCCTGCTCGTGCCGATGGACCAGCCCGGGGTCGAGGTGCGGCCCATCGAGATGATCAGCGGCGACAGTGAGTTCAACGAGGTGTTCTTCACCGACGCCCGCTGCCCGAAGGAGAACGTCGTGGGCGCGGTCAACGCCGGGTGGGGCGTGGCCATGACGCTGCTGTCCTACGAGCGTGGCGAGGCGGCGGCGACGTTCCCCATCACGTTCCGCGCCGAGCTCGACCGGTTGATCGACCTCGCACGCGAGAAGGGCGTCGCCGACGATCCGCTCATCCGCCAGCGGCTGGCGTGGTGCCACAGCAAGGTCGAGATCATGCGCTACCTCGGCCTGCGCACCCTGACCAAGTTCGTGGCCGGCGAGCACCCCGGGCCCGACGCCTCCATCTTCAAGCTGTACTGGAGCGAGTACCACCGCATCATCACCGAGCTGTCGGTCGACATCCTCGGCGCGGACGCGATGACGCCCACCGGACGGTGGCCGTCGAACGCCTTCCAGACCGACGACGCCGGCGCGCCCAACGACAGCGCGTCGTGGGTCGGCACCTTCTACGCCGCCCGCGCCGGCACGATCTACGCGGGCACGTCACAGGTGCAGCGCAACATCCTCGGTGAGATGGTGCTCGGCCTGCCGAAGGAGCCGGCCGGCCCGAAGGGCACGTGGCGCGAGCTGCAGCAGGCCAAGCCGGCGTGAGCCTCGGGTCGATCGTCCGGGCGGCGCTCGCCCTGGCCTCGCACCCGTCGCTGTGGGGCACCGCCGTGCGCCAGGTCTTCGTGCTCGCGGTCGACGGCTGGTGGCGGCGGGCGCCGTTCCTGCCCCTGCCGGATCGCGCCTACCTCGGCTTCCGCTTCCAGACGATGTACGGCGATCCCGATCGCCCGCCCGTCGCGCAGGACGTCATCACGTACCTCCACTGGTGTCGCGCCTGGCCCAAGATCACGTCGTAGCCGGGCCGGGTCGCGGCCTGCGACACGACCGCCCGTGGGGTCCTCGAGAGGTTCGCGACGCGCCCAAAAGTCCGACGCGGCCGTAGGGGTGGGGGGTACCCTCGTGCCCCAATGGGTCGATCCCTTGTGCTCAACGCGACGTACGAGCCCCTCGGGGTCGTGTCCGCGCGACGGGCGGTGGTGCTCGTGCTCGACGAGAAGGCCGAGGTGATCCACTCCAACGGGGAGCACTTTCGATCCGAGCGGCTGCACATGGCCGCACCCAGCGTGATCCGGCTCCGGTACTTCGTGCGGGTCCCGTACCAGAGACGGGCACCGCTCAACCGGCGCGCCGTGTTCCTCCGTGACGGCGGGCGGTGCCAGTACTGCGGGAAGAAGGCGGAGAGCATCGACCACGTCGTCCCCCGCAGCCGGGGCGGCGAGCACACGTGGGAGAACGTGGTGGCGGCGTGCAGCCGGTGCAACTCCGCGAAGCGCGACCGCCTGCTGCACGAGACGCCCATGCGGCTGAAGACCCGACCCCAGGTGCCCCGTGACCTCAGCTGGGTCGAGGTGTCGGTCGGCTTCGTGCCCGAGCACTGGGAGCAGTACCTCGGGCTCTCGGCCTGAGCGGCCGGCCCGCAGGCCGGCGGCGGTAGCGTGCACAGCCCATGGGTCGACCCCGGCGCGGTGTGCGCACCACCCACGTGCTGCTGGCCGGCATCCGCGGCTTCGTGCTGCACCGCGTGCGCCTGCCGTTGCGCGAGCCGCTCGTCGCCGCGCACGGCACGGAGGACGTGCGTGAGGTCGTGCTGGTCGAGGCGGTGGGGGAGGACGGCGTCCACGGGTGGGGCGAGTGCGTCGCGCTGTCCGCGCCCACCTACTCGAACGAGTCGACCGACGGCGCATGGGTCCGGCTGCGCGACGAGATGGTTCCCACCGCGCTGCGCCGGGGGATGATCCGTGACGACGACGCGCCCATGGCCGCGTGCGCCTTCCAGACCGCCGTCGACGACGTCGCCCTGCGCCGCGAGGGCCGGTCGCTCGGCGACGTCCTGCGCCTCCGCGGGGAAGACGCCGTCCGCCTGTTCGTGCAGGGCGCCATGCGAGCCGGACCTCGTGGCGAGATCGGTCGGCACGCGAGCGTCGCGTGCACGGCGGTGATCGGGCGGCAGCCCTCGGTCGACGACCTGTTGGCGCGGGTCGCGGCCCGCATCGAGCAGGGCTACGGCTCCGTCAAGGTCAAGATCGCGCCGGGGTGGGACCTCGAGCCGCTGCGGGCGATCCGCGCTCGCTGGCCCGACCTCGCGCTCGCCGCGGATGCCAACGGCTCGTACCCCGACGACGTGGACCCCGTCCTGGAGGCGCTCGACGACCTCGGCCTGCAGTACCTCGAGCAGCCCCTGCCCGCCGACGCCTTCGTCGGGCACGCACGCCTCGCCGGACGCCTGCGCACCCCGATCGCGCTGGACGAGTCGTTGCGGGGCGAGCGCGAGCTCGACCACGCGCTCGCGTTCGGCGAGCGGTTCGTCGTCAACCTCAAGCCGGGACGCGTCGGCGGCACGGCAGAGGCGGTCGGGCTCGCGCTGCGCGCGCAGCGATCCGACCTGTCGATGTTCGTGGGCGGGATGCTCGAGACGGGGGTGGGGCGGGCGTACGCCCTCGCCTTCGCCGGGATGGCGCTGTGCGACCTGCCGACGGACCTCGGGCCCTCGTCCCGGTACTTCCGTGAGGACCTCACCGATCCGGTGGAGCTGCTGCCGGGCGGCCGCCTGGCGATCCCGGACCGGCCCGGCGCGAGCGCGGCACCGCACCGCGACCGGCTCGACGCCGCGACGATCGATCGCGTCGAGCTCTCGCGGTGACGGCGGCCCGGCACCCGCCGCTCGACTGGCCGATCACGCGCCACCGCGGCGACGCGGCGACGCTGCACGCCCTCGTCCCGCCCGAGCCCTTCACCCGAGCGGTCTGGGTCATGGCGCTCACGAACGACGCCCTCGTCCTGGGGAGCACGCAGACCCCGGCGATCGTCGCCCCCGGCGGGCGGCCGGCCGGGCGGCTCGACGTCGTGCGTCGGCGCAGCGGGGGCGGCGCGGTGCTGCTGGGTCCGGAGGGCTCGCTGTGGGTGGACGTGCTCGTGCCGCGCGGCGATCCGTTGTGGGTGGACGACGTCGGGCGGTCGTTCGACTGGATCGGCGCCGCGTGGGTCGAGGCGCTGGACGCGCTGGCCCTCGGCGGCGGCGAGCTCGCTGTGCACCCGGGCCCGATGCGGCGTACGGCCGCGAGCGATCTCGTGTGCTTCGCCGGCCTCGGTCCCGGTGAGGTGATCGCCGGGACCCGCAAGGTCGTCGGCCTCTCGCAGCGGCGCACCCGCGCGGGCGCTCGCTTCCAGTGCCTCGCCTACCTGCAGGCCGCCCACCCCGTCGAGGAGATCGTCGACCTGCTCGCGGTGCCAGGAGACGCGGGGGAGCGGGCGGCCCTGCGCGCCCAGCTCGCGGGCTCGGTCGCATCGCTGGCCGTCACGGCCGACGCGCTCACGGACGCGTTCGTGGCGGCGCTGCCCCGCTGACCTCGTCGCGGGCGGGCGCGCGGTGCCGGCGGCGACGGTGAGCACCGCCGCCTCGGGGAGCAGCGACGTGGTCCACGGCAACGGCATCCACACGTGGCTCCATGCCCACTCCGCGGCGAAGCCCACCGTGCCGACCGCCGCCCCGGCCACGGCGCCGAACGTGAGCTGCCGGCGCGTCGTCAGCGCCCAGGCCGCGCCCTCGACCACGAGCGCTTCCACCAGGTAGAGGGGGAGGTGCAGCGTGCTGCGGCCGAGGACCGGGCCGATGATGATCGTCAGGGCCACCCGGAGGGCCAGGAAGAAGAGGACGGCCCCGATCGCCCCGCCGCGGCCCGCCCGGATCCGCACGGCGACGAGCGCGATCGACGCCGCGATCGCGACGAGCACCGGCTGGTAGAGCTGGCGGAACTGCGGCAGGCCGTAGCCGAACTCGGCTTGCAGCGTCGACAGGCCGAGCAGGAACGCGCCCCCGCACAGCACCTCGGAGGTCGAGCGCGCGACCCCAGCCGGTCGGCGTCGCGTGGCGCTCGCGGGTGCCCTCGGCGTACAGCGCCCACATGGCGAGGGTGGCCAGCGACGCCCCGCCGATCATCTGGATGTGCGTCGGGCCCCACAGCGTGACGTCCTGCCCGAAGATGCGGTGCCACACGTCGTCCAACGGGAAGCCGGCGAGCGCGATGACGCCGCAGACCGTAAGCAGCACGCCTCCGACGGGCGCGTGCCAGTGCGCGCCGAGCCGGACCGATGCGCGCGTGGGTCGCTCCTCTCCCAGCAGCAGCGAGAGCGTGCCGGCGAGGGCGACCCCGGCCAGCCCCAGGATGATGAACCAGTGCGCGGGGTTGGCCAGCGGACCCGGGTCGCGCCCGCGGTCGATGTGCCAGGACACGTCCCAGTAGAAGCCGAAGACGGCGAGCAGCACGCTGACGGTGGCGACGGACATCGGCAACGCCGCCCACGGGGGCAGGCCGCTCACGCGCGCGCTGTGCGCCCCGAGGCGATCCAGCACGTGCACGTGGCCGCGTCGGTGCGCCCAGCCGAGCAGCACGAGCAGCGCGAGCGCGACGGCCGCCACGGCCGAGGCCGGCACCAGGTCCTCGAGGGGCGCGCCGCGCGCGGGCGCGGTCTCGTGCGCCTGGGCCTCGCCGCTCCACCTCGTCATGAGCACCACCACGACCCCCACCACGGCACCCACCACGAGCAGCGGGACCTTGGCCACCGTCGTGGCGGCCACGACGTGATGGCCCCGGCGGCGCTTCGGCCTCGCGATCTCCAGATCGTCCGTCACAGGGGCCCCCGTTGACGACAGTGCGCGCGGACGCCCGGAACTACCCCGCATCCGGCGCTCCATGCCGCAGGCGCGCACCGGATGGGTGGCGATGGAGGACGAGTGGGATCCGGTGTTGCCCGGTGGGGGGAAGTGGGTTACAGTGGCACGCAGTGGCGCCGAGGGGGGCGGGAACCCTGCGAAGGCGCCGCGAATCAGGCACACGCAGCACCGGTGGTCCTCACGGACTCGGCAGGGGAGCAACGGCGCTTCGCTTCCGAGCGAGCGATGGCGCCGGCGGGCCGGGGACACCTGGCCCACACGAGAAGGAACAGGCAGCAGTCACCGGGGCGACGCCGGGCCGCAGGGTCGGGTGAGGTCCCGCCGGAGAGGTCAGACCACGTGTTCGTCGGAACCTTTGAGCACACGCTCGATGGGAAGGGGAGAGTCGTTCTCCCGTCGACGTTCCGCAACGAGCTCGCCGGCAAGGGCTACCTGACGCAGTACGAGAACTGCTTGGGGATCTGGACCGAGCAGGGGTTCACCGAGGTGGCCACCCGCCTCAACGAGAAGAAGCACGAAGGCAAGACGACGAACAACGCAATTCGGGCGTTCGCCGCCAACGCCGTGCAGATCGAGCCGGACACCCAAGGCCGGATCTTGATCCCGCAACGGCTCCGGGACTTCGCAGACCTGGATCGGGAGGTCGTCATCATCGGGGCGATCGACCGGATCGAGATCTGGAACCTGCAGCGGTGGCAGTCCGTGAGCGCCGAGGCCGACGCCAGTCTCCTCGGGGCGGTGACCGACCTGGGCATCTAGGACGGGCATCCACGACAGGCATCCAGGACAGGCATCCAGGACAGGCATCCACGACAGTCATCCAGGACGGGCAGTTGGCTCGTTCTTCTCCGCAAGCAGTCACAGCGTGGTGGCGAGTGCTTGCGAAGGCGAACGGGCTGCGGCTCGACCGAGAAGCGCAGGACAGCAGGGCAGGACAGCAGGGCAGGACAGGACAGCAGGACCGGGCAGCACGAACTGGCCGGGATCCCCGAGGGGATCGAACGCACGACCGACACGACCACCGGACGAGGAAGGGGAACCCTGATCACACCCACGCCCGTGGGTCGACACCGCTGAGGCTTCGCTCATCCGCAGTCTCCCGGCGAGCAAGATGGAAGGCCCCTACTCCGCCCGCTTCCCATCTAGTTCGATCGGGGAGACATCCCGACGTACGCCCGCTCTCCGGGGGGCTGCCGATGAGCGAATCCGCCAGCCGGGACGACCCGCACCGATCGCTGCGGATCCGTCCGAGCGAGGGGCGCGGCGCCGCGAGCGGAGCACCCGCACCGGCCTTCTGATCGCCGACCAGAGCTCGTCCACATCCTCCCCATCAGCCCCCAGTTGCAACACGAGCAACAGGGGCACCAGCGATCCGCCAGCGGAGAGCACGGGGACCGCGCCAAAGCATGTGGCAACGGTTCACAACCATCGAAAGCAATGGCATGGCGGGGGAGTCCACCACCTACAGTCACACGCCCGTTATGGTCAGCGAGATCACCGCGATCTTCGGGTCAGTACCGCCCGGGGTCATGATCGATGCGACCGTCGGGGGTGGGGGGCACCTCCAAGCTCTGCTCGAAGCTCATGGCGGGCTCGAGGGTCTGGGACTCGATCAAGACACAGATGCCCTGGCGGCATCGGCGTCGGCTCTGGAGCGGTTCGGCACGCGGGTCGCGTTGCGTCAGGTCCGATTCGATCGGCTCGCAGCCACTGTGGGGGAGCTCGGGAACATCACCGTGACAGGCGTCCTCTTCGACCTCGGCGTGAGCTCACCGCAACTGGACCGCCCGGAGCGGGGGTTCAGCTACCGCTCGCCCGGCCCGCTGGACATGCGGATGGACCGCCGCCAGGCGCTCAGCGCCGACGACGTCGTCAACTCCTACAGCGCCGACGAGCTGACCCGCATCCTGCGGACGTACGCCGACGAGCGCTACGCCGCCCGGATCGCCCAGGCGATCGTCGCCGCCCGACCCGTCGCCACGACAGCCGCGCTGGCGGAGATCGTGCGCGACGCGATCCCCGCGCCCGCCCGACGCCGGGGCGGCCATCCGGCGAAGCGCACGTTCCAGGCGATCCGCATCGAGGTCAACCACGAGCTCGACATCCTCGCCGACGCGATCGACCAGGCGATCGACGTGCTCGCCCCCGGCGGCCGCATCGCCGTGCTGTCGTACCACTCGGGCGAGGACCGGATCGTGAAGCAGCGCCTGCGCTTCGCCGAGGACGGCGGCTGCACCTGCCCGCCCAACCTGCCGTGCCAGTGCGGGGCGGTGCGCACCGTGAAGCTGCTCAAGCGCGGCGCGTGGAAGCCCTCGGCGGCCGAGGTCGCGGCGAACCCCCGCGCCGAGAGCGCTCGGCTCCGCGCGGCCGAGAAGCTGCCGGCCACCGGCCCGACGGCGGGGGTGTCGGCATGATCACGTTGCGAGCCGCGCGCCACGATCGGTCCGAAGCGGTCGCGGTCGCTCCGGCGCGTCAGGAACGACCGCGCCCGACGCTGCGCGTCGTCGACGACGCCGTCGCGGCGGCCACCGCCGGGCGGGCCGCGGCACGCGCTCGTGAGCGGCGCTCCGCCGGCGGCGTCGTCGCGACGCTGCTCGTGATCCTGCTCTTCGTGTGCGTCTTCGGGGTGGTCGTCTTCCAGGTCTTCCTGGTGCAGACGCAGTCGCACCTCGACCAGCTCGACCGCGACATCGCCACGCAGGAGGACCGCGCGAAGGACCTGCGGCTGCAGACCACCGATCTCGAGGCGCCCGACCGCATCGTGAAGGACGCGCAGGACCGCCTCGGCATGATCCCGCCGGGAGACGTCGTCTACCTGCAGCCCAACGCCACCGACGACGGGCGCGCTGCGTTCGACCCGGCCAAGGAGGCCCCGCCGGCGGCGGCGCCGACCACCACGGTCCCGGCCACGGGCACCGCGGGCACGAGCCCGTACGGTACGGGCACGGGCACGAACGGGGCCACGACGCCCACGACCAAGTGGACGCCCCCGACGACGGCCTGGACCCCGCCCACCACGGCGTGGACCCCCCCGACGACCGCCAGGCCCAAGACCGGGGCGTCCACGGCGACGACCGCACCCAAGACGACCGCGACCACGGCGCCCAGGACCACCGCGACCACTGCTGCGAAGACGACGGCGACCACCGTGCCCAAGAGCACGCCGACGACCACGCGGACGCGATGAGGTTCGGTTCGTCTCCCGATCGACCGACGGGGTCGTCGCGGTCCCGCCGGGGTGCAGCGTCCAAGGCAACGAGCACGAGGGGACCGAGCACGAGGGGACCGAGCACGTCCGACCGCGGCCCGTCGTCGCGACGGCAGCCCTCCGGGGTCGGCTCCACGGCGACGGCCCGCGAGCGCATCGCGCAGGCCAAGGCGGGCAAGACCCCGGCGCCCCGTCCCGGCGAGCTGCGCGTGCGGCGGGTGCGCGTCACCACCACGCCGGCGGGCGTCGTCCGGGTGTCGTCGAACCCGCGCCGCCCAGCGTCACCTCCGCCGCCCGAGCGGAAGCGCTCGCCGCGCGCCGTGGCGCGCACCGCGGCCAACGCCAGCACCCGGGCCAGCACCGAGGCCAGCACCAGGGCCAGCTCCAGGGCCAGCTCCAGGGCCGGGGTCGAGCCGCACGGCGTCACGCGCGCGACC
>CAYUOL010000296.1:0-8537 GCA_964446345.1 uncultured Iamiaceae bacterium | reverse complement strand
CTCGAGCCGGGTCCGGGCCACGACGAGGACGACCTCGCCGCGGACGACGGGCTCGACGCGGCCGACCTCGGGGCGGGCGAGACCGTCGGCGAGGAGCAGTGGGAGGACCTCGAGGAGTGGGACGACGACGGCGCCGGCACCTGGGACGACCGGCTCGTCGCAGCGCCACCGAAGAAGTCCCGCCGCCAGAAGCGCAAGGAGTGGCGCCAGAGCGAGCGCGCCCGCCGCTATGCCGCGCGCCGGTCGGTGCGGTTCCCGATCTTCACGCGATCGGTGCTCCTGTGGGTGCTGCTGTTCGCGATGGTGGGCATGGCCACCGGCGGGAGCGCGGCGTTCTTCTGGGCCCACTTCAACACCCAGATCAACGAGCTGCGCGAGCAGACGAGGGACTTCGACAAGCGCTCGCAGGAGGCGCAGGGCCAGATCGACGCGATGCGCAACCAGGCCATCACCGACATCAACCAGCAGATCAAGCCGATCGCCCCGTACATCGCGGAGTCGAAGACGATCCAGCTCGCACAGGTCTTCTCGCAGTACGTGTGGTTCGTGGCCACCCTCGACGAGGAAGGCCGGGCCTCGGTCGGCACCGCGTTCCCCGTGACCACCGACGCCAACACCACCTTGCTCGTCACGTCGCTCAACACCGTGCGCGCCGCATCGGTCACGCCGGCCCCCGAGATCGAGCTGCGCAAGACGCAGGGCACCGCGCAGGACTCGATGAAGGCGGTCGTCGTGAACTACGACGCCAACCGCGACCTGGCCCTGCTGCAGGTGCAGCGCGGCGGCCTGCCGGTGCTCGACTGGGCGACCGACGAGCAGCAGTCGCAAGCGCTGGGCCTGCGCATGTTCCCCGTGAGCGGCTTCGGTGGTGCCGGTGCCTCGCTCACCAGCGGGGTGATCTCCGACCAGAGCGCCGCCGGCTTCCTGCACGACGCCACGATCGGCAACGAGACGCAGGGCGGACCGATCGTGACCGCCGATGCGAAGGTGCTCGGCGTGGCGTCGCTGAAGTACTTCCCGCTCGGCTTCGATCCGGGCGCCATGCACTTCTCCGTGTCGATCAACCAGCTGTGCCTCGACCTGCTCGAGTGCGGCGGAGGCGCCCGGCGGGCCAAGGAGACCAAGAAGCCTCCGGCGCCCGCCAAGCCCGCCCCGGCGCCGGGCCGCTGAGGGCGCCCCGCCCCTCCAGCGCTACGAGGAGAAGTGCGGGCGGTCGTTGCACGTGGGCCCGTCGGCGGCGCCGGGCGTCGCCAGGAACGTGACGATGGCGTGCTCGGCGCACGCCCCGGCATCGATCACCCCGTGACCGGCGCCGTGCACCTCGATCACGCGACTGTGCGTGAGCGTCTGCGCCGCGGTGCGCGCCCACCGCGGCGGGGTGATGGGATCGTCCGATCCGGCCAGCAGCAGCGTGGGCACGTCGGCGTGCACCGGGTCGAGCCGCCGCGGCGGCACGGGCCAGCTCTGGCAGCTGCGCAGCTGGTCGAGCACGTCGGCGACGAGCGCCTGGCGGATGGGTTCGGGCACGGCGGCTGATGCCTGCTGCACCGAGGCCTCGGTGGCCTCGGGCGCGTCTTCGGCGCAGGCGATCGTGAGGAACAGCCCGTCCGTGTCGGACGGCGGCTCGTCGGCGGCCGCCGATCCGGAGGGGCCCGCGGGGCCGGAGGACCCGGACGGGTTCGACGGGTCGGAGGGGTCCGACGAGCCGGTCGTCGGCTCATCGGGGATGTCCGATCCGGCGAGCAGGTCGTCGGCGCGTTGCACGTCGCCCTTCGCTGCCGCGTCGATGGCCTTCGGCACGTCTGGCAGCACGGCGCTCGTGTACAGGGCGTCGAAGAGGACGCGCACCAGCTCACCCCCGGTCATCTCCACCTCCTCGGACTCGGGCTGGTCGGGGTCGTCGCTCTCGACGGGGCGCTCGATCGTGACGGGCTGGCGGTCGAGCTGCTCGACAGTGGCGAGCAGGCGCCGCTCGAGGTCCGGGAAGGACCGGTTGCACGCCTCGTCGGCGCGGCAGTCGTCGAGCAGCGCCTTGATCGCGCCCCAAGCGTTCGTCGCCTGCTCGTCCAGGCCCTTCACCCCGGGTGGGTAGACCGAGTCGAGCACCACCGAGCGGAGCCCGTCGGGGTGCTGACGCATGACCTCGAGCGCGAGCCGGGTGCCGTACGAGACCCCGAGCAGGTTCCAGCGCTCGATCCCGAGAGCCCGCCGCAGGTCCTCCACGTCGTGCGCGCTCTCGACGGTGTCGTACGCGTCGAGGTCGATCCCGCTGCCCGCGAGGCGGTCGTGGCACACCTTCGTCAGCTCGTCGTCGGTCCAGTCCTCCGACGCCGGATCGTCCAGCTCGGGATCGCAGGTGAGCCGCGGCCGGGAGTAGCCGGTGCCGCGCTGGTCCAGGAGGATCACGTCGCGGTCGGCGAGGAGGGGCGAGACCGGGTCGGTCCACAGCTCGATCTCGGCCAGGGCGCTGCCGCCGGGACCGCCTTCGAGGTAGAGCAGCGGCTCGGCCGCCGGTGGCGCGTCGCGTCGCGAGATGCGGGCGACCGCGAGGTGGATCGTCGGCCCGCCCTCGCGACCACGCGTCTCGGGCACCGCCAGCGTGCCGCACACCACGCGCACCTGCGGACCCTGGTCGGGGAACGGGCAGGGCGCGTCGGTGTACGCACCGGCGGCGGGCCGGGCGGTGCCGGGGAGAGGCTCGCCCGGGCTGCGCTCGGCGCGCGGCGCGGACGAGCGCGTCGTGCCGCCGGAGGCCCCCGCCCCCTCACGGCCGCTCGTGCACGACGCCAGGACGAGCGAGAGCAGGAGGGCGACCGCCGCGACGGCGGTCGGGGGCCGGTGGGGGCGAGTCGTGGCTGGCATGCGCCTCATCGAGCCAGGTCGCGCGTGAGGTCGCGATGAAGCCCTCGGGGCATCAGCGCGAGAACTCGGGTGCGGCTCCGCTGCAGTCGGGGCTCGGTGCGGCCGGGTCGTCGATGAACTGCTTGACGAGCACCTGGGCGCAGAGCCCGGAGTAGTACGCCGCGTGCCCCGACCCGTTGACCGTGACCATCCGCGAGTTGGGCAGCCAACTCGCGACCATCTCGCCCCACGCGGGCGGGGTGATGGGGTCGTAGGTGCCGGCCATCACCAGCGTCGGGATCGCGCTGTGCACCTCGGTCAGTGGGTTGGGCGGGACGTTCCAGGCCGCACATGCCTCGACCTGGCGCTGGCGGAACTGCACGACCGCGTCGGCGATGGCCGGTGGCACCGACGCCGCGGCGGCCTTGATCGAATCGGTCGTCGTTCCCGGCACCGTCTCGGCGCACTCGATGGCGCTCGTGAGCCCCTCGGTGAACGCCGGGCGCTGGCGCGCCGATCGTGGGCGCTCGGGCTTGTCCTCTTCCTTCGTGCGCTCGGCGTAGCCGGCGCCGCTCAGCAGGTCGACCGCCCCGACGACGTCGCCCTTGGCTGCTTCGTTGATGGCCTTGGGGACGTCCGGCATGATCTCGGTGTAGTAGAGGGACGAGAAGATCGTGAGGACGAACTCCTTGCCCGTGTACGGCAACGTGACCTGCTTGCGGGTGGCGGGGTCGTAGGCCCGCCGGCGCAGCGGCGACGCGTTGAGCTGCGCGATCGCCCCGTTGAGGGCGCCCCTCAGGTCGGGGTAGGCGGCGCGGCACGCGGGCTGGGCGGCGCAGTCGGCGAAGATCGCCTCGAGGGCGCGGTTGAGGTTGTTCGCCGTCTCCTCGTAGCCCTTGATGCCCGGCGGGTAGTTCGAGTCGAGCACGACCGACCGCACCCCTTCGGGGTGCGTCGCCATGATCCAGAGCCCGAGCCGCGTGCCGTAGGAGATGCCGAACAGGTTCCACGCGTCGATCTTCAGCGCGACCCGCACGTCGGCGATGTCGGCCGCGCTCGCGGTGGTGTTGAAGTCGGCCGGGTCGATCTTCTCCCGGAGCAGGTCGGCGACGCACTTCTTCGACTCCTCGACGCGATCGTCGAACTCGCCCTTGGGTGACTCGGCGAAGGTGCGATCGCAGTTCAGCCGAGGCTGCGAGAAGCCGGTGCCGCGCTGGTCCACGAGGATGACGTCGCGGTTGGTCAGCAGCGGGCTCACCGGGTTCGTCCACCGGTCGATGCCCGCGATCGCGCTGCCCCCGGGACCGCCGTCGAGGTACACGACGGGGTCGGGCAACGGCGTCGGCGAGGTCGAGTGGATGCGGGCCACGGCGAGGTACACCTTCGAACCGTCGGGCTTGTCGCGGCGGGCCGGCAGCACGACGTTCACGCAGTCGACCTTCAGCCGGTTGGCGCTGGTGCGGTCGAACGGGCAGCTGATCGGCGCGACCTTCACCGTGTACGGCGGCTTCGTCGTGGTGGTGACGCCGTCGGGGCCGGTGGTGGTCGGCGCCGCGGCGGCGGTGATGTCGGTGCTCGACTCGGCCCCGCCCGGGGCTCGGCGAACGGTCCGCCCCCCGAAGCGCTCGGCGTCGCTCGCCGGGGCCGGCGTGCCGCAGGCGGCGGCGACCAGCGCGACCAGCACGGCGACCGCGACGGCGCGGGCGGCGTGGGGCGACCGGCGCCGCGAGGGCGAGGACGCGGGGATCGCGGTGGGGGAGACGGGGTGGCGGGTGTGGGTCACGAGATCGGTCGCCGGCGGGGGCGGCCGACCGCTGCTCAGCTGGTCGGTCCCGCCGGACTGGGCGCCCACGCTACCCGGCCGAGGCTCGTGTAACTGAGCAGGTCCGGGTGCGACGGAACCACCCGCACCGTGTACCCGAAGGTGCCCGCGCGGTCGAACTGCACCTCGTTCGTGTACCGGTGCCACCCCGGCACGTCGCCGTCGCCCTTCTCGCTCATCGACACGATCTCGGGCTCGACGAGGTCGTCCTCGAGGTCGACCGCGCCGAACACGAGCTGCACATCGACGTCGGTGGGCTCGAGGTCGCCGAGCGACACCTGGGCCGTGACCTCGTAGGTGGTGCCGTGCTCGGTCGCCACCTCGTGGAACGAGGTGGAGTGGATGGCGACGGACGGCCACCCGCGGAACAGGTAGCGCTTCCACCGCACCAGGGCCTTGGCCCGCTCGTTGTTGTTGGCGCGGAGGTCCTCGGCGCGCGACGCCGCCGGCTCGTAGTACTCGGTCGTGTACTCCTTCAGCATGCGGGACGACTCGACGCGCGGGCCGAGGCGGGCGAGGCACGCCTTGGTGCGCCGCAGCCACTCGGTCGGGAGCCCGTCGCGGTTGCGGTCGTAGAAGATCGGCACGACCTGGCGCTCGATCAGGTTGAACGCGCTGTGGGACTCGATCTCGTTGCGCTTCTCGATGTCCTCCTCCCACTCCGCCGAGGGGATCGCCCAGCCGACGTCGCTGTCGTACATCTCGTCCCACCAGCCGTCGAGCACCGACAGGTTGAGCACCCCGTTGAGCGCCGCCTTCATGCCCGACGTGCCGCAGGCCTCCATCGGTCGCAGCGGGTTGTTGAGCCACACGTCGACGCCGGCGACCAGCGGCTTGGCGACCGAGATGTCGTAGTCCTCGAGGAACACGAGCCGGTGGCGGATCTCGAGGTCGGTGGTGAAGGTGGCGACGCGCTGGAGGATCTCCTTGCCGGGCATGTCGGCCGGGTGGGCCTTGCCGGCGATGATGATCTGCACCGGCCGCTCCTCGTCGAGCAGCAGCTTGCGCAGCCGCTCGCCGTCGCGCAGCAGGAGGTCGGCGCGCTTGTACGTGGCGAAGCGCCGCGCGAACCCGATCGTGAGGATGTCGGGATCGAGCGCGTCGTCGGTCCAGGCCAGCTGCGCCTCACCCAACCCACGCTGCGCACCGGCCTGGCGCAGGCGGCGCCGGGCGAACTGCACGAGGCGCTCGCGGTTGATGCGGCGCACGGTCCACAGCTCGGCGTCGGGCACCTGCTCGACCTGCGCCCACGCCTTCGCCGGCGCCTCGGCCCAGTCGTTGCTCACGTGGCGCTCGAACAGGTCGGTCATCTCGCGCGACACCCAGGTGCGCCCGTGCACGCCGTTGGTGACCGAGCCGATCGGCACCTCCTCGACGGGCAGGTCCGGCCACACGCCGGAGAACATCTGCCGGCTCACCGCGCCGTGCAGCTTCGCCACGCCGTTCGAGTGACCCGCGAGGCGCAGGCTCATGACCGCCAGGTTGAAGACCTCGCCGTCGGGCGTGCCGGGTTCGTGGCCGATCTCCATGAGCTCGTCGATCGACACGCCGACCTCGCGCGTCCAGTTCGTGAAGTACCGCTCCATCAGCTCGCGCGGGAAGCGGTCGATGCCTGCCGGCACCGGGGTGTGGGTGGTGAACACGCCGCCGGGGCGCACCGCGGACTTCGCCTCGGAGAACGACAGCCCCTCGTTGACGATGGCGAGGCGGATGCGCTCGAGGGCGAGGAAGCCGGCGTGGCCCTCGTTGATGTGGAACACCTGGGGCACGCGCCCCAGCGCTTCGAGCGCCCGCATGCCGCCGATGCCGAGCAGCAGCTCCTGGCGGATCCGCTCCTCGAGGCCGCCGCCGTAGAGGCGGTCGGTGATCAGGCGGTACTCGTCGTCGTTCTCCTCGACGTCGGTGTCCATGAGGAACAGCGGGATGCGGCCGACGTGGGCCTCCCACAAGCGGGCGTAGACCGGGGTGCCGGCGATGTCGACCGTGATGCGGATGTCGGGCACGGCCTGCATCGCCATCGCCCGCGGATCGAGACGGGGGAAGCGCTCCTGCTGCCAGCCGCGCCCGTCGAGCTCTTGGCTGAAGTAGCCGTGGTGGTAGAAGAGCCCCACGCCGGTGAGCGGCAGGCCGATGTCGTTGGCCGCCTTGAGGTGATCGCCGGCGAGCACGCCGAGACCGCCGGAGTACTGCGGCAGCGCGGCGGCCACGCCGAACTCGGGGGAGAAGTACGCGATGGACGCGAGCCGGTTGGCCGGGTTCGACGCGTGGTGGGTCTGGAACCAGCGGGGCTTGTCGAGCGAGAGCTGCAGCTCGTCGCGCACCGACGACGCCAGTGCCGTGAACGCGACGTCGTGGGCGAGCTCTTCGAGGCGCTCCTTCGACTCGGTGGCCAGCATGCGGGCGGGATCCCGGATGTACTCCCAGTGCTCGCGGTCCATGCGCCGGAACAGGTCCTGGGCCCGCTCGTCGTTGATCCACCCGAGGTTCATCGCGACCTCCCGGAGCGGCTCGAGCGCCTCGGGGAGGGTGGACTGGACGGTGAACGTCTGGACGGCCTTCATGGCGCGACCGTAACCCGACTCGCGAGCGGTCCGCGCCGGTGCCGCGGCGCTCCGCCGGTCCGTTCGGTCGTGGGCGAGGTGCCGATGCGCACGCCTTTCGCGTGGCTGACCGAAGCCTGTGGCGAGGCTGTCGCGGGCCCTCCCGGCGGCGGACCTGGCTCTGGTGGGTGACCGCGTCAACTACCGTTGGCGCCGATGTCGACGATCTCGGACGGAAGCAGCGGCGCGCGCGCCGCGGCAGGCGACCCCGGCGCGGCGACCACCGTTCGCATCGCCGTGGTGAACCAGAAGGGCGGGGTGGGCAAGACGACGGTGGCGCTGGGTCTGGCGTCCGCCGCCGCGCACGCGGGCTACCGCACGCTCGTGATCGATCTCGACCCGCAGGCGAACGCCACGAGCGGGTTGGGGGTCTGGCAGCCCGAGCTCACGATCGACACGGCACTCGAAGAGGACCAGCCCGGGGTGCTCCGCAAGGTCATCACGACGTCGGGATGGGTGCTCCCCGTCGAGACCGGTGCGATCACCCCCGACGTCGCGGCGAGCACGCCGGCGCTGGCCCAGCGCGAACCGCAGCTGGCCAACGACCCCATCGGTGCGCAAGACCGCTTGCAGGTGGCGATGGAGGGCGTCGACCACGATCTCGTGATCATCGACTGCCCGCCGTCGCTCGGCCTGCTCACGATCAACGGGCTCTTCGCGGCGGACGAGGCGCTGGTCGTCACCGAGCCGGGCGCGTGGGCGTCCGACGGGGTCGCCCAGATCCTCCGCACGATCGGGCGCATCTCGGCCCGCCGACCCGGCGGCCTGGGTGTCGCCGGCATCGTGGTCAACCGCCTCGGGCGCACCCGCGACGCGCGCTACTGGTACGACCAGCTGGTCGAGACCTACGGCGAGCAGGTGCTGCCCCCGGTGCACCTGCGTGCCGCGGTGCCCGAGTCCGCGGCCCAGTCGACCCCCATCCACGGGCTCGGCGCGCGGGCCGGCGCCCCCGAAGCGGCCTCCGAGTTCGACGCGCTGCTCGCCGCGATCCTCGGCATCGAGTTCGTGGTCGAGGACGACGAGCCCGTCGCGGACGACGACGCCGAGCTCGGCGCTGACGAGGCCACCGAGCCGCCGACCGATGCCGTGCCGACGAGCGACGACAGGTCGGCGGCCGAGGACGACGTGACCCCCACCAACCCGTTCGACGAGGAGCCTTCCTGACATGGCGGACTACGACCCGCAGCGCAACCGCGAGCGGCCCGAGGCGACCGACGCCGGTCCTGCTCCGGTGGACGGCATCCTCGGCGGCCCGCCGGCCACCGAACCCGGGG
>CAYUOL010000295.1:0-8544 GCA_964446345.1 uncultured Iamiaceae bacterium | reverse complement strand
GACGGCAACCTCTGGTTCACCAACACCGGGAACAGCTCGATCGGGCGCATCACCCCCGCGGGACTCGCGTCCAAGTACACCGACAGCGGCATCTGGAACCCGCGCGGGATCGTCGCGGGGCCCGACGGGAACCTGTGGTTCACCAACTTCACGGCTTTCGGCAGCTCCAACTACGGCGGTGGGTCGATCGGGCGCATGACCCCGGTCGGCGGCGTGAGCACCTACACGGGCAGCGGGATCGCCGGTCCGCTGGGGATCGCGGCCGGCCCGGACGGCAACCTCTGGTTCACCAACACCGGGACCTCGAACGGGGCCTTCACCACCTTCCAGAGCTCCATCGGACGCATCACCCCCGCAGGCGTCCTGTCGGGCTTCCTCGGCAACGTCAGCCTTCCGTCCGGGATCACGGCGGGCCCCGACGGGAACATGTGGTTCACCAACTTCGACCTCGAATCGGTGGGCCGGATCACGCCCACCGGGGTCGTGACCAGCTTCGCCGGCACGGGGATCAGCGGCCCGTTCGGGATCACGGCAGGCCCCGACGGCAACCTGTGGTTCACCAACCTCTCGAACAACTCGATCGGGCGGATCACCCCCGCTGGCGTCGTGACCAACTACACGAGCCCGAGCATCAACGGCCCGTACGGGATCACGGCGGGCCCCGACGGCAACCTGTGGTTCACCAACCAGTACGGAAGCTCGATCGGGCGCATCACCCCTGGCGGCGCCGTGTCGAGCTTCACCGGCTGGGGCACCAAGTACCCCTATGGGGTCAACTACCCGTCGAGCATCGTCGTCGGCCCGGACGGCAACCTCTGGTTCACCAACGCCGGCGGCAACAACGGCAACGGATCGATCGGGCGGATGACCCCGGCTGGGGTCCTGGTGTCCAGCTACACGGACGCCGGCATCATCGCTCCGAACGGGATCGCAGCCGGTCCCGACGGGAACCTGTGGTTCACCGGGAACGCCGGGATCGGCCGGATCACGACGGCCGGCGTCGTGTCGAACTTCGACAGCCCGAGTGTCAGCATCCCCCGCGGGATCGCGGCGGGCCCCGACGGGAACCTGTGGTTCACCAACACCTGGAACAGCTCCGTCGGCCGGATCACCACGGCCGGCGCCATCGCGAACTTCACCGGCACGGGCGTCAGCACGCCGTACGAGATCGCGGCGGGCCCGGACGGGAAGATGTGGTTCACGAACCGCACGAACCGCTCGATCGGCACCATCGTCGCGGCGAACGCACCGGATGCGCCGACGGGGGTCATCGCGACGGCCGGTCGCGAAGCGGCGGTGGTCGTCTGGTCGGCGCCGGCGGTGGACGGGGGTTCGCCGATCACGGGGTACACCGTCACTGCGACACCGGGAGGCGCGACGTGTGCGTGGACCGGTGGGCCGCTGGCGTGCACGGTGGCGGGCTTGACCGCGGGCACCCCGTACACGTTCACGGTCACGGCGACCAACGGGGCGGGCGTGGGTGCGGAGTCAGCTGCTTCTGGCTCGGTGACGCCCTGGGACGGATCTGGGTACCACCCGGTCACCCCTTCACGGGTCCTGGACTCCCGCACGGTCAATGGCGGGTGGAACGCGCAGCTCGCCGCCGGCGCGCCACGCGACGTGCAGGTGACGGGTCTGGGGGGCGCGTCAGGGGTGCCGGCGTCGGCGACGGCGGTGGTCTTGAACGTCACGGCGACCAACGGGTCGGCGGGGTCGTTCGTCACCGTGTACCCCGCGGGCACGGCCACACCGAACGCGTCGAACCTGAACTTCGGGGCGGGCCAGACGATCGCGAACCTCGTCACCGTGAAGGTCGGCGCCGGCGGCCGGGTGGCGTTCGCGAACGCGGTCGGGGCCACCGACGTGGTCGCCGATGTGGTCGGCTACTACGACGACGGCTCCGAGCCCGGCGACCTCTACAACGGGATCCCGCCCACCCGGCTCCTCGACTCCCGCGAGCCCACCAGCGGCTGGAACGGCCGGCTCGCCGCCGGCACGCCCCGCGACCTGGCCGTGCGCGAGCCCAACAACGCCCACGGTGTGCCGGCCACCGCGACAGCGGTGATCGCGAACGTGACCGTCACGGGGGCCAGCGCCGGCAGCTTCTTGTCGGTGTGGCCAGCCGGGATCAACCAACCCACGGTGTCGAACCTCAACTTCGCGGCAGGGCAGACGATCCCCAACCTCGCGATCATCAAGATCGGGGCCAACGGCGCGATCAGCTTGGCCAACAACGTCGGCGAGGTCGACGTGGTGATCGACGTGGTCGGCTACTTCGACCCGACCGGCGGGTCCCGGTTCCACGCCTTCGATCCCACCCGGATCCTCGATGACCGCGTGCCCACCGGCCTCGCCGGGCCCTGGGGCCCCGCCCAGACGCGGGCCCTCCCCGTCGCCGGCGCGGCCGGCACGAAGGTGCCCGCAGGGGCCACCGGACTGGTCGCCAACGTCACCGCCACCGGGGGCACCGCGAACAGCTTCGTGACCGTGTTCGACGGACCGCCCCTGCCCAACAGCTCCAACCTGAACTTCGGCGTCGGCGAGACGATCCCGAACCTCGTCATCACCAAGATCGCGGCCGACGGAACGATCGCCATCCACAACCAGAACGGCACCGTCGACCTCGTCGCCGACGCCGTCGGCTACTACGCCCCGACCTGAGCGCTCGCGGGCTCGGGGGTCGGGGCGCCGAAGTCGCGCGCGTCCGGGCCGGCGCCGCGCACCGTCGTCTCGATGGGGACGTCGCACGCGCACATCCGTCCGTCCCGGTCACGTGCGCCCAGGCCGGTAGCGGCAGACCTGGACGCCCGTGGATGAGGTCTGGGCCGAGAGGAGGTCGAACGGGCGCGCCACGCCGTCGATGGCGAACAGCGACGTGCCGCCGCCCAGGGTGATCGGCTCGATCATCAGGACCAGCTCGTCGAGCAGCTCATTGGCGAGCAGCCACCGCACGAGCGTGAGGCTGCCGTAGACGTAGACGTCACCACCCGGTTCGCCGCGCAGCGCCTCGACGGTGGCGAGGAGATCGTCGCTCCGAACGATCGTGGTCGGCCGCCACGTGACGTCGGCGGCGGAGAGGGTGTCCGACACGACGTACTTCGGGGCCTGGTTGATCCAATCCGCGAACGGATCGCCGGCGCGCCCCGGCCACGCGGCGGCCGACACCTCGTAGGTGCGCCGGCCCTGGAGCAGGACGTCGCTGCGCTCGGCCAGCTCGTGGATGGTCTTCCCCATCACCTCGGGATCGAAGAACTGGTGCGACCAGCCACCATGGCGAAAGCCGCCGCTGGTGTCCTCGTCGGGATCGCCGGGCGCCTGGACGACGCCATCGAGGCTGATGAACTCGCTCGCCACAACTCGCATGATCTGCTCCGTCTGTCGGGGGACTTCGTCTCACCAGCTCTACGAACGAGCGGCCGCCGGATCGACGCTCCGGTGCCGATCCGGTCGTCAGAGCGCCGTCACCCGATCGGTCGGTGCGGTGGGGTCGGGGGTCCAGGCGCCGGAGTCGCGAGTCCAGGTCTGGCCGGCGAAGCTCACCGTCGTCAGGTGGTGCTCGACCGCGTGACCGACCAACCAGGACGCGATGGTCCAGCCCCGCGCCGGGCTGACCGGGCGCTCCATGCCGGGCGCGCCGAGCTCGGCCTCGAGCGTCGCCGCCGCGATGTCAGGCGACGGTGTCACACCCTCGGGGCGCGGCGTCACGCGGCACGCGAAGCCCGCCGGGATCTCGCCGGTCAGCGCGATGGCCAGCTCTCGCGCCTCGGGCTCCCACTGGGCGTAGGCCTTCGGCGCGGCGGAGTACTGCACGGCTTGCGCGGCGTCGGTGACCGGGAGCGTCTCCCACTTCGGCACCTTCTTCAGGTGCGCGTAGAACGCCTCGCTCGCGTACGTGGCGTTCTGCACCTGCTCCTCGGTCCCCCAGCCCTGCGACGGGCGCTGCTGGAACAACCCCAGCGAGTCCCGGTCGCCGTAGGTGAGGTTGTGCAGCTGGGACTCCTGCAACGCCGTGGCCAGCGCCACGGTGACGGCGTGGTTGGGCATCCCCAGCCGCTTGCCGACGGCGGCGATCGTCGTGGCGTTCGCCGCCTGGTCCAGATCCAGCGCGAAAACCGCTCCGTCGCGGCCCGGCAGCGTCGTGCAACTGCCGTTGATGGTCGGCGTCGCGTCGGCCTGCGCCTGCGTCTGCACCACCCGCACCCCGACCGCGACGAGCAGCAGCGCCGTGACGGCGACGAGGCCGATCGTCAGGCGCGATGGTCGCCTCGTCCCCTCACGGCCCGACGGTCTCCGCGACCCGGTCGAGCTGGCCTCGGCGGTCGCTGCCCCGCTCGCGGGTCGTCTCCCGGACGGGCGACGGGGCGCGCCGCGCGACGAGGAGCTCGAGGAGCTCGAGGGAGGGGCCACGGTCCGACCTTGGCACACCCGATCGCCGGGGTGCGGGCATGGGCGCCGTGCATCGGTCACACCCGACGGCGCCAGACGCGGCCCGACGGCGCCTGGCGGTTTCGGCTACCGGAAGCGCCGCAGCCGCAGGCTGTTCGACACGACGAACACGCTCGACAGCGCCATCGCCGCGCCGGCGATCATCGGGTTGAGGTAGCCAGCGGCCGCCAGCGACAGCGCCGCGACGTTGTAGGCGAACGCCCAGAACAGGTTGCCCTTGATCGTCTTCAGCGTGCGCCGCGACAACCGGATCGCGTCGGCCGCCGCCCGCAGATCGCCGCGCACCAACGTGATGTCGCTGGCCTCGATGGCGACGTCGGTCCCGGTGCCCATGGCGAGCCCCAGGTCGGCCTGCGCCAGCGCCGCCGCGTCGTTCACGCCGTCTCCCACCATCGCGACCACGCGGCCCTCACCCTGGAGGCGGCGCACGACGTCGAGCTTGTCCTCGGGGAGGACCTCGGCGATCACCTCGTCGATCCCGACCTCCGCGGCGATGGCCCGCGCCGCCGCCTCGTTGTCGCCCGTCAGCAGCACCGGCGTGAGCCCCAGGGCCTTGAACCGCGTGACCGCCTCGGCCGAGGTCGGCTTCGGGGCATCGGCCACGATGAAGACGGCGCGCAGCTCGCCGTCCCACCCGGCCGCGATCACGGTGCGCCCCGCCGCTTCGGCTGCGGCCTTGGCGTCCTGCAACCGGGCGCCCTCGTCACCCTCGCCGAGGTGGATCCCCCAGTCGTCGAGGAAGCGCGCCTGGCCGGCCACGACCGCGTGGCCGTCGACGACGCCCTGCACGCCGAGCCCCCGCGTCGCCTGGAACGACTCCACCGCGGCCAGCGGCCCCGTGCGCTCGCGCGCGGCGTCGGCGACGGCTTCGGCGATCGGGTGCTCGGACGCGTCTTCCAGCGCCCCCACCAGCGCGAGCGCCTCGTCCGGTGCCGTCCCCTCGACCGTGATCACGTCGAGCAGGGTCATCTCACCGGTCGTCACCGTGCCTGTCTTGTCGAGCACGATCGTGTCGACCCGGCGCGTCGACTCGAGGATCTCGGGACCCTTGATCAGGATGCCGAGCTGCGCGCCGCGGCCGGTGCCCACGAGCAGCGCGGTCGGCGTGGCGAGGCCCAACGCGCACGGGCAGGCGATGATGAGCACGGCGACCGCCGCGGTGAACGCCGTGCTGGCGGTGGCGCCCGTGCCGAGCCAGAAGCCGAGCGTGGCGGCGGCCAGGAGGATCACGATCGGGACGAAGACCGCCGCCACGCGATCCGCCAGGCGTTGGATCGGTGCTTTGCCGCTCTGCGCCTCCGTCACGAGCCGGGCCATCTGGGCGAGCTGCGTGTCGCTGCCGACCCGGGCCGCGCGCACGACGAGCCGGCCACCCGCGTTGGTCGTCGCGCCGACGACGCGATCGCCGACGCCGACCTCGACCGGCACGCTCTCGCCCGTGAGCAGCGCGGCGTCGATCGCCGAGCTGCCCTCCTCGACCACCCCGTCGGTGGCCACCTTCTCGCCGGGGCGCACCACGAAGAGGTCGCCGACCGTCAGCTCGCCGATCGGGATGCGCCGCTCGACCCCGTCGCGCAGCACCGCCACGTCTTTGGCGCCGAGCTCGAGCAGCGCCCGCAGCGCGGCCCCGGACGTGCGCTTGGCCCGGCTCTCGAAGTAGCGGCCGGCCAGGATGAACACGGTGACAGCGCTGGCGACCTCGAGGTAGATCTCGTCGGCTCCCGAGCCCTGGCTGATCGAGAGCTGGAAGCCCATGGTCATGCCGGGCATCCCGGCGTCGCCGACGAACAGCGCGTAGAGCGACCACGCGAAGGCCGACAGGGTGCCGAGCGAGATGAGCGTGTCCATCGTCGCGGCGCCGTGGCGCAGGTTCGCCCACGCGGCGCGGTGGAACGGCAACGCGCCCCAGACGACGACGGGCGCGGCGAGCACCAGGGACAGCCACTGCCAGTTGCGGAACTGCAGCGCCGGGATCATCGCCATCGCCACGACCGGCGCGGTCAGGATCGCCGAGACGACCACGCGCGTGCGCAAGGACGCCAGCTCGGCGTCGGCCCGCTGGTCGGACGAGGTCGGCGCGGGTCCGGCATCGCCGACGGCGGCGGAGGTGGGTGTGGAGCCGGGCGCCGGCGCCGGCTCGGGCAGGACGGCGCCGTAGCCGATCGCCTCCACTGCGGCGACGAGGTCCTCCGGTGCGGTGTGCTCGTCGAAGTCCACCCGGGCGCGCTCGGTCGCGTAGTTCACCGAGGCGGTGACGCCGTCGAGCTTGTTCAGCCGCTTCTCGATGCGCGCCGCGCACGACGCACACGTCATCCCTGTGATCTCGAGCTCGAGGCGCGACGGCGCGACCGCGACGGCGGCGCCCGCGCCTGCGTTCACGGCGCCCGAGGCGGCCGTGCCGGCGGGCCCTCCCGGTGACGAACCTGGTGTGGTGGTTCCCGGGGACGAGGTCGGCTTCATCGCGACTCCCCGGGCCGGGCGGTCGAGGTCGACGCGGACAGGGGGACAGAGGTGGCTGACGCAGGGTGGGAGCCGTGCGAGCCCGATCCCCCCGGCTCCCCGGTCGTGGGCGCGGAAGGGGGCGCATGGTCGTGGCTCACCGTGGTCGAGGTCGTGACCGGCGCTGGACCGGACGGAGGCACCGACGCCGCCCCCACGGGCCCCACGGCGCGCCCGACGCCGAACGCGACACCGAACACCGCCACCACGGCCACGAGGAATCCGGCCAGGCGGCCGAGGTCGCGGGTGCGCTCGTCGGCCACGGTCACGTCTTCAGCTCGTAGCCCGCCTCGTCGATCGCCGCCGCGATCACCGCGTCGTCGAGCGGGGCGGTGCTGGTCACGGTCACGCGCCCGTCGCTCAGGTCGATCGCGACGTCGGTCACGTTCGCGACGCCCTTCACCTCGGTCGTCACCGCGTGCACGCAGTGCTCGCAGCTCATGCCTTCGACGTTGTAGGTGGTGGTGATGGTGTCGGCCATGTCGCTCCTCGTCCCTCGATGGCAGGATACCCCCGGGGGGCATCTCCGGTCGCCGCCACTATACCCATGGGGGGTATGCTGGCGGCAACCCCGACGACGAGGAGATCTCGCATGGCCGGCCAGAGCCGCGGCTACACCGCCACCAAGGACCAGTTGCAGAAGCGCCTGGCGCGCATCGAGGGCCAGGTCCGCGGCGTGGCCCGCATGGTCGAGGACGACCGGTACTGCATCGACGTGATCACCCAGATCAACTCGATCCAGGCCGCCCTCGACAAGGTCTCGCTCGGCCTCCTCGACGGGCACGCCCGCCACTGCCTCGTCGGCGGCCACGGCGGCCCGAGCGATCCCGACGAGCAGGTCGAAGAGCTGATGGGCGCGGTCGGCCGCATGCTGTCGCGCTGACGCTCACCGATCCCGTCACCTCGTCTCGTCCCTCGCGACCGAACCGGTGCACCGAGCCGCCGGTGCCGCTCGCCGACCTCACCTAGGGTGCGATCCTCGCAGAGGAGCGCCCGCGTGACCACGGACAAGACCCCTTCCACGGAAGACACCGAACCCACCGAGTACCGCCAGTACCGGTTCTCCCCGCCGCCCGGGGCGTGCGAGATCCTGCTCGTGCGTCACGGTGAATCCGCTGCCGTCGTGCCGGGGGTCGAGATCCCGCACGTCGACGGCCACGACGATCCGGCGCTGTCCGCGGACGGCCGCGCGCAGGCGCAGCTGCTGGCCTCTCGCCTGGCGCACGAGCGCGTCGACGCCATCTACGTCAGCAGCTTGCGCCGCACGCAGGAGACCGCCGCGCCCACCGCCGAGGCCCACGGCCTCACCCCCACCATCGAGCACGACCTGCGCGAGGTCTTCCTCGGCGAGTGGGAGGGCGGCTTGTTCCGCCGCCGGGTGGCGGAAGCCGACCCCATCGCCGAGGCGATGTTCCGCGAGGGCCGCTGGGACGTCATCCCGGGGGCCGAGAGCCACGAGCAGCTGACCGGCCGCCTCGTCCCCGTGATCGAGCGGATCGCCGCCGCCCACCCTGATCAGCGGGTGGTCGTCGTGGTGCACGGCGGCGTGATCGGCTCGCTGATCGCCCACGCTTCGGGCGGACGCCCGTTCGCAGTCGT
>CAYUOL010000294.1:0-8562 GCA_964446345.1 uncultured Iamiaceae bacterium | reverse complement strand
CCTAGGATCGATCGGGATGGAGCTCCTCTTCCTCGCCCTGCTCTGCGCACCGGTCTTCGTCATCATGGCGGTGAACCGAAACCGTCGGCAGCGCGCCCGGGAGTTCGCGGCCACCGTCGAGATCGCCGTGGACCAGCGCGGCGCGCATCGTGTCCTCGCCGACGGGCGCCGCGAAGAGGTGACGTGGGAAGAGGTCAACGAGGTCGACGTCTTCACCACCCGCAAGGGCCCGCACAAGGACGCCGGAGGGGCGGTGGTGCTCTACGGCTCCGAAGCGCGCGGCTGCATCATCCCGATGGACGTGGTCGAGTCGAGCGGGCTGCTCCTGCACATCACCCGGCTGCCCGGCCTGAAGATCGACACGATCATCGAGGCGATGACGGCCGAGCAGCGCCGCGAGGCCTCGGTCAACGACAACCCGATGCAGGCCATGATGCCGCGGCCGTGGCAGCGCACGACCGTGTGCTGGAAGCGCCCCGAAGCCGACGCGACGGACGACGCGGCCGCTAGCTGAGGGCGAGGCGCCGCAGGTGCCCGGTCTCGTTGAGCGACTGCAGCGACCGGGCGCCGCTGCGCGCGACGAGCACCCGGCTGACGCTCGTGTAGCCCGGCTCGAAGAAGAGCATCGAACCGAGCCCCAGCACGTCCGCGGTGTAGGTGTTGATCACGCCGCCGTGGCACACCACCGCCACCCGTTCGCCCGGGTGCGAGGCGGCGATGCCGTCGATGGTGCTGATCACCCGGCGCTTGAAGGCCTCCACGTCGATGCCGAGGTCGTCGAAGCGACCGTCACGCATCGCGTGCCACACGTCATGGCCCGTCGCCTTGAGCTCCTCCATCGTGATGTACGCCGCCGCGTCCCGATCCCACTCGGCGAGGTCGGCCACGATCGTCGGTTCCAGGTCGAACGCCGCGGCGAGGGGCCCCGCCGTCTCCCGGGCGCGGCGCAGCGGGCTCGAGTAGAGCGCGTCGATCCGCTCGTCCTGCAGCCACGTCGTGAGCGCCGCCGCCTGGGCCCGCCCCTCGGGCGCGAGCTCGGGGTCGGCGCGCTGGCCCTCCTCGGCGACGAGGCGGACCGGAAGGGCGTGGCGAACCAGCACGAGCTCCAAGCCGAGAAGTCTGGCAGGTCGGCGCGCACCCGTGGCCGTCCCGCCGCGGGCCCCGACCCGTCGGGCGATGGGAGCAGTCGTGTGGCCGGCGGCGGACCCGCTCGCCATACTGACGGCCGTGAGCACCGCGGAGGGCGAGGCGGAGGGGGAGGACCAGAGCCGAGCCCACCCCGAGGTGACCGAGCGCATCCGGGGCCTGGCCGTGCACCGGCGGGCGCAGCCCGGTGCGACCCGCGTGGTACTGGTGCACGGAGCGATGGACCGCGGCGCGAGCTTCATCAAGGCGACCCGCCGCCTGCCCGACCTCGAGATCGTGCGCTACGACCGCCGCGGCTACGGACGCTCGGTCGACGTCGTGGCGTCGCCGGACCTCGACGTGCAGGTCCGCGACCTCGAGGCGATCGTCGGGGCGACGCCCAGCGTCGTCGTCGGCCACAGCCTCGGCGGCGTGATCGCCCTGGCCCTGGCCGGTCGGCGGCCCGAGCTGGTGCTCGCGGTCGCGGCCTTCGAAGCCCCGATGCCGTGGGCGCCCTGGTGGCCCGGCGGCTCGGCCGGGTCCGACGCGATCCGGCGCAGCGAGACAACTGGTCCCGAGGACGCCGCCGAGCGGTTCATGCGGCGCATGATCGGCGACGAGCGATGGGAGCGGCTCCCGCCGTCGACCCGCGCGACCCGTCGCGCCGAAGGGCCCGCGCTGATCGCGGACCTACGGTCGGTCCGGATCGGCGGCACCAGCCGCCCGCCCTACCGCCTCGACGACCTGCGTCTGCCCGTCGTGGCCGGTCGGGGCAGCCTCTCCGACGGCCATCACCGGCAGGCCGCGGAGGCGCTCGCGGACGGTGTGGTGGACGGCGAGCTCTTCGTCGTCGACGGCGCGGGCCACGGCGCGCACCACACGCACCCGGGCCCGTTCGCGGCGTTCGTGCAGCGGACGGTCGACCGCGCCGGTCAGCGATCCGGGCCGCTGCCGTTAGCCTCCGAGCCATGACCTCTGTCAACCTCACGCCCTCCGGCCCGCCCGAGACGATCATCGACGAGGAGCCTGCCGAGGCTCGGCACCTCCTGGCCCAGGCCCTGCAGCTGCCCGCCGAGGGCCAGCGCGGCGCGGTGGCGGCGGTGGTGGCGCGCTGGCCTCGCTACCTCGACGCGTGGGCTCGCCTCGGCGATCTCGGGCGCGACGACGTCGAGGCGTACGCCGCCTATCGCGTCGGCTACCACCGGGGGCTGGACCGCCTGCGGGCGAGCGGGTGGCGCGGCTCGGGGTACGTGCGCTGGCGGAACGAGTCCAACCGCGGGTTCCTGCGGTCGCTCGAAGGGCTCCGGCGCACCGCCGCGGCCATCGGGGAGACCGACGAGGAGGAGCGGTGCGCCCTCTTCCTGCGCCAGCTCGACCCCGACTGGCCGCCGGCCGACCTGACCAGCTGAACCGCGGCGCGTCGCCGCGACCGCACGGCCGCGAGCGAGGCGGCGGGGTGACCCGTACGATGCGCGGATGGACGCACGCGACGCCGACCTGATCGACCCTGCGGTGTTCCCCGAGACGGGGAAGACCGGCGACGAGATCATCGCCACGCTCGTCGAGCTGCACAAGGGCGACATCGACTGGCGGGGAGGCAAGGCCTTCTCCCTCGTCTACCACTCCGACGACGCGGCGCTCGAGTCGTTGCTGCACGACGTGGGCGTCATGTTCCTGCACGAGAACGCGCTGAACCCGTTCAAGTACCCGAGCCTGGTGCAGATGGAGGCCGAGGTCGTGGCCAAGGGCGCGGCGCTGTTCCACACCGACCCCAAGGCGGGCACGATGTCGAGCGGCGGCACCGAGAGCATCTTCCTCGCCGTGCACACCGCGCGCTCGCACGGCGAGAAGGAACGGGGGATCACGACGCCGAACCTCGTCACGGCCGACACCGCCCACCCGGCGTTCGCGAAGGCCTGCCACTACCTGCGGATCGAGCACCGGCGGGCACCGGTGGGTGCCGACCTGCGCGCCGACGTCGACGCGATGGAGGCGCTGGTCGACGACCAGACGGTGCTCGTCGTCGGTTCGGCGCCCTGCTACCCCTACGGGGTGATCGACCCGATCCCCGAGCTGGCGGCGATGGCGACCGCACGCGGCGCGCTGATGCACGTCGACGGCTGCCTCGGGGGCTGGCTGCTGCCCTGGTGGGAGCAGCTGGGCGAGCCCGTGCCCCCCTGGGACTTCCGCGTGCCGGGCGTGACATCGCTGTCGGCGGACATCCACAAGTACGGCTACTCGTTCAAGGGCGCGTCGCTCGTGCTCTACCGCGACCCCGCCATGGTGCAGCACCAGTGGTTCCTCTACGACGACTGGCCCGGAGGCCTCTACGGCTCCGTCACGAGCGCCGGCACGCGCCCGGCGGCGCCCATCGCCGGGGCCTGGGCGACCACCACCTTCCTCGGCCAGTCGGGCTACCGCCACAAGGCGACGCAGGTCCGTGACGCCACCCGCGGGTTCCAGGCCGGCATCGCCGCGCTGGACGGCATCGAGGTGCACGGCGAACCCGACCTCTCGGTGTTCGAGTTCGGCGCGCCCGCCGGTGCCGCCGAGGGGGACGGCCGCGACGGCGGGCTCGACATCGGCGGCGTCGGCGACGTCATGGACGACCGGGGGTGGAACCTCGATCGGCAGCCCGGCGGCTTGCACCTCATGGTCTCGCCGTACCACGTGCACATGGTCGACCAGTTCCTCGCCGACCTGGGTGACGCGGTCGCGCAGCACGGGCCCAGCCGGGGCAAGGCCGCGAGCTACGGCGGCATCGCCGGGCTCGAGGCCGAGTGACCGACGCGGCAGCCGCCCGACCGTGAGGATCCTGACGAGCTTCAGCGGGGTGATCCTGACCGGCGGCGGGTCGCGCCGCATGGGCACGGACAAGGCGCTCGTCCCCATCCCGCGCCCGGTCGACCCCGCTCGGGAGGGTCGGGCGGACCCGGCGGATCCGGCGCACGCGACGGTGCCGCTGGTCGCGGTGGCCGCGGAGGCGCTGCGCCAGGCCGGCGCCCACGACATCACCTGCATCGGCGGCGACCGACGCGCCCTCGAGGAGCTCGGTCTGGCGTGGCACGCCGACGACGCGCCCGGCGAAGGACCGCTCGCCGGTCTGGTCACCGGCCTGCGCGTCGCACCGCTGCCGATGGTCGTCGTGCTGACCTGTGACCTCCCCGCGATCGACGGCGCGTCGGTGCGGGGCCTGGTCAACGCGCTCTCGCTCGCCGGCGATGCCGACGCCGCGATGCCCGAGCGCGGCGGCCGCCTGCAGATCCTCACCGCGGCGTATCGCCGGTCGGTGCTCCCCGTGCTCGAAGCGGCCTTCGCGGACGGTGAGCGCTCGGTGCGCCGCGCCGTGGCGCCGCTGACGATCGAGGTGATCGACCACCTCGACGCCGACCGGTTGGTCGATGTCGACAGCCCGGACGATCTCGACCGGTACGCTCGGTGGCTCACCACCAACGCCACGGCTGCTCCGTCACGCGCGCCGTCCTCCACCGAAGGGAAGTCTGTTGGAGATCCGTGAGATCGACGTCGCCGCCCTCGCCGAGTTGCACGCCGCGGGCGCAACGATCGTCGACGTGCGCAACCCCGACGAGTACGAGAGCGCGCACGTCCCCGGGGCCGCGCTCATCCCGCTGCCCGAGGTGCCCGACCGCATCGACGAGATCCCGGCGGACGGGCCCATCTACGTCATCTGCGCCGTGGGCGGTCGCAGCCGCCGCGCATGCGAGTTCCTGCAGAGCCAGGGCCGCGACGCCACCAACGTCGCCGGCGGCACCCAGGCCTGGGTCGCGTCGGGCTACGAGGTCAGCACAGGACCGACCCCTTGACGACCACCTTCGCGACGGCCCGCCCGGTGACCGATCGCTCGTCCTGCCACGGCGGGCCCACCGAGTCGGTGCGGCATGGGTGACTACGAGCTCATCACCACCGACGCCGCGCTGCAGGAGGCGGTCGACGCGTTGCGGCTCGAGCCGGCCTACGCGCTCGACACCGAGTTCCACCGCGAGAAGACGTACTACCCGCGCTGCGCCATGGTGCAGATCGCCTGGCCGGGGCGCCTGGTGCTCATCGATCCGCTGGCCGTCAGCCTCGAACCGCTCGCGGCCGTCCTCACCGGCGAGGGGTTGGCGGTGCTCCACGCCGCGGACCAAGACCTCGAGGTGCTCGAGCTGTCGTGCGGGGCCATCCCGAACCACCTCTACGACACGCAGGTCGCGGCCGGCTTCCTGGGCATGGCGACGCCCTCGCTGGCGTCGCTGCACGAGCGCGAGCTCGGGCTGCGCATCCCCAAGGCCGACCGGCTCACCGACTGGTTGCGGCGGCCCTTGACCGACAGCCAGCTCGAGTACGCCGCGTCCGACGTGGCCCACCTGCTCGAGGTGCAGCGGCTCCTCGACGAGAAGCTCGAGGCCCGGGGGCGGCGGCAATGGGCCCTCGACGAGTGCGAGACGCTGCGCGTGCGCACGCGCGGCGCTCGCGATCCCGAGCAGGCGTGGCGGCGCATCAAGGAGGCTCGCAGCCTGCGGGGTCCGGCGCGCTCCGTGGCGCAGGCCGTGGCCGCCTGGCGCGAGCAGCGAGCCGCCGACCTCGATCTGCCGGTGCGCTTCGTCATGTCCGATATGGCGATCGTTGGCATCGCGCAGCGTCCGCCGAAGACGGTGAAGCAGCTCAAGGAGATCCGCGGCCTCGACGAGCGCAACCTCAAGGAAGAGGTGGCGAACCGGCTGCTGAAGGTGATCGACGAGGCCAAGGGGCGGCGGCTGCGACCCGCGGACGAGCCGCCGCCGCCCGAGCTCGACCGCGAGCTGCGCCCCGCGGTCACCCTCGTGTCCGCCTGGATCAGCCAGCTCGCCCGCGACCTCGAGATCGACACCGCCATCCTCGCCACGCGCGCCGATCTCGAAGCGCTCCTGCGCGGCGACGACGACGCCCGTCTCGCGCAGGGCTGGCGCAAGGACATCATCGGCGAGCGCATCCGCAAGCTGGTCAGCGGCGAGGGCGCGCTCGCGTTCGGCGGGCACGGCGACCTGGTCCTCGAGGCCCGCAGCCGCATCCCGCTCTGATCGTCGGCGCCGCGAGGCCCGGGCGGCCCGGACGGCGCGCGCCGCTGGGCGCCGGCGCGCCGACGCGGATCAGGGCCGCAGCACGACAGCCACGGCGGGGCCGAGCGTGCCGTCGAACGCGGCGCCTTCACCCGCGCCCGTGGTCGACACCTCGACCGTGCCGGTGGCGTCGACCGCCACCGCGCCGTCCGTGAAGTTGATGAGCACGACGCGCACGTCGCCGTCCGCCTCGCGCCGGTACGCCAGCACGCCCTCGGGCGCGTCGAGGGGCTCGTAGCTCCCCAGCCGCAGCGCGGGCGAGGACCGACGCGCCCCCAGGAGCCGGCGGTAGAGGTGGGCGATCGAGGCGGGATCGGCCCGCTGCACCTGCGCGTTGCGCGTGGCCGGGTCCGGCGGCCAGGGGAGCCAGGGGTCGTCCGTGCCCCACCCGTGCTCGGGGGTGCCGTCCCACGGGATGGGCCCGCGACAACCGTCGCGCCCACCAGGGTCGACGACGCGGTCCTCCGGGATCACGGCGTCCTCCAGCCCGAGCTCTTCGCCGGCGTACAGGAAGGCGGTGCCCCGCAACGTGAGCAACAGCACCGCGGCGGCGCGGCTGCGGTCCTCGCTCCCGCCGTAGCGCGTGGCGTGGCGGCGGTTGTCGTGGTTCGACAGCACCCAGGTCGGCCACGCGTCGATCGCGTTCAGCTCGCTCTCGGCGCGGGCGATCTGCTTGGCCCACTTCTCCGCGTCCCACGCGGTGAACAGCGGCGGGAAGTTGAAGTTGAGGTGCAGCTCGTCGTGGTCGCCGTAGTACGTGGCCACATCCGCGGTGTCGAGCAGGTACACCTCGCCGACCGACATGCGGTCGCCGTCGTAGCTGTCGAGCAGCCGGCGCAGGCCACGCAGCAGCTGGTGGGTCTCGGGCTGGTGGTTCAGCGGCACGTGGCTGAGAGCCGCGAGCTCCTCGGGATCGTCCGGGAGCGCCGGGTCCTTCCCGATGAGGTGGATCACGTCCATGCGGAACCCGTCGACGCCGCGATCGAGCCAGAAGCGCAACGTGTCCTGCATCGCCGCCTCGACCTCGGGGTTGGCCCAGTTGAGGTCCGGCTGCTCGGGCAGGAAGCAGTGCAGGTAGTACTGGCCGCGCCCCTCGTCGAAGGTCCACGCCGGCTGGTCGCTCCAGGAGCGGATCCAGTTGTTCGGCACGCCGCCGTCCGGAGCGGGGTCACGCCAGATGTACCAGTCGGCCTTCGGGTTGTCGCGGCTGGCACGCGACTCGACGAACCACGGGTGCTGGTCCGAGGAGTGGTTCGGGACCCAGTCGACGACCACCTTCAGGCCGCGGTCGTGCGCCTCTCCCACGAGGGCATCGAAGTCGGCGAGCGTCCCGAACAGCGGGTCGACGTCGCAGTAGTCGGACACGTCGTAGCCGAAGTCCGCCATCGGCGAGCGGTAGAAGGGCGAGAGCCACAGGGCGTCGACGCCCAACCAGACCAGGTGGTCGAGGTGCGCACGCACGCCGCCCAGGTCGCCCACGCCGTCACCGTTGCTGTCGGCGAACGACCGCGGGTAGATCTGGTAGACCACGGCGGATCGCCACCACGGCTCGGGTTCGAGCGCAGGCCGGTCGCCGGCGGGGGAGGGGGCGGGGGTGGTCCCGGGGGAGGTCATGGCGCAGCAGCCTAGTGACGGCGCCGCGACGCCGGTTCCACCACGAACGTGCAGGTCACGCCGAGGGAACTGCCATGAAAGACATCCAGACGCACAGAGAGGGTCAGAGGTCGGCAGAGTGTCTTCACGTGCACTCGCCTGGCTATACTGTCCCGGCGACTATCGGTTGAACGGGAGTTTGCCCGTGAAGAAGGGGCGACATCGGCGCTTCGAAGAAGCCCGAGCACTCAAGCGCACCAGCGACGACTTCGACGCGATCCTGGACAAGAAGGACGCCGAGCCCTGCCCCGAATGCGGGGCGACTCCCGGTCACGACCACGCTTCGTGGTGCCTTCACGACCAAGACGCCGACAGCGAGGCCTGGCCGAACTAGCGCGCACCGGCCGTGACCGCGATCCTGGTACGGCCGCACCCCGCTCGCACCCCCCGCACGCCATCTGTAGAGAAGCCCTTCCCGTGCCTGGCGCGAACCGGGCTCGAGACTGGAACCCACTGTGTCTGCAACTGTTCCCTCGGCGCCCTTGCGCACCATCGCTCTGGTCGCGCACGTCGATCACGGCAAGACCACCCTCGTCGACACCATGCTCCGCGCCGCCGGCGTGTTCGATCCCCATGCCGAGGTGATCGACCGGGTCATGGACTCGAACGACCAGGAGCGCGAGCGGGGCATCACGATCCTGGCCAAGGCCGCGTCGGTCATGTGGCCCGGCACTGACGGCGAGCC
>CAYUOL010000293.1:0-8569 GCA_964446345.1 uncultured Iamiaceae bacterium | reverse complement strand
CATGGTGACGTCGAAGCCGATCTCCTCGAGCGTGACCTCGGCCATGATGAAGCCGGCGAACTCCGCCCCCACCACCATGGGCACGGCGAGCAGCGAGCGGACGTTGGCCGCCTCGAGCCACAGCTTCACGTCCATCCAGTCCTCGGGGAGGTTCGCGACCGAGCGGATGTGCACCTCCTCGAGGTCGCGGAGGCGGCGCATGACCGGTGACGCATCCATGCGCGTGCGCCGCGGCAGCTCGGTCAACGGCGCGCCCGTGCGCGCCGACCACTGCGCCCGCCGGCGGGCGTGCAGCAGCTCGGGGGACGATCCCGCGCTGCGGTCGCTCGTCCACACCGAGACGCGGGTGACCCAGTCGAGCGCGGCCAGCTCTTGGAGCGCCTCGTCGACGCACTTCTCGAAGTCCTCGATCGAGTGGTGCAGGAACGCCGAGGCCAGCCGCACGAGTCGGTCCTCGTTGAGGAGGCGCTCGAGCAGCACGCGGCGACCCGGGGTGTCCTCGTCGGCCGCCCGCAGCGTCAGCGCGAACTCGCCGAGCTCCGCGACCTCCGGGCCCGTCACGACGTCGTAGCGCACGGGCCGCCAGCTGCCGTCCTGCGCCAGCAGGTCGTGCACCTCACCGGCGGGCGCGCCGGCGCGGTCGGTCCACCGGAGCATGCTGTCGATGATCTGCTCGTGCATCTCCGGTCGCAGGAAGTCGAGGATGTTCCGGCCCTCGACCTCGGACGGCTGGTAGCCCAAGAGGTGCTCGGCGGCGCCGGCCACGAAGGTGACGGTGCCATCCGCTCGGCAGACGACGATCGTCTGGTCCACGTCGCGGAACAGCACGCGCATCGTCTCGAACGTGACGTGCTGCTCGTCGTGACCGCCCATCGCTCCCCAGTCGTCCATCGCACTTGCCAGGCGGTCGATTCGATCGCCGTCGCCGCGGTGCTCCCGCTCCCCGCACCCCCGGCCGCGACGCCGGGCCGAATGATACGACCATGTGTGCGGCCGATGTCGGCCCGCTGCGCACCATCCAGGTCGCGGTGGAAGGCCTGGCCGCGACCGGCATGATGGCGAGATGCCCGGCGCCACCATCTCCGTGCGCGGACTGACCCACCGCTATCGCGGCGGCGATGGCGGGCTGCTCGTGCTCGACGGCCTCGACCTCGAGGTGGAAGCGGGCGGGTACATCGCGATCACAGGCGCGTCGGGCGCGGGAAAGTCCACCCTGCTCTCGATCCTCGGGGGCCTCGACAAGCCGCAGTCCGGCGAGGTGATGGTCGACGGCGCCGACCTGCACCGCCTGTCACGCAACGGCCTCGCCGACTTCCGGCGCGAGAGCGTGGGCTTCGTCTTCCAGCACTTCGGGCTGCTCGACACCCTCACGGCCGCCGAGAACGTGGCCCTCGCGTGCGCGCTCGCCGGCGTCAGCGCGCGGGCCGGCCGCAAGCGAGCGACGCGCCTGCTCGCCGACGTCGGCCTCGCCGCGCGCGACGACCACCGCCCCGCAGCGCTCAGCGGCGGCGAGCGTCAGCGCGTGGCCATCGCCCGCGCCCTGGTCAACGAGCCGCGCCTGGTGCTGGCCGACGAGCCGACGGGCAACCTCGACGACGACAGCACCGACCGCATCGTCGACCTGCTCGAGTCGCTCCCGCATGCCCACGGCTGCACGCTCGTGCTGGTCACCCACGATCGCCGGCTCGCGGCGCGGGCGGACGTGCAGTACCACCTGGTGGACGGACGCCTGTCGGTGGGCGCGCCGCCGCCGGGCCGGCCTGGGCGCGAGGCCTCCACCGACCCCGTCGCGCAGCTCGACATCGTCCAGGACCTGCGTCCCGCATGAAGTGGCGCGCCGCGATCGGCCTCGCGCTCAAGGGGATGCGCCGGCGCCCGGGCCGGGCCGTGCTGACGGTGCTGGCCGTCGCCCTGGCCGCCGCGCTGCTCACCGCGCTGCTGACGATCGCGGGCACCGCGGAGACGCGCGTGCTCAACGAGCTCGCCAAAGGGGGACCGCTGGCCGGCATCAAGGTCGCCGCGGCGACACCCGATCCCGCCCAGATCGATCAGGACAACGCGCGGCCCGGAGCCCCGAAGGACCTCGACCAGGCCGCGTTCGACCAGATCCGCGCGCTGCCGGACGTGCGCGACGTGATACCGGTCGTCTCCACCAAGATGCTGGTGGTCGCGCCGACCAACGGCCGCGACGGCAAGCTGGTCGATCCGTTCGTCGAGAACGTGGTCGGCGTGGACGTGACCCGGGTGTCGACCCTGCCCATCACGCTGGTGCGCGGACGGTTCCCCGCGCCGGGCTCGCTCACCGAGCTCGTGGTGACCGAGGGCTACCTCGAGCGGTTCGGGCTCAAGCGCACGGACGCCGAGCAGGTGATCGGCAGCGACGTCGAGCTCGGCGCCGCGCAGGCCCACCGGGTCGGCGACAACGTGTCCGCGCGCGGCCGCTGGGTGAAGGCGCAGATCGTCGGCGTCGTGGCGCAGGAAGCGGCCGAGGGCCAGATCCTCGTGCCCACCGAGCAGGTCGACATCGCGCGCAAGTGGTCGTTGGCCGGCGTGCCCGACGAGCGCTTCGCGACGACCTCCTCGCCGTACACCGGTCTCTTCGTCGTCGCCGACGGCATCGACAACGTCGGCAAGGTGCGCACCGAGATCACTGCGGTCGGCTACTCGACGAGCGCCCCCGAGAACCTGATCGCCTCCGTGCGCCGGTACCTCCACGTCGTCGAGATCGTGCTCACGTCCGTGGGCGCGATCGCGCTCGTCGTCGCGGCGCTCGGCATCTCGAACGCGATGCTCGCCGCGGTGCGCGAGCGACGGCGCGAGATCGGCGTGCTCAAGGCGATCGGTAGCCGCGACCGCGACGTGCGACGCGTGTTCCTGGTGGAAGCCGCCGCCCTCGGGTGCACCGGCGGCATCCTCGGCGCGTTCGCCGGCTTCGCCATCTCTCGCGTCGTCGGCGGCGTGGTCAACGGCTACCTCGTCGAACAGGGCCTCGTCGGCATCCAGCTCGAGCTCCCCGTGCCCACGATGGTCGGCGCGGTCGTCGGCTCGACGCTGCTCGCGATCCTCGCCGGCACGCTGCCCGCCGTGCGCGCCGCCCGCCTGCCCGCCCGCGAAGCCGTGGGGGCGGTGTGAGCCGGCGCCACCACCACCCCCCACCCCGACCGTCTGGTCGGAGCACCGGGGTGCGTCGGGTTGCCGCGGCGGTGCTCGTGGTGGCGCTCGGCGCCGTCCCGCTCGGGGCGTGCTCGTCGGATCCACCCGTCGCCGACGGAGCGCCTCCGCCCGTGGTCGTCGAGGCACCCATCACCTACGTCGCCATCGGCGGGCGCGAGACGGTCAACCGCGGGCTGGGCGACGGCTTCCGGCGCTCGTGGACCGGGCAGGTCTTCGCCACGCTCCCCCGCTCGACCGTGTTCGCGAACCTCGCCGCCGACGGCACGACCGTGGCGGCGGCGCTGACCGACCAGGTGCCGAAGGCGATCGAGCTGAAGCCGACCGTGGTGACGGTGTGGTTCGCCGGCGACGATCGCGGCACCCCACCCGCGGCCTACGCGCGCGACCTCACGGCGGTGGCGACGCAGCTCAAGGCCGCGGGCGCGCGGGTGCTGCTGCTGCACCGACCCGACGACGCCGGCGGCCTGTTCGCCGCGACGACGGAGGCCGTCGCCAAGGCGACGGGCACCGAGTTCGTGCTGCTGCCCGCCGCGGCGACGCAGGAGCAGCGACGCGACCCGGCGGCGCAGACCGCGATCGCCGAGGTGGTCGCCCCGCGCGTGCAGCGGTAGATCGCGGCGCCGAGCGGGATGCCGGGCTTCAGGTCGCGGCGACGAACGCGTTGATCACGGCGGCGAGCTCGGGGCCCCGGTCCTCCTGCAGGAAGTGACCCCCGCCTTCGATCACCGTGTGCGGCTGGCCCTTCGTCCCCGGGATGCGCTCCTTGAGGTTCTTGTCGGCGCCGCCCGTCACCGGGTCCTGATCGCTGAAGGCGCACAGGAACGGCTTCGTGAAGGTCTCGAGCGTCTCCCACGCCTTGCGGTTCGCCGGCGCCGCGGGATCGTCGGGGCTCGTCGGGACCAGCATCGGGAACTGGCGGGCGCCGGCCTTGTACTCGTCGCCGGGGAACGGCGCGTTGTACGCGGCGACGACCTCGTCGCGCAGCTCGGTGGTGCTGCCCATGTTGACGATGAAACCGATGTCGAAGTCCTCGACCTCTTGGGAGAACCGCTGCCAGTTGAGGAACCCCTTGCCGGGATGCGAGTCGCCGGTCGGCAGGAAGGTGTTGGCGGCGACGACCCGCGCGAACCGGTCGGGGTGCTCGCCGACGAGGCGCAGGCCGAGCAGGCCGCCCCAGTCCTGGCACATGAGCGTGATGCCCTGCAGGTCGAGGTCGTCGAAGAGCAGCGCCCGCAGCCAGTCGACGTGGCGCTGGTACGTGTAGTCGCTGCGCTCGGTCGGCTTGTCCGACTTGCCGAACCCGATGAGGTCGGGCGCGATGACGCGATGCCCGGCCGCAGTGAGCACGGGGATCATGTGGCGGTACAGGTACGACCACGACGGCTCGCCGTGCAGGCAGAGGATCGTCTCGCCGCTCGCCTCCCCCGCCGGGGCCTCGTCCAGGTAGTGCATGCGAACGGTCTGCGTGGGCCCCTCGTCACCGGCGGGCACGTTGGCCCAGTGCGGCGCGAAGTCGTAGCCAGGCAGTCCCACGAACCGGTCGTCGGGCGTGCGCAAGATCTCCATCGGTCCCCCTGACGTGACGTCCCCCACGGACGTGTCGACTTTTGGCACACCGTATGCCACAAGTTTGGGGCAGGCAACCGTCGCGCGACGGAGATGCGTCACACAGCGGCGTGCGCCCGGATCCAGGCATGCATGGCGATGCCGGCGGCGACGCCGGCGTTGATCGAGCGCGTCGAGCCGAACTGGGCGATCGAGCAGACCTGCGTGCACGCCCGGCGCACCGGTTCCGAGAGCCCGGGCCCCTCTTGGCCGAACACGAGCACGCAGCGCCGGGGCAGCGCCGTCGTCTCCAGCGGCACCGCCCCCGGCAGGATGTCGATGCCGATCACCACGAGGTCCTCCGCGGCGGCCCAGGCGACGAACTCTTCGACGGTGGCGTGGTGGCGGATGTGCTGGTAGCGGTCCGTCACCATCGCGCCGCGACGGTTCCAGCGCTTCTTGCCGATGATGTGGACCTCGGCGGCCAGGAACGCGTTCGCCGTGCGCACGACCGTCCCGATGTTCATGTCGTGCTGCCAGTTCTCGATCGCGACGTGGAACGGGTGCCGGCGCGTGTCGAGATCGGCGACGATCGCGGCGTTCGACCAGTAGCGGTAGCGGTCGGCGACGTTGCGGCGATCGCCCTGCGCGAGCAGCTCCGGGTCGAGCCGGGGATCGTCGGGCCAGGGTGGCGGGTGCGGGCCGACACCGACCTCGGGTGGGTTCTCCGACGGGGTCGTCGGCGCGCCGTCGGCGGATCCGTGCTCGCTCAAGAGCACGCAACGTACCTGCCCTCCCCCGGCGAGGACGCAATCACCACCGGACTCGCCGATCGCCGTGCGATCATGCGTCGACGGTCTCGGCGTACGGCGAGAGGTGGGAACCATGCACGTTCCTGACCAGCGATCTTCCGGCGCCCGCCGCCCGCTGCTCGTCCTCGCAGCCCTCGGCCTCACGCTGTCGATGGCGTGCACGTCGACCGGCGGGTCGCCGCCGGACACGGCGTCGGGGGGTCGCACCACCGCGTCGACGTCACCGAGGGGGGCGGTCGGCACGGACACGCCGTCATCGCTGGCCGGCGCCCTCGGGTGGGTGCCGGTGCCGCCGTGGGGCCGCACCGCCGTCCAGTACAGCGATCTCGTCGCCGCGCGCGCAGCGTGGCCGGGCCTGCCGTGGGTGGCGGCGGGCTCCGACGCCGACTTCGTCGACGCCACCACCCTCGACACGCAGACCGCGATCCGCCAGACGACGGCCCTGCCCGGCGATCCCCTCTTCCCCCTCGGGGAGGACATCCGGCCCGCGGAGGTGTCCCTCGGCACCAAGGGCGTCCCGGAGATCGGCAGCATCCCGGCGCCGAGCGCACCGGGAGCGTCAGAGGGCGGCACATCGACCCCCGGACGACCAGAGCCGGCGCGCCCCTCGTACCGGCTCAACGACGCCTCTCGCGCCGCGTACGGCCTCATCCCCAGCGACGTGGATGCCGAGCTCGTCGTCTTCGACTCGGAGAGCGCGACCGAGACCCGCCGGGTGCGGCTGCTCTTCGGTCAGTTCGACGCCGGCGCCATCCAGGCGGCACTGGCGGCACCCGACCTCCAGATCGACGCCAAGGACGAAGGTGGGCAGCGGACGCTGACGTTCCGGTGCACGGGACCCACCTCCGAGACCCGCAAGGACGGCACGAGATGTCGTGAGCACATCAACGCCTCGAGCCTGGTCATCTCTCCCACGACGCTCGCGCTCGTGTACGGGAGCGCCTCGACGAAGTTGTGGGACCAGATGCTCGGCGCCCCCGCCGACCCGGCGAAGTCGATCGCGCGCCAACCCGCCGTCGCGGAGGTCGCCACCGCACTGGATCGGCACCACACGTACTTCACCGCGCTCCGGTGGGGGCCCGCCCGCGCCGAACCCGCGGCACCACCCGGCGGCACGCGCGCCCGGACCGACTTCCGGAGCGTGGCGCTCGATCGGGATGGCGTCGCCAACGCGGTGGGCACGACCCGGCTCGCGGACCACGAGCGAGCCACGGTCCTCGTCGCCGTGAGCGGCCCGGAGCGGGCGGGGGACACCACCATCGTCCAGGCCGAGCTCGGCACGGGCACCGTCACGCGGACCCAGGAGCGGTGGGCCGACGTCCTCGCGGCCGGCGCGGTCGACGTGGGCGCCACGGTCACCGTCCTCGAGTACGACCCTCGAGAGACCCGGTTCGAGATCTGGTGGCAGCGGGTGCTGGCCGGCGACTTCCCGGTGACCCTGCTCGGCCCGTGAGCGACGGCCGGCGGGGACGGGCTCAGCCCGGCTGCAGCAGCGCCGCCAACGCGCGCCGCATGGCGGCCTCGCTGCGCGGCACCGAGAGCTTCTGGTCTTCGCGGAGCTGCGACCAGGCCTTGTAGCTGCACGCCGCCTCGAGCGAGTCGACCAGCTCTCGGCGCTCGGCGGCGGGCACCTTCGTGAGCTCGGGGTCGAACAGATCGGTCAGCTGGCGCTTGAGGATGCGTCGGCTGCGCTCGAGCCCCTTCTGGATCGCCTCGCTGCGGTCACGACGGCGCTCGGCGACCGCCCGGACGGGCGCCATCTCCTCGTAGAGCCGGCTGCGCTGGGCGATGATCGCATCGAGGCGAGCCGCGACCGGCGCGACGGCCTTGCCCTTGGGCGGCGCCGGCGCGTCGAGCACGAACAGCGGCGCGATCAGGTCGCTGTGCCGCTGCACGGCGACGGCGTCGAGCGTCTGCAGATCGTCGAAGTGGCGGAACACCGAGCGCAGCGAGACGCCGGCGCGCTCCGCGATCTCGGCGGCCTGGGGGTGGCGGTTCCCCTCCCGGAGCAGATCGAGGATGGCATCGACGACGGCGTCGCGGTTGCGCTCCGCTCGCAGACGGCGGCCGTCGGTCGAGCCCTCCGCCGCGTCGGGGATGGGAGCAGTCACGTCCGCCATGGAGGCCATCGTACTCGGGGGCTTCGGTGCCATCGCCATGCACCGTAGGTACTGACACTCAGAGTGTCAATAGTTCACCGTCGGCGATGGAGCGGTTCTTACGTGAGCCTCGTCGGATCGATGTCCCAGACGTGGTGCACGAGGTCGTGATCCATGTAGCGGCCGAGCGACTCGACGGTGAAGATCGACCCGTTCGAGCGGAAGCCCTTGCGACTCCACTGGTCGTCACGCACCGCGTCGAAGGCGTCGGCGACGAGGGCCGCCGCAGCCGCGAGCTCCGCCGCGACGACGGCCGGGTCCTGCTCGTCGTAGCGGTCCTCGACCGCCGTGGCGTCCTGGTCCCAGTTGGGGAACGTCGGTTCGTGCTCGTCGAGCATCAGACCCAAGCGGAAGCGCATGATGCGGTACACGTCGCGGATGTGGCACCCGTACTCCAGCGGTGACCACACCTCGGGGGCCGGCCGGTCGCGCACGCCTGGCGCGGCGAGGAAGCCGGCGAACGCCGCGGCGACGTCGCGCGCGGTCGTCCCGATGGCCGATCGGTCGAGCGCGCCGGCGTCGAACCCGCAGTCGGGGCAGGGCCGCTCGAGCACCCAGGTCCAGTCCTTGGTGTCAGCCATGGGCCCACGTCACCTGTTCATGTGCCAGATGACGATGTCCATGACGCGCAGGGCCGAGAGGGCGGCGATGTCGGGGTACGTCTGCGCCGCCTCTGCTCGCGCCGCCTCGACGGCCGGCAGCAGCTCGGGGTCGCCGAAGGCGTCCTTCCACGACTGCCAGTAGTGGCCGGTCTCGTAGACCCCGAGGGCGTCGACGACCACCGGATCGAACATCGGCACGAGGCGCGGCCGCTTGCGGGCGAGCAGCTTCGACGCGATGACCGCGCCGATGCCGTTCGCGTCCTCGCCGCCCTCCCAC
>CAYUOL010000292.1:0-8599 GCA_964446345.1 uncultured Iamiaceae bacterium | reverse complement strand
CCTCTTCGACTTCGGACTCGGCACCGCCCTCTACGACAGCTCGACGTGGGGGGCGACCGCGCAGGCGATCAAGGACGTCCGGGGCGACGGAGCGAAGACGATCCTGGCCCTCGTCGACCGCCAGACCGGCCGACAGCCCGACGGCACCTACGACAACTCCAGCGACGCGCAGGCAATGGTGAACTGCGCCGATCAGAAGGACCGACCCACCGAGGCCGAGGCCAGGGCCGCCGAGACGCGGATCACCGAGGCGGCACCCACCTTCGGTCCGCTGCTGGGAGCCGGACTCACGAGCTGCTCCGACTGGCCGGATCCCGCAGAGCCGACACCGGCACCGTCCGCTGCGGGCGCACCACCCATCCTCGTGATCGGCACCGTCGGTGACCCGGCGACCCCGTACGCGTGGGCCGAGCAGATGTCGGCGGCGCTCACGGGAAGCGTTCTGCTGACCTACGAGGGCGACGGCCACACGGCGTTCCTGCGGGGCGGCGCGTGCATCGAGGACGCGGTCGTCGGGTACTTCGTCGACCTGACGACACCCGCACCCGGAACGCGCTGTCCGGCCACCACGACCTCCACCGGGATCGGCAGCGTCCGCGACCAGCTGCTCGAGCAGCTCACCGATGGCGGCATCCCCGAGAAGCTCGCCACGTGCATCGTCGACGGGATGATCAAGCGGGTCGGAGAGCAGAAGTTCAACGACATGGTGCTGCGCAACGATCAGGACGGCATCACGAAGCTCGCACAGGCACAGGCGCTGCAGTGCGCCACGTCCGGGGGCTGAGCGGTCGATCTCGACCACGGACTGGCCCGCCCGGCGTCGCGTCTGACCCGTGAGATCAGATCAGCAGGCTGGCAGCGCCCCAGATCGCGGCGACGACGCCGACCACGATCATCGCCGCTGCCCGACCGACCGGCGCCCGTCCGCCCTCCGCCGGCGGCCGAACCAACGCCAACACGTTGCCGACGACCATCGCTGCGCCCAGCGCGAGCACGATCCACGGGAAGAAGTCGTCGCCGAGCAGCAGGTCGGCCGTGCCGCCGTCGCTCGCCGATCCTGCCGCCACGACGGACAGGAGCTCAGCGGCGGGCATCGACGGATCGGCCTCGTTCGGGGGACGGCGGGAGCATCGGAGGAAAGTCCTCAAGGCGGCGGGCGGTCCGCCGATACTACTGGTGTCGGTGGACTTCGCCCCCACCGGCACAACCCCACAGCCGGGGCAATGGAGCGGGGGACACCATCTCCCTCCAAACGCATCGCCACCAGCGCCCACCCAGGCGCTGGCCTCGTGGCCCTCGCTCCGCCCCCGCTGTGAGAGCTCGCCGCCGTCGATGTGGCACCCGTCGTGCACAGAACCGACAATGGTTCCCATGGCATCTCTCCCCGAACGGGACCGCCCGTGGCTGATGCGCACGTACTCCGGCCACTCGACCGCCAAGGCGTCCAACGAGCTGTACCGGACCAACCTCGCCAAGGGCCAGACCGGTCTGTCGATCGCGTTCGACCTCCCCACCCAGACCGGCTACGACCCCGACCATCAGCTCGCGCACGGCGAGGTGGGCAAGGTCGGCGTCCCGGTCGCCCACCTCGGACACATGCGCACGCTCCTCGACGGCATCCCCACCGGCGAGATGAACACGTCGATGACGATCAACGCGACCGCCGCGTGGCTGCTCGGCCTGTACGTCGCCAACGCCGCCGAACACGGCGTCGACAGCACGGCGCTACGCGGCACGACGCAGAACGACATCGTCAAGGAGTACCTGTCCCGGGGCACGTACATCTTCCCGCCACAGCCGTCGAAGCGGCTCATCGTCGACATGATCGCGTTCTGCTCCGAGTGGGTGCCCAAGTGGAACCCGATGAACGTGTGCAGCTACCACCTGCAGGAGGCCGGCGCCACGCCCGTGCAGGAGCTCGCCTACTCGTTGGCGACCGCCATCGACGTGCTCGACGCGGTCAAGGAGTCCGGGCAGGTCCCCGAGGACCGGTTCCCGGCCGTGTTCGCCTCGATCTCGTTCTTCGTCAACGCCGGCATCCGCTTCGTGGAGGAGACGTGCAAGATGCGCGCCTTCACGAAGATGTGGGATCGCATCGGGCTCGAGCGCTACGGCGTGACGGACGAGAAGGCGCGCCGGTTCCGCTACGGCGTGCAGGTCAACTCGCTCGGGCTCACCGAGGCCCAGCCGGAGAACAACGTGCAGCGGATCGTGCTCGAGATGCTGGGCGTGTCGCTCTCGAAGCGCGCCCGCGCCCGCTCCATCCAGCTCCCCGCGTGGAACGAGGCCCTGGGGCTCCCCCGCCCGTGGGACCAGCAGTGGTCGTTGCGAATCCAGCAGGTGCTCGCGTTCGAGACCGACCTCCTCGAGTACGACGACATCTTCGACGGCTCGCACGTGATCGAGGCCAAGACCGACGAGCTGATCGAGGGCGCCCAGGCCGAGCTGGACGACGTGCTCGAGCTGGGCGGCGCCTTCAACGCCATCGAGGAGCTGAAGGGTCGCCTGGTGAAGAGCCACACCGCGCGCATGCGGCTCATCGAGTCGGGCGAGCTGAAGGTGATCGGCGTCAACTCGTTCACCGAGACCGCCGAGTCACCGCTCGGCGGCGAGGAGAACATCTTGAAGGTCGATCCCGGTGTGCAGCAGGAGATGATCGCCGACGTGCAGGCGTGGCGGTCGAACCGCGACAACGACGCCGTCAAGCGCTCGCTCGACGAGCTGCGCCGGGTGTGCGAGGAGTGCATCAACGTCATGCCCGCCACCATCGACCTCGCCCACGCCGGGGGCACGACGGGCGAGTGGGCGGGCCTGCTGCGCGAGGTCTTCGGCGAGTACCGCGCGCCCACCGGGGTCGCCGCGGCGGCGGGTCTCGGCGGTGGCCTGTCACTGCGAACCGTCGCCGATCGGGTCAAGGCGATGCCCGGGGGGCCGCCGCGCTTCCTGGTGGCCAAGCCGGGTCTCGACGGGCACTCGAACGGGGCCGAGCAGATCGCCGTGGCCGCCCGCGACGCCGGCATGGAGGTGATCTACCAGGGCATCCGCCTGACGCCCGAGCAGATCGCCGCGGTCGCTCGCGACGAGGACGTCGACGTGATCGGGCTGTCGATCCTGTCCGGCTCGCACCTCCAGCTGATCCCCGAGGTCGTGCGGCTCGTGCGCGAAGCGGGCGTCACCGCCCCCGTGATCGTGGGCGGCATCATCCCGGAGGACGACCGGCCGACGCTGCTGGCCGGCGACGTCGCTGCCGTCTACACGCCGAAGGACTTCGAGCTCGCCAAGATCATGGGCGACGTCGCCGACCTGGTCGAAGCCGACCGGGCGAAGGCCTGACCCGCCACCGCACCGTCGAGCCCCGGGCCGCCGTCCACAAAAGCGCCGCTGGCGACGCCTTTTTCGCACCGGAAGGCCACCGGACCCAGCGCCCGATCCCCGCGGCCCCCTCGCGGTGGCAGCTCGCGTAGGTATTTTGACCACTGTGCGCGCTTGAATCCCCCTCGGAGCGACCGATTGGTCCGATGTGGATCGGCGAGCACTCGTGGGCCTCGTGGTCGGCCTCGTTGGCCTGGCATTGGGCGCTGCAGCCGCGATCTGGGACGTCGTCACGGCCGCCGTGCTCGCCGGGGCGCTGGCCCTGGTCGGTGGGGTCGCCGTGTTCCGGCTGGTCAACCACCTGCGCACCGCGCGGAGCGAGATCGAGGAGCTCAACGAGAAGGTCACCGAGCTCGAGTCGACCGTCGAGAAGGAGTCGAAGGCCCGCGAGGACGTCGAGAACAAGCTCGCCTCCCGGATCGAGCTCACCTCGGTGCGCAAGTCGACCCAGGCCGATGCCCTCACGGACTCGTCGACCGGCCTCTACAGCGAGGGCTACTTCACGGTCGCCCTCGATGCCCGCATCGCGGCGGCCCGGCGCAACCTGAAGCCGGTCGCCGTCGTGGTGATGGAGGTCATCCAGGGACTCGGCTCGGGCCTGCCCCACCCGGCGGATCCGAGCGTCGTCGCGTCGAGCATCAACACCACGATCCGCGAGGCCGACACCGCCTGCCGGCTCATGGACGGCGGGTACTCCCTCGTGCTCGAGGACACGTCCGAGAACGGCGCGATCTGGACCGTCGAGCGGATCCGCCGGCACATGGCCACGCGCGACCCGGGCCTCACGATGTGGGCCGGCGTCGCCTGCTACCCGGCCCACGGCTTCACGACCGAGGAGATCCTCGACCGCGCCGATCTCGCCCTGGACCTGGCCCGCGAGTGGCGCCAGGACCGCATCGAGGTCGCCACCGCCGAGTGACGCCGACTGTCCGCCGGGCGTCGGCCGTTCCTGGACCGCGAGCTGCCGATCTCCCCGGCCTCGGGTGATCGCGCGCTCCTCAGGCTCGATCGCGGTCGAGCTCGGCGCGGATCGCCGGCCCGTCGGCGTCGAGCGGCCGGCCGGCCCAGCGAAGGGCCCCCGGCGTCTTGCTGAGGTGCGCGATGAGGTTCTGCATGGGGACGCCGTCGACCTCGACGATCGACTCGCGGGCGCGGTAGTGGGGGTCGGTGGCGATGTCGGCCATCGTCATCACCGGTGCGGCGGCCGCCTGCGCGGCCTCGAACACGGCGAGCACCTCGTCCATCGTGCGCTCGCGGATCCACGCGGCCATGCGCGCATCGATCAGCTCACGGTGGGCCGTGCGCCCGGCGAAGGAACGAAACCGCTCGTCGCCGCCCAAGCCGATCAGCTCGAGCACCCGGCGGGCCACCGACTCGGCTGACGTGCTGACCGCCACCCAGCGATCGTCGGCGGTGCGATAGGTGTTGCGGGGGACGCTGTAGGGGATGCCGCCCCCGAGACGGGGCTGCAGCTCGCCGGTGGCGCCGTAGAGCGAGACCAGGGGCCCCATCAGCTGCAGCATCGACTCGATCAGGTTCACGTCGACGACCTGCCCGACCCCGGAGTGCACCGCGACCATGGTCGCGAACGCGGCCACCAGGGCGGTGACCTCGTCGGTGAGCGCGATCGGGGGCAGGAGCGGGGCGCCGTCGGGCTCGCCGTTGATGGCGGCGAACCCAGACATCGCCTCGGCGAGCGTGGCGAAGCCGGGGCGCGAGGCGTAGGGGCCCGTCTGCCCGAAGCCGGTCACGCGGGTGATGACCAGCGACGGGTTGCGCCGCAGGAGCTCGTCGGGCACGAAGCCGAGCGCCTCGAGCTTGCCGGGGCGCAGGTTCTCGACGAGGACGTCCGCCGTGTCCACCAGCCGGTGGAGCTGCGCCACGTCGGTCGGGTCCTTGAGGTCGAGGGCGATCGATCGCTTGTTGCGGCCACCGAGCTTCCAGAAGAACGACACCCCGTCGGCCGGATCGAACCACCCCATGGACCGCAACGTGTCGCCTTCGCCGGGGCGCTCGACCTTGATCACGTCGGCGCCGAAGTCGCCGAGGTAGCGCGCGCACCCGGGTCCTGCCAGCACCGTCGCGAGATCGATCACGCGCAGATCGGCCAGCGGGCCGCGCGGTGGCTCGTCGGTCATCGGGTGGGGATCGTGAAGCAACGATCGGCCAGCTCGCCGAACGAGTACTCGAAGTACATGCCGGCGTACATCTGGCGGGTCTTCTCGGTCCAGTCCATGCACTCCGGGCTGCCGATGCGGCGCATGATCTGCAGGATGCCGGCCTCGTAGACGCGGTACTCCGCCCACGCGCCTGGGAACTCCTTCACCGAAGCGACCTCCACCCACGGGACGTCACGGGTGAGGCCGAAGCGCCGCACGCGGTTGCGGTGCGTGTGGCCGGCGAAGTACCCGCGGAGGTTGTGGTGCGCCGCCACGACGTCGATGAGGGCCTCGGAGTCGTCCGGGTTGATGCCGAAGTAGTTGTCGGGGCGCTCGTTCGACTCGGGGTTCCAGGCGTGGTGGTGGCCCATGACGAGGATCGGACGGTCGTCACCCGTCCCCGCCATCCCGCTCGCGAGGTCGCGCAACCAGGTGAGGGTCCCGCCGCTGATGTGCCCGTTGGCCCGCTCGTGGCGCGCCGTGTCGATCACCGCGATCACGACGCCGGGGAGGTCCACCGAGAACGGTGCGTCAGAGGCGAAGGTGCCGCCGTAGTACGAGTCGTGGTTGCCCCGCACCACGTGCAACCGATCGCCGAACGCCGGCTCGTAGAAGGAGCGGAACGTGTCGTACTCCTCGACCGTGCCCTTCGACGTGAGATCCCCTTTGACCACGACGGCGGCGAGATCGTCGAGGGCCTGCATCTCGGTGATGGCCCCGCGGTTCATGACCTCGGGATACGGGTCGTGGCCCGGTTCGCTCGAGAACGTCGGCCCCAGCTCCATGCCCTCGATCAGCCCGGCCTCGACCTCGCCGAAGTGCACGTCGTTGACGGTGGCGAACCGGCAGAGCAGCTCGCCGGGCGGGCGGGCCATCGTGCGGAAGTGGAACCCGTCGAGCTCGTAGGCGGTGTCCGACTCGAGATCGGGGTAGCGACGGACCTCGAGGCCGTCGTGGACCACCGCTTCGTCGTCGGCAACCGTCGTCAGCTCCATGCGGCCTTCTTACCGCACCCGAGGTCGGGTCGCTCGGAGGTCGCCGGCGGGCCGCGGAATGGACGGTCCGACTGAAGAAAATGGATCAGGTTTCGCCGCGATCAGCCGATGGAGAGGGGTTGCGATCGCGTGACGACAGACACGCACGACCCTTGAAGAGGCAAACACCCATGGTTCGAACATCCCACCGCTCTCGCGCAGCCAGCATCGGCCTGGCGGCCGTCGTCCTGGCCGGCGCTGCGATCTCAACGGCCGGGTGCACGCCGGTGCCGCCGTGCAGCAAGACCTGGCTGGGGGCGGTGAGCTCGAACTGGAGCGACCCGGCGAACTGGGTCGAGAACGCCGTGCCGGGACCGACCGATCGAGCCTGTGCCGACGTCGGGTCCACGATCGTGATCGACACCCCGGCATCGGTCGACTGGGTCACCCTCAGCGGCTCTGTCAGCATCCCGTCCGGGTCCTCGCTCACCACCGCGAACACGGCGAACGACTCCAGCATCGACACCCTCGACCTGCAGGGCACGATCACCGGCACCAACTCCGTCAGGATCGAGGGTGCCACCATCACCAACGGCACCTTCGCCGGCAGCGCCACGATCGGCCTGACGGGCAACCACCCCAACACCATCAGCGGGCTCACCGTCGCCGGCTCCAAGTTCGTCCTCACCGGCGACGCCGTGTGGAACGGCAACCTGACCCTCTGCGACGACGCGGCCTTCGCCGTCGCCGAGACCGTCGACGCCGTCGGCGACCACACCGTCGACAGCTCCGGCTGCGGCGCCGTGGGCACCCCCCGATTCGGGCTCTCCTCGACCGGCACCGTCAACGTCAGCGCGGGGACCCTCGACGTCGACGCGGTCAACCTCTGGAACGAAGGCACCATCAACATCGGCGTCGCCGGCCAGCTCCGCGCCGGCGTGTTCGAGAACACCAAGGGTTCGTTCAACCTCACCACGAGCGACGCCCAGCTCTTCATCAACAACGGGTTCGGCACGATGGACCTCGGCATCGGCACCCTCACGGGGGCCGGGACCGTCCACGGCGACGTGGTCGGCACCGGCACCGTGAAGCCTGGCTTCAACGACACCGGCGTCCTCACCATCGACGGCTCCTTCTACCCCAGCGGCGGCACCCTCGCGTTCGACGCGTCGAGCTCGGTCCCCGGCGTCGGCTACGGCACGCTCCACGCCACCAACAGCGCGCTCCTGAACGTCGGCGTCAACCTCGTGGTGACCGCCAAGCCCGGCTTCACCGCCACTGGCACCACGACGATGCAGCTCGTGACCAGCGGCTTCGTCGCCAGCCCCTTCAACACCGTGAGCCTGCCCTCGGTCCCGGGCACCGGAGCATTCGTGGCGTACCAGCTCACCAACGCCTCCCTCGTCTTCACGGACTGCGACCCCACGATCTACCACCCCAACGCCGTGTTCGACGGCCAAGACCTCTCGGGCAAGAACCTCGCCGGGTGCAACTTGAACGGTGCGAGCTTGAACGACACGAACCTCTCGGGCGCGAACCTCGACGGCGCAAACCTCACCGAGGCCTTCTTCGTCAACACCAACTTCACCAACGCCCGGGTGGCCGGCGCCGACTTCAGCAACTCGACGGCCCTCAACTCGGCAACGAACTTCCTCAGCACGGTCAGCCAAGGGTCGGGATGGACGAACACGAACCTCTCGAGCACCAACCTCGACCTGTCCAACGCACCGCTCTCCACGTTGAGCGTCGGCATGACGGGGGCCAACCTCAGTGGGGTGAACCTCGACCTTGCCACGCTCGCGAACCTCGATCTCACCGCGGTCAACTTCTCCGAGGCGAACCTCAGCTCCGCGAACCTCACGAGTGCGAACATCACCAACGTCGACTTCACCAACGCGAACCTGAGCGGGGCCTCCTTGAGCGGCGCCACCGGCCAGCCGGCGGTGACCATCCCGGCCACCTATAGCACCACGACCTGCCCGACGGGCATCAACTCGGACGACAACGCCGGCAACTGCGAGGGTCAGTTCAACGGCGGCGGCGGCGGCTGATCAGCGAGCGGGGCGTGCGGCGGCGACAGCCGCCGCACCGGCG
>CAYUOL010000291.1:0-8691 GCA_964446345.1 uncultured Iamiaceae bacterium | reverse complement strand
GGCCGACGGGGGAGTCGCCCCTGAAGTTCCACGAGGGCTTCCTGAACACGACGTGTCCCGTCTGCGGCGGGCCGGCCGTGCGCGAGACGGACACGATGGACACCTTCGTCGACTCGTCGTGGTACTTCCTGCGCTTCACCGACGCGTGGAACGAGGACCAGCCGTTCTCGCCGCAGGCCGTCGAGTCGTGGATGCCGGTCGATCAGTACATCGGCGGCATCGAGCACGCGATCCTGCACCTGATGTACGCGCGCTTCTTCACGAAGGCGCTGGCCGATCTGGGGGTGGCGCCGGCAGACGTGCGCGAGCCCTTCAAGCGGCTCTTCACGCAGGGGATGATCCGCCTGGACGGCGACAAGATGTCGAAGTCGAAGGGCAACCTGGTGGCGCCCGAGGAGATCTTGGACGACCAGGGCGCGGACGCGCTGCGCCTGGCCCACCTGTTCGTCGGCCCGCCGCAGGACGACGTCGACTGGGAGGGCGTCGGCATCGACGGGTGCCTCCGCTTCCTGCAGCGCGTGTGGCGCCTCGCCACCGGCACCGCCGGCCACCCGCCGGCCGATCGCCCGCCGAGCGCCGCCGACCTCGAGATCGACAAGCTGACCCATCGCCTCATCGCCCGCATCAGCGACGAGTACGAGCGCTGGTCCTACAACACCGCGGTCGCCGGGTTCATGGAGTTCACGAACGAGCTGTACAAGTACGTGCAGTCCGACGAGGGCCCGCGGGAAGAGACGCTGACGTTCGCCATCGACACCATGCTGAAGCTGCTGGCGCCGATGACGCCGCACATCACGGCGGAGCTGTGGGAGCGGCGCCACCTCGACGAGGACGCCGTCACGCGCCACGTGCACGCGCAGCCCTGGCCCGAGGCCGACGCGTCGAAGCTGACCGACGACACCGCGACGATGGTCGTGCAGGTGAAGGGCAAGGTGCGGGACCGCATCGAGGTGCCGGTCGACATCAGCGAGGACGAGGCGATCGCACGCGCGATGGCGTCGGAGAAGGTCGTGGCGCAGCTGGGTGGCGTCGAGCCGAAGAAGGTCATCGCCCGGCCACCCAAGCTCGTCAACATCGTCGTGTGAGCGCGGTGCGGTACGACACGATCCTCTGGGACCTGGACGGGACCCTGATGGATCCCAAGCCGGGCATCACCCGCAGCGTCCAGCACGCGCTGCGGGCGCTGGGGATCGAGGCCGACGACCTGGAGGCGCTCACGCCCTACATCGGGCCTCCGCTGCGCGAGGGGTTCGCCACCCACCACGGCATCCCGACGCACCAGCTCGAGGACGCCGTCCGGCACTACCGCGCCCGCTTCGCCGACGTCGGCATGTTCGAGAACGCCGTGATCGAGGGGGTGCCCGCCCTGCTGGCGGCGCTGCGGCAGGACGGCCGCCGGCTGGCGATCGCGACCGCCAAGCCCGAACCCCAGGCCTTGATCATCCTCGACCACTTCGGGCTGCTCGAGCACTTCGAGGTGGTGGGCGCCGCCACGCTCGACACCTCCCGGATCACGAAGGACGACGTGATCGAGCACACGCTGGGCCTGCTCGGCATGCGCGATGACGAGGAGGCGAGGGCGACGGCGGTGATGATCGGTGACCGCAAGCACGACATCCTCGGCGGCCGGGCCCACGGCCTGGCCACGATCGCGGTGACGTGGGGCTACGCCGTCGACGGCGAGCTCGAAGCCGCGGCGCCGACGACGACCGCGACGACGTTGGACGAGCTCGCGGCGGCGCTGGGACTCGCGATCTGAGGATCTGGGGGTTGTGGTTCAGAGGGCCTTGAGGTCGGCGACCACGGGGAGCCAGGTGTCGGGGTCGGCCTTGTAGGGCGCGTAGAACTGGACGCGGGTGGCGACGTCGCCGAAGCGGTCCTTCAGGCCGGCGGCGAGCTTGGCCGGCTCGGCGACGACGGCGAAGGTCTCGAGGATCTCGTCGTCGATGAGCGTGCCCATCTGCTCCCACTCGCCTTGCTTCGAGAGCGCGTTGAGCTGGGGCTGCAGATCGCCCCAGCCGTGGGCGTCGAGCACCTTCTTGTACGCGGGCGTCGATCCGTAGAACGCGATCTGCTCGCGGGTGCCCTTGGCCGATTTGGCCATCTCCTCCTCGTTCGTGCCGGTGACGACGAACGCGGGCAAGGAGATCTCGAAGCCCTCGAGGGACTTGCCGACCTTGGCGCGGCCGCGCTCGATGGCGGGCAGCGTCTGCTCGCGCAGGTACTTCTCGGTGGTGAAGCCGTGGGCGAGGATGCCGTCACAGGTCTCGCCGGCGACCTCGGTCATCAGCTCGCCGACGGCGGCCAGGAAGATCTTCGGGTCGCCGTAGGGGTTCTTGCCCGGGTTGAAGAACGGGGTCATCAGGGTGTGCGAGTAGAAGTCGCCCTGGAAGTCGAGCTTGGTGCCGTTGTTCCAGCAGTCCCAGATGGTGCGGATCGCGAGGATCATCTCGCGCATGCGCGGCGCCGGGTGGGACCAGGGCATGGAGAAGCGCTTCGTGATGTGCGGCTTGATCTGGCTGCCCAGGCCGAGGATGAAGCGCCCCTTCGAGTAGGCCTGCAGGTCCCAGCCGATGTTGGCGAGGTTCATCGGGTTGCGCGCGAACGCGACGGCGATGCCCGTGCCCAGCTCGAGGGTGTCGGTGTCCTGCGCCGCGATGAGCAGCGGGAAGAAGGGGTCGTGGCTGGTCTCGGCCGTCCAGATGCCGTCGTACCCCGCGACCTCGGCCTCCTTCGCTTGCGCACCGGCGCGGTCCAGCCCGTCGGGCGCGATGCCGAACCCTGTGTCGACCTTCATCCGTCTCCCCCTGCGTCGTCGCGCGCGCCCCGTGGCGCGGGTCGGTGGCCGCACGCTACCGAGCCGCCCGCCGGTCGGCACGTTCCCGGCCGGGCGCTCCGGGATGACCGCTCGACGTGGTGGGTAGGGGACGATCAGGCACCAAACGCGGACGATATGTTCGCGGATCTAGTGTGACGCCTTGCACAGCGATCCTGATTGATCTATAAGAAGTTCTGATTGCAGATGCCGTGCAGGATCTTCGCCGAACGGGGATCCCTGGGGACGCACGGCGGACCTGACCGCGCTACGAGTCGACGCCGGGGGCACCGGCGCAGGGGGACAGTCGATGGCAACTCGCGTAGACGACGCGCGCGCCGAGACCGATGGCACCGGTTCCGGCGACGGGCCTGTCGCGTCGCCCGAGGGGCCGGGCCGCGAGCGGATCCTGGCGGCGGCGCTCGACGAGTTCGCAGGGCGCGGGTTCGACGGGACGACGACCGCGGAGATCGCCCGGCGGGCCGGCGTGACGCAGCCCCTCGTGCACTACCACTTCGAGTCGAAGGACGCGTTGTGGCGGGCGGCGGTCAGCGAGGCCTTCACCAACGCGCTCACGGCGTTCGACGGCGTCATGAACGAGCTCTCCGACCTCGACACGCTCGACCAGATGAAGGTGCTCGTGCGGCGCTTCGTGCGCTTCTGCGCCGCCCACCCCGAGATCGGCCGGATGATCTCCTACGAGGGGGTGCAGGGCGGTCCGCGCCTGACGTGGCTGCTCGAGCACAACCTGAACGGCGACTTCGCGTGGTTCCGTGACCTCTACGACCGGGCCGTCGCCGAAGGCGTCGTCAAGGACCTGCCCGCCGAGCACGTGCTCACCAGCTTCAGCGCGGCAGGCGCCTACCTGTTCATCGTGAAAGCCGCGATGTGGCAGTCCTACGGGATGGACGTCACGGACCCCGAGGTGATCGAGACCCACGCCGACACCATCGTCGAGCTGTTCTTCCACGGCCTCGCCGCCGACCGCGAGCGCTCCTCGAGCTCCGGTCGACGCGCGGCGGCCCGCCGTCCGGCGTCGCCCCGATCGGGAGCCGCGGCCAGGACGAGCGGACGCGCGGACGACGAAGGGCGGGTGGCGTCATGAGCGCCGAGAGCAGCCTGCTGGGCAACCCGGCGGTGAAGAAGGTGTGGGACGTCGGTGGCCCCGCCATCGTGATCATGCTCGGCGTCTTCATCGCCCAGCCGCTGCTGTACCACACCAGCCCCTTCGGCTCACCGGGCCTGTACCTCTACGGCATCATCCTCGGCTTGCTGGGCGCGCTGGTTGCGCTCGGCATGGCGCTCATCTACCGGGCGAACCGCATCCTGAACTTCGCCCAGGGCGAGCTCGGTCTCGCGCCGACGGTCTTCGCGCTGTCCCTCATCAACTACAGCAGCATGCCCTACCTGGTGGGGCTGGGCGCCGGCCTCATCAGCGCGGTCGTGCTCGGCGGCCTCATCGAGTTCCTGATCATCCGGCGCTTCTTCCGCGCCCCGCGCCTGATCCTCACCGTGGCGACGATCGGCGTCGCGCAGCTGCTGGCGCTCGGGGCGCTCGCGCTGCCGGCGCTGTGGGGCCAGAGCCCGATCAGCCAGCCCCAGGTCGTGCCGTTCGACCTGCAGCTGTTCGTCTCCCCGATCACGTTCGGCGCCGCGCACATCATCGCCCTCGTCATCGCGCCGATCGCGCTCGTCGCGGTCGCGGTGTTCCTGCGCAGCACCAACGTCGGCATCGCCGTCCGTGCGGCGGCCGAGCGGTCGGACCGAGCGAGCCTCCTCGGCGTCCCGGTCAAGCGGCTGCAGACCGTCGTGTGGTGCACGGCTGCCGGCCTCTCGTTCATCGGTGTGTTCCTCAAGGCCGGCATCTCCGGGGTGCCCCTCGTCAGCAACCAGGGCTTCGGGGCCACGAGCTTCGGCGCCCTGTTGGCCGCGCTCACGGCACTGACGCTCGGCAAGTTCACCAACCTGCCGTCGATCGCGCTCTCGGCCGTCGCCCTCGGCGTGGTCGAGCAGGTCGTCGTGTGGAACAACGGCGAGAACCCGGCCTTCGTGTATCCCGTCTACGCCGTGATCATCCTGGTGGGGCTCGCACTGCAACGAACGGGCCAGTCCCGGACCGAGCACGACGCGGCCAGCACGTGGCAGGCGACCGACGAGGTGCGGCCGATCCCCCGTGAGCTCCGGCGCGTGCCCGAGGTGCTCGTCGTCAAGTGGGGCGGCTTGGCGCTCATCGCGTTCCTGGCGTACCGCCTGCCCACGATCGAGTACATGGACTCGGGCAACCTGATCAAGGCGTCCGCGGTCCTGTGCTTCGCGATGGTCGGGATCTCGATCATCATGCTGACCGGCTGGGCGGGTCAGGTGTCGTTGGGGCAGATGGGCTTCGTGGGGGTCGGCGCCGCGGTCGGCGCGGTCGTCACGAAGACGTGGGGGCTCGACCTGATGATCGCCCTGCCGATCGCCGGCGTCGCCGGCGCCCTCGTCGCCGTCGTCGTGGGGTTGCCGGCCCTGCGGGTGCGCGGGCTCTTCCTCGCCGTGACGACCCTGGCGTTCACGATCACCGCCTCGAACTACCTGCTGAACCCGAAGTACTTCGCGTGGGTCCCTCAGGGGCGCATCGAGCGGCCCCCGCTGTTCGGCAAGCTCGATCTCACGAGCCAGTCGAGCATGTACTACCTCTGCCTGGCCGTGCTCGTGATCGTGATCCTCGCCGTCACGGGCATCCGGCAGAGCCGCACGGGGCGCGTGTTGCTGGCGCTTCGCGAGAACGAGCGGGGCGCCCAGGCCTTCGGCGTCAACATCGTCCGGACGAAGCTCCTCGCCTTCGCGATGTCCGGGTTCCTCGCCGCGATCGCCGGATGCCTGTTCGTGCACGTCACCCAGACGTTCAGCGTCGATCAGTTCGGGGCGACGGCCAGCTTCGCCGCCTTCACGTCCACGGTCGTCGGCGGCTTGGGATCGTTGACCGGCGGCATCATCGGGGCGATCTTCGCCCGAGGCGGCACGTGGTTCCTGCAGGGCAACTGGCAGCTGCTGCCGTCCGCCGCGGGTGTGCTCGTCGTGCTGCTCGTGTTCCCGAGCGGCCTCGGCGGCATGGTGTACCGCTTGCGTGACCTGTGGCTGCGCTCGGTGGCGCGGCGCAACGCGATCATCGTGCCGAGCCTCGTGGCCGACATCGGCAACTTCCAGGAGCCCGCGGACCCGCTCGAGCACGCCGAAGAGACCGTGGAGGCGATCGCCGACGGTCAGGCCGACGCGGCCCCGGCGGTCCCCGATCCGCAGCCGGTCATGTCCGGCGCGCCGCCCGGCGCCGCGCCGCCACATGAGGCGACCCCCGAGCGTGGTGCGTCATGACCGCCCCCACGCTCCCCACGCCACCCCCGCGCAAGCGCGAGATGCCCACGGGCAAAGAGGCGGCGCAGATGCTGCTCGCGCAGGAGACCGACACCAACGGGGTGGCGATCCCCCGGGGCAAGGGGTTCAAGGGCGCCGTGGGCGGCGCATCCGTGTACCCCCTGATCGTGCTCTTCGGCCTGGCGCTGATCGAGACGATGGACCGTGCCACCGGCCAGGTGCTGCTGCCCGAGATCCGCGACGCGATCTTCCCCCCGACCGTGAGCGCAACGGGCGAGGTCATCGTCAACAACACCGGCATCCTGGCCATCACCGCAGTGGGCGCCTTCGTCGGCCTGGTGCTCACCGTGCCGATCGCCGTGTGGTCGGACCGCTCGAACCGCGTGCGGCTCATGCTCATCGGCGCCGCGGTGTTCGCGGCGTTCTCGGTCGGGACGGGCGCCATCGGCCTGATCTTCGTCCCGGTCCCGTGGCTGCTGTTCCTGCTGATGCGCTGCGGGGCGGGGGTCGGCCAGGCGACCATCTTCCCGACCCACAACTCGTTGCTGGCCGACTACTACGACATCCCGTACCGGCCCTTCGTCTACGCGTTCCATCGCGGCGCCGAAGCCATCGGGATCACCGTCGGGTTCCTGCTCGCGGGCTTCATCGGCCAGCACCTGGGGTGGCAGTGGCCGTACATCATCTTCGCCATCCCGTGCTTCATCATGGTGATCGTCGGCCTGCGGATGCGCGAGCCGGTGCGCGGCCACTTCGAGCGCAAGGCGATGGGTGTCTCGAGCGAGGTCGCCGACCTCGAGGAGCCGGCGCCCTCGTTCGAAGAGGCGTTCCGGATGGTGCAGCGCATCGAGAGCCTGCGCCGGCTCTACGCCGCCATCCCCTTCTTCGCGGTGGCGTTCATAGGCTTCGGTTCGCTCGCCAACCTGTTCTACGAGCAGGAGTTCCAGCTCACGGCCTCCCAGCGCGGCCTCTACGACGCGTTGGCCGAGGGCGGGCAGATCATCGGCCTCGTCGTGAGTGCGTGGGTGGGCACGAGGCTGGTGCGCAAGGACCCAGCGCTCGTGGTGCGCTTCGTGTCGGTCGTGGCGCTCGTCGCGGCCGGGTTCTCCGCCGGCTTCGCGCTCTCGCCCAACGTCGGCACGGCCGTGCTCTTCCGCGTCGCGCTGGCCGCCGCGCTGGCGACGGTGCTGCCGTCGGTGTTCGCCGCCCTGTCGCTCGCCATCCCCGCGCGAGCGCGCTCGGCCGGCTTCTCGATGGCTGCGCTGTATGTGATCCCCGGGCTCCTCACCTTGCCGTTCATCGGCTACATCAGCGACCACCTCGGCATCCGGGTCGGCATGCTCGTGATGACCCCGATCTTCGTCATCGGCGGGTACATCGTCAGCACGGCCCACAAGCACCTCGACCGCGACGTGCTCAACGTCTGGACCTCGACGGCCGCCCGCTCCGAGCTGCTGCACGAGCGCCAGGAGGGACGCATCAAGCAGCTGCTCGTGCGCAACCTCGACGTGCGCTACGGGGACGTCCAGATCCTCTTCGGCGTCGACTTCGAGATCGGGGAGGGCGAGATCGTCGCCCTGCTGGGCACGAACGGCGCCGGCAAGTCGACGTTGCTGAAGGCGATCACGGGAGTCGTCGAGGCGAGCAACGGCGCGGTGGTCTTCGACGGGCGTGACATCACGCACGCGCCGCCGCACGAGATCGCCGCGCTCGGCATCGCGATGGTCCCCGGGGGGCAGGGGGTCTTCCCGTCGTTGACCGTCGAGGAGAACCTGAAGGTCGCCTCGTGGATCGAACGGGGCCGCGCCCGCAAGGACGGCACGATCGATCTCAAGGCCAAGATGGAGCAGGTGCTCGAGACCTTCCCGGTGCTGCGCCAGCGCCTGGACGAGCCGGCGGCGAACCTGTCGGGCGGGCAGCAGCAGATGCTGGCCCTCGGCATGGCGTTCCTGTCCGAGCCGACGCTGCTGGTGATCGACGAGCTCTCGCTCGGGCTGGCCCCGGTGATCGTCGAGCAGCTCCTGACGATCGTGCGGGCGATCCGGGACCAGGGCACGACGGTGATCCTGGTCGAGCAGTCGGTGAACGTGGCCCTGACCCTGGCGGAGACGGCGTACTTCATGGAGAAGGGCGAGATCCGCTTCCACGGCCCGACGGCGGAGCTGCTCGAGCGGCCGGACGTGCTGCGCTCCGTCTTCCTCGAGGGCGCGCAGAAGGGCATGGCGGTCAACGCCGGCCTGGCGCCGGCCAACGGCAACGGCGCCGAGGCGCCCGCCGGCGGCACCGGGGCGAGCACCAGCCTCGACGCGGCGGCGCTCGCATCCGCGCCGGCCGCCGTGCGCGTGGGGGAGACCCACGCCCCGTTCGTGCCTGATCCGGCGGCGCCGCCCGGTCTCGAGATCGAGGGACTGTCGGTGCGCTTCGGCGGCATCCGCGCCGTGGACGACGTGAGCCTGACCGTTTCCCAGGGCGAGATCGTCGGCATCATCGGCCCCAACGGCGCCGGCAAGACGACGCTCTTC
>CAYUOL010000290.1:8472-8717 GCA_964446345.1 uncultured Iamiaceae bacterium | reverse complement strand
CTTCGGTGTGTGCGAGGGCTGCGGGGCCGAGATCGGCGCCGCACGGCTCGAGGCGCTGCCGATGACCCGCACGTGCGTCAGCTGCGCGGCTGCCGCGGAGTAGTCCACTCCCGGGCTCCTCGGCCGTCAGCCGCGGACGGCCAGCTCGGCCGTCAGACGCGGACGGCCAGCAGGCCGGCGACGTCGACCGCGCCCAGCACCAGGATCCACGCCCCCGCCGACACAAGGAGGCCGGCGCGGTGCGT
>CAYUOL010000290.1:0-8462 GCA_964446345.1 uncultured Iamiaceae bacterium | reverse complement strand
TCGCCAACACCATCAGGACATAGCCGGCCAACCCCAGGAGGCCGGCGCGGTGCGTGACGCGTTGGACCACGACACCACCACCGAGGACGATCCCCATGAGCGCCGTCATCGCGGCCGGCAGCAGGAACCGACCCAGGTGGTAGGGCCAGGAGATCATGAGCAGCCACGTCAGCGCCGTCGCGCCCACTGCCACCATCCCGATGCCGCGTCCGCGGCGCTCCAGCAGCGCGGGCGACTGCAGGGCGAGGCCGACGGCACCGACGAGGCACAAGGCGACCAGCGTCCACGTCCAGATCACCGGCGGGCGCTCGAAGTACGCCTGGAACTGGCCCCACATCGAGCGCCACGTGCCGGGGGCGTCTTCGAACAACGCGTCGACCTGCTCGCGCGACGACACCACCTTGGGCATCCGGGCGAAGAACGTCGAGCGCGCCAGCTCGTCGTGGTCGGTGCTCGCGACCACGTGGTCGTTGCGCAGCTCCTGGGAGATCGCCAGGTGCACAGGTGCCGCGAGCAGCAGCGGCAGCGCGATGGCGACGCCCGCGAGGCGCAGCCGCAGGCGCAGGCCGTCCACCCGGCCCACGAGGCACACCCCGAAGCCGACGCCGAGCAGCCCCGCCGCCACGAAGCCGTTGTACCGGCCGTGGGCGACCGCGGCGAGCGCACCGCCGACCAGCGCGGCATCGAGCACCCCGATCCGCGCCCGGTCCCACAACCGCAACCCGACCGCGAAGCACGCGGTGCTGGCGAGGATCGTGTACGCGTCGGTGTTGAGGTAGGCGTGCAAGTAGCGCAGCTGGGGCACGAGGTTGACGGCGAACGCCACCAGGATCACCGCCTCGCCGGTGGCGGACCGACTCATCCTCCGCACCATCCAGATCGTCAACGCCAGCTGCGCGGGAGCGAACACGAGCACGCCGCCGAGTCGGGTGATGAACCGATCGGGTTGGCTGGCGCCCGTGACGGGTCCGACCGCTTCCTGCACCCACTGGAACGGCGCGTAGACGTAGTACGGCGCCGGCGAGTACAGGTAGTAGCTGTGACCCCGATCGGTGCCCCAGCGCATGTCCTCCCACCCGGGTGACGTCAGGCTGTGGGCCTGATGCGCCGCCATGAACGCGTGGCTGTCCTCGTCCGGCGCCGGCCCGATCGACCACGCCAGAGCGACGGTGATCAGCATGACGAGCGCGAACGATGCACCGAGGAGCGCCAGCTGCCTCGCTCCCTCGAAGCCGGCGAAGCGCGCCGCCGCGCGGCGCGGAGCGGCAGCCGCTCGGCCCGTGCCGACGGCAGGCTCCTCGGGGTCCAGGACCTCGACCGTCACGAGGTGCCGTCCTCGCGCCGCAGCTCCCACTCGTGGATGTACCCGTTGCCGCCCGAGCCGGGACTGGTCACCACCAACCGCAGGTCCACGGCCGCCGGCACGGGATCGGCCACGTCGAGCTCGATCCGCATCGGGGTCGTCACCACGCTCGGCAGCCGCATGGTCGTCGCGGCCAACGGTGCGCCTCGACGCGTCGCCGCCAGCGTGGCGGACGCCTTCGACCCGGGGTCGAACACCGCCATGGTCAACACGTAGTGCCCCGCCGCGAGCGTGACCGGCACGACCATCGGCTTGCTCGCCCGCACCTGCAAGCTGTCGCGCAGTGGCGCGTAGAGGTACGGGCGAGAGATCTGCTCGCCGAGCGCCTCACCCTTGGCCAACGGCACCTTCGCGGCGGCCGCGAGGTCGATGACGGCGGCGTGCAGATCGCCGACCTGCAGCTCCGCTCGGGTGAGCACGGCGAGGTGCCCCCGGTCGGTGCTCACCAGCACCGGGGTGCTGTTGATCGCCAGGTCCTGCGCCGGCGGGGTCGCGGAGTCGACCAGCACCGGGGTCACGCCGCTCGCGAGCAGCGCGGGGACGGCCTCGCGCCGGTCGGCAGGCCACGCGATGCGGGCGATGCCCTGGGCCGCGGCCCAGGACGCGATCTCCTTCGCAGCGGCGTCGTAGCTGTGGAGGCGGGCACGCGTCGTGACGACGCCCGCCCCGACCACGAGGATGACCGCGCACAGGGCGATGTCGAGAGCCAGCAGCGCGGGGCGGGCGCGGGTCACGAGGGTGCCGCCCCCGGCGAGGGCACGCCTCGCGCCATCGCACGGAGCCGCAGGGCCGCTTCGCGACGGATCGCCTGCGCCCGGGACGGGCGGCGGGCGCGCGGCATGCGTCCGCGCGCGGGGCGCGCAGGTCCTTGCATCGGTGTGCTCCATCCCGCTCGGCGGCACCGACCTGCGGTCGCACGCCTGGAGAGCGCTCGGTTGTCTGGGGAGTTGTCTGGGGAGTTGCCTGGGGGTTGCCTGGGGGGTTGCCTGGGAAATGCCTGGGAAATGCCTGGGAAATGCCTGGGCAGTTGAGGCTGGTCCCTACCCCGTACGAGCCAAACGATCACTCCCCCCGCGTTCGCGACAACGCGCGCGAGATGGAGCCCCGAAGGGGCCGGTTCGGCGCCTGCGCATCGCCGCCCCCTCCGTGGCAGGGCCTTGGCGGCGCGCGGTCAGGTGCGGGGCGGCCGACCCTCGGTCGCGGCGTCGCCGAACAGCGCGCGGGTGATGCCCTCGTAGTCGGGCCCGACGCGCAGGTGATGGCCGCCGTCGACGGAGACGTTGACCCCGGTGATCCACGACGACTCCGGCCCGCAGAGGAACCGCACCAGCGCCGCCACGTCGTCGACCTCCCCGACGCGCCGCACGGGCATCGCGTCGAGGTACGAGGTCGTGATGCGCTCGTCGCTCAAGGGCACCGCGACGAGCTCGGTGTCGACGATCCCCGGACGCACGGAGCTCACCCGCACCTTCGCGGCGCCCAGCTCGTCCGCGGTGTTGCGCACGAGCATGTCGACCGCAGCCTTGCTCACCGCGTACGGACCCATGAAGCGGTGCGTGGTGACCCCGGCGATCGAGGAGATCGCGACCATCGCGCCGCCGCCACTGCGGGCGATCTCGGCGCCGGCGTGCTTGAAGAGCAGGAACGTACCGGTGAGGTTCGTCCCGAGGATGCTGTTCCACTCGTCGAGCGACGTGGTGACGATCGGGCCGAGCCCCCCGATGCCCGCGTTCGCGACCGCGATGTGCAGGCCGCCGTGCGGTTCGGCCGCGAGGGCGACCGCCGCGGCGACGGCGTCCTCGTCGCTGACGCTGCCCGCCAGGTGCTGCACGGTCACCCCCGGCGGCGCCTCGGCCCGCAGCTGCTCGGCGGCCTCGGCGAGCTTGGCGTCGGTGCGCCCGGTGATGGTGACCGATGCGCCGTCGCGCACGAGCGCCCGCGCACACGCCAGCCCGATGCCGCTCCCACCCCCGGTCACCAGCGCCCCCTGACCAGCCAGCGCGCCCGTGGCGTCACCCATCGCTCTCCCCCGAGCTCGTCGTCATCCCGTGAGTCGCACGGCTCGTGCGTCGGTGGCTCAACCTACGCTGTGCCCATGGCGACAGCGAGCCCGCCCGGCGGGGGTCGCGGCGGGGGTCCTGACCCCATGCCCCGGAAGATCGAGCCGATGCGCGCGGTGACCGGCGAGCTGCCCGACGCCGGCGACGACGGCTGGCGCTACGAGGTCAAGTGGGACGGCATCCGCGCCATCGGCTTCGTCGGCGACGAGCCGCACGGTGACGTCGGGGCTGCGCCCGCGGCGTCGCCGCGGCTGTGCCTCCAGAGCTCGAACCTCATCGACATCACCGCTCGCTACCCCGAGCTCGCTCCGCTGGCCGACGAGCTGGCCGGGCACCGCGTGATCCTCGACGGTGAGATCGTCGCGTTCAACGACGAAGGTCGGCCCGACTTCGGTCGCCTGCAGCAACGCATGCACATCAACGGCGCCAAGCTCATCGGTGAGTGGTCGGCACGCCAACCGATCGTGTGGGTCCTCTTCGACCTGCTGTACCTCGACGGGCACCTGCTCACCTCGGACCGGTCGCGACCGAACCCGGCGGCGCTGCCCTACGAAGACCGCCGCCGGCTCCTCGAGCAGCTCGTGGACGCCGGGCCGAACTGGCAGGTGCCGGCCGGCTACGACGACGGGGCCGAGCTGCTGCAGGCGATCATCGAGCGCGGCATGGAAGGCGTGATGGCCAAGCGCAAGGGCAGCGTCTACCAGCCGGGGCGGCGCTCGACCGACTGGCGCAAGATCAAGGTCCGCCGCCGCCAGGAGCTCGTGGTCGGCGGGTGGCGCACGGGCAGCGGCACGCGCTCGACCACGATCGGCGCCCTGCTGCTCGGCTACCACGACGACGAGGGCCGGCTCGTCTACGCGGGCAAGGTCGGCACCGGCTTCAGCGGCTCCGAGCTCGACCGCCTCGAGAAGCTCTTCGCCGGTCTCGCCCGTGACACCCCGCCGTTCCGCCCGGCGCCGCCGCGCGCCGAGGCCCGCGACGCGCACTGGCTCGAACCGGCCACGGTCGTCGAGGTGGCGTTCGCCGAGTGGTCGAGCGACGGCCTGCTGCGCCACCCGTCGTACCTCGGGCAGCGCACCGACAAGGATCCTGCGTCGGTCGTGCGCGAGCCGGGGTGACGACGGGCGCGCGCCGTGGCGGGGCGGCGGCCGATCGCGCGGATCAGGCGCGTCCGCGGGCGGCGCGTGCGAAGCTGGGACCGTGCTCGTCCCCCGCCCCCCGCGCTTCGGCCGCGGGCCCCTCGTGTGCCGGACGCGCCGCTGACCGATGGCCCCGATCCCACCCCCGAGCCGCTCGGGCGACCGCATCAACCTGACGCTGCCCGCCGAGCCCGAGTACGGGCGCATCGCCCGCATCGCCGGTTCGAGCATCGCCCTGCGGTTGGGGCTGCCGTTCGCCGACATCGAGGACATCCGCCTGGCGATCGACGAGACGATCATCCTGCTGCTGCGCCCCGAGGGCGGCCCGGGCGACATCACGGTGGAGTTCATCGTCGAGCCCACCCAACTCGTCATCGAGGCGTCGACGACGGCGGGGACCGATCAGCACTGGTTGAACGAGGGGGCGCGCACCCGCTTCGACGAGCTCGTCGGCGAGACGGTCGACGAGCACGAGATCGACGAGGACCTGTCGCGCGTGCGCCTCGTCAAGCGGTTCTGACCACCGCCGGGGTCGGCGCTCGCCCGGCGCTCAGTGGCGGCCGCTCGAGCCGAAGCCGTCGTCGCCCCTGTCGGACGACGGGAGCTCGTCGACGACGGTGAACGTGGCCTGCTCGACCTGCTGGATGACGAGCTGCGCGATGCGCTCGCCGCGCTTGATCTCGAAGTCGACGATCGGGTCGGTGTTGACGAGCAGCACCTTGAGCTCGCCCCGGTACCCGCTGTCGACGAGGCCGGGAGAGTTGAGCACGGTCACGCCGTGGGTGAGCGCCAGCCCGCTGCGGGGCTGCACGAACGCCGCGTGGCCGGGCGGGATGGCGATCGCGACGCCAGTCGGGACGAGCACCCGGCCGCCCCCGGCCGGGATCTTGGTGGCGTGGCGGGCCCGCAGGTCGACGCCGGCGTCGCCGGGCTTGGCATACGCAGGCAGGGGCAGATCGGGATCGAGCTGGACCAGGGGGACCTCGAGCATGCGGCGAGCCTAGTGCCCCGCGGTTCCTCGACCCCCTGGCCGCCGGCGCCCCGAGGAGCGCCGTGGCCCGGGCGCGCGCGGGGGTGGCAGTACGATCGCCGGCAATGGCCAACGACTTCGAGCCTGCCGAGCGGGGCCTGCGCGATCACCTCGCGCTCTGGCGGCGGCGGGCCGCCATCATCCTGGGGATCACCGCCCTCGCGGGGCTCGCGATGCTCGGCCTCTCCCTCGCGCAGACCAAGAGCTACCAGGCGTCGGCCCAGGTGATCTTCCCGGTCGAACCCGCGGGCCAGCCCGGGCAGGACACGGGCCAGGTGCGGTTCGACCCGAATCGCGTCATCCAGACCGAGGCGATCTTCGCGGCGGGCGACCAGGTCCGCGCGAAGGTCGACGAGAAGATCGGGCCCGGAGGCACCCTCACCGCGCGCGGCCTCAAGGACTCCGACGTCGTCGTCATCACCGCCACTGCGAGCGACCCGCAGCGCGCCGCGCTCCTCGCCAACACCGCCGCGGACGCGTACGTCGAGCTGCGCCGACCGCCCGCGGGCGTGGGGGGCGTGCAGGTGGTCGCGCCGGCCCAAGCGCCGGCCGGGGCCGCGAACGGGTCGCTCGCGCGCAACCTCGCCTTCGCGCTGGCGCTCGGGCTGGTGCTCGGGCTGGTCGCCGCATACGCGGTCGACCACCTCGACGACGCGGTGCGCGACGCCGACGCCCTCGAACGCGCGGCGGGCCTCCCCGTGCTGGGGGTGACGAGCGAGGCGGCGGCTGCGGTCACGGCGGACGGGGCGGCGGGCATCCGCGTCGTGGCGCTCGACGACCCTGCGGTCGCCCGAGCCGAGCGCGCCTCGATGGTGGCGTCCCTCGGCGACGCGCCCGAGGCCGACCGCGCGCGGGTCCTGCTCGTGCCGGTCACGGCCCGGGGCCGTGACGTGCGCGACGTGATCGAGGTGCTGCACGGCGTCGGCCTCGACGTCGTCGCGACGGTCCTCGTCACCGGCGCCGCCACCGGCATCCCCCGCGGCACCGCCGTGCCGGGCGACCGAGCGACGGTCCGGCCCGACCTCCCGACCACGGCCCCGGCCGCGGACGCGACGGCACCGGGAGACGGGCCCTCGTCGGCCGGCTCGCCAGCGGGCTCGTCGACCGGCTCGTCGGCGGCTCCCGATCCCCTGTCGTCTTCGCTCGCGGCCGACGCCGAGCCGAGCGCCCAGCCCGCCGGTCGTCGCCCGCCGGCGTGAGCGACGCCGTGCCCGCGTCGGACCCGCGACCGTCGGCGCGCCCCGGGGGCGGTCGCGTCGTCGTCGACGCGCTGTCGGCCCGCATGGGCGGTGGGCTCAGCTACCTCACGAACCAGCTCGTCGCGCTCGAGGCCGTGGCCCCGCACCTCGACCTGCGCGTGCTCGCCGCCCCCGCGAACGTGGACGGGCTGCGCGACGCCCTCCACGCCGAGATCACGGTGGTGCCCGGCGGACGGCTGCGGCCGGTCGTCGAGCAGCTGCGCCTGCCGGTGTGGGGCCGCGCCGGCGACGTCCTCTACTGCCCTGGCAACTTCGCGCCGCTGCTGCCCACGCGCGCCCGCGTGGTGCTCACGCTGCAGAACCCGAACTACTTCGGCGCCGGGCGCCACGAGGCCCACAACCGCTCGATCGATCGCCTCGTTCGCAGCCGCCTCGCCCGCCTGTCCGCGGCGCGGGCGGACCGGGTCGTCGTGATCTCCCAGGCGCTGCGCGACGCCCTCGCCGAGGACCTGCCGGACGTCGCCGCCCGCGCGGACCTCGTGCTCAGCGGCGGCCCGACCTGGCCGGCCGAACCAGCCCCGCCCCCGGCGCTCCCCGCCGGGCGCGAGGCCTTCGTCCTCGTGCTCGCCAACGACGCCCCCCACAAGCAGATCGACCGCACGGTCGCCGCGTGGGACCGCGCGTTCGGTGAGGCGATCGAGCGTGCCCCGGATCTCGTCGTCGCCGGCCGCTTCTTCGCCCGTGGCCGGGCGCACGAGCAGCGCGCCCTCGTGCGCCCCGCGCTGCGCGGCCGCTTCCACCAGCTCGGCGGCGTCACCGCACGGGCCGAGGTGCGCTGGCTGCTCGAGCACGCCCGGGTGCTGGTGTCGGTGGCCACGCTCGAGGCGCACCCGCTGACGCCGGCCGAGGCCGGATCGCTCGGCTGCCCCCTGCTGCTGTCCGACATCGCCGCGCACCGCGAGGTCGCGGGCGGTCATGCGCGCTACGTGCCCGCGCGCCCGCATGATGCGGAAGACACCGACCTCGTGCACGCGCTCACCGAGCTGGCGGCGATCGACGCACCGCGCGTGCCCTGGCCGTGGCCGGTCACCTGGGAGGACAACGCGCGGCAGTTGGCGTCGATCTTCTCGGACGAGCTCGGCGCCCGCTCGGCGGCGTCCACGACCGCGCGCGGGCTGGATTCGGAAGCGGGACCGTCGTGACGATCTCGGTCTTCACGAACATCCCCAACCCGTACAACGACCAGCTGTTCGCCGCGCTGCGAGCGGCCGGCACGACGGTGCACGTCACCTACAAGCGGGCGCCCGCGGACGAGGGCCGTCCGTGGCCCGTCGTGCGGCACGACGACGAGCGGATCGCCACCTCGCTCGCCGACGAGGCGCGCGCCTGGCGGCGGGCGGCGGGCACCGACGTGATCCTCACCGGCAGCTACGCAACCGGGCTCGACGTGGCGCGGCGGGTGCTGAGCAGCCCGCGGGCGCGCACCGTGCACGTCTGGGGGGAGCGGCTGCACCCGAACCACGCCGTGGTGCGCCTGATGCGGAGGGCCTACTTCGCCCCGGTGCGGCTCGACGGCATCCTGGCCGTCGGCACCCGTGCGGTGCCGACCTACCTCGACGTGCTGCCCGAAGACCGCGCCTGTCGCTCGCCGCGGCCCGTCCACACCTTCCC
>CAYUOL010000289.1:0-8760 GCA_964446345.1 uncultured Iamiaceae bacterium | reverse complement strand
TGCTCACGTTCATCCACAAGTGGGACCGTGCGAGACAGGGCGCGCTCGAGCTCATCGACGAGATCGAGGAGAAGCTGGGGATCGTGCCGACCCCCGTCACGTGGCCCGTCGGCATCTCCGGCGACTTCCGCGGCGTGGTCGACCGGCGCGACGGCGAGTACACGCGCTTCAGCCGCACGGCGCGCGGCTCGACGATGGCTCCCGAGGAGATCGTCGACGCCGACCGCGCCGCGGCCGAGGAAGGCGACGCGTGGACGGCGTCGTTCGACGAGATCGGCCTGCTCGATGCCGTCGGCGCCGACCTCGATCCCAAGTCGTTCCTCGCCGCCGAGTCGACGCCGGTGTTCTTCGGCAGCGCCCTCACCAACTTCGGCGTGCGCAAGCTGCTCGACGCGGTGATCGACCTGGTGCCCTCCCCGAGCCCCCGCCCCGACATCAACGGCGATCCCCGGCCGCTCGACGCGCCGTTCAGCGCCTTCGTGTTCAAGATGCAGGCCAACATGGACCCGTCGCACCGCGACCGCATCGCGTTCATGCGCGTGTGCTCGGGCCACTTCGAGCGGGGGATGGTCGTGACGCACGGCCGCACCGGCAAGCCCTTCGCCACGAAGTACGCGCACTCGGTGTTCGGCCAGGAGCGCGAGACCATCGAAGAGGCGTACCCCGGCGACGTGGTCGGTCTCGTCAACGCCACCGACGTGCACATCGGCGACGCCCTCTACGTCGACGAGCCCGTCACCTTCCCCCCGATCCCCAGCTTCGCCCCCGAGATGTTCTCCGTCGCCCGCGTGAAGGACACGTCGAAGGCGAAGCAGTTTCGCAAGGGGATCGCCCAGCTCGACGAAGAGGGCGTGGTGCAGATCCTGCGCGACCGCGACCAGGGCGACAGCGCCCCGATCCTCGCCGCGGTGGGACCCATGCAGTTCGAGGTGGCGGTGCATCGCCTCGAGCACGAGTTCGGCGCCCCCGTCGAGCTGAACCCCACGTCGTACAAGGTCGCTCGGCGCACCGACGCGGCCAGCGCCGAGAAGCTGCGCGAGATGCGGGGCGTGCGCATCGTCGAGCGCGCCGACGGGACGATGCTGGCGCTGTTCGAGAGCACCTACTGGGTCGAGCGCCTCGAGCAGGAGAACCCCGACCTCGTGCTCGAGCGCCTGCTCGCCGAAGGCGCCCAGGGCTGACCCCGACCCCACCCCGACCTCCAGCCCCGACCTTCCGGTCGCGACAGGGCGTCGGCGCCGACGCCGTACCGCGACCGGAACGTCGTACTGTCGAGCGCGCTCGACCACGGGGGGACGCCGAACATGAAGATCAGGTCTCGTACCGCGGCGCTCGGCGCGCTCGCCTTCACGCTGGTGCTCGGCGCCGGGTGCTCGACGACGAGCACCTCCGCCGGTTCGTCCGGCGGCGCCACCCCGGGATCGGCGACGCCGGGCGGGACGCCGGCCCCCTTCTCGCGCGCGAGCGCGCCGAAGGACATCGCGCTGACGGCCGGGACGGACCCGGCCCTCCCACCCGCCGCCGACCGGTGCGAGATCTTCACCGACGAGTGCCTGCTGCCGTTCCCGAGCAACGCGTTCACGAAGCCCGACGCCACCACGTCCACCAAGGTGCGGGTGAACCTGGCGAAGGAGTCGATGCCCGCCAACCTCGCCGGTGTGCACATCGATCCGACCGAGTGGAACCGCCAGGACGGCTTCAGCCCCGGTTCGATGATCGTCACGAAGGTCGACGGCCTCGACCTCGGGGCGACGGGCGCCGCGCCGGTGGACGACATCGGCCGCTCGCTCGCCGCCGACGCGCCGATCGTGCTGCTCGACGCCGACACGGGCCAGCGTGTCCCGTTCTACGCCGAGCTGGATGCCCAGGAGCACCTCGACCTCGCCAAGGCCGGCGCCGATCGACGTGCGCTCATCATCCGCCCGGCCCGGAACTTCGCGGACGGCCACCGCATCGTGGTCGGGCTGCGGAACCTCAAGACGGCCGGCGGCACCACGATCGCGGCGCCGCCGACGTTCGCGGCGGTGCGCGACCGCGTGAAGACGACGCACCCCGAGATCGAGAGCCGGCGCGCCGACCTCGAAGACGCGCTCGCGCAGCTCGCGGCGGCCGGCGTGGGGCGTGACGACCTCTACCTGGCGTGGCCGTTCACGGTGGCGAGCACGAGGAACCTCACCGAGCGCGTGCTCTTCATGCGGGACGATGCGTTCAAGGCGCTCGGCGACGAGGCGCCGGCCTTCACCGTGACCTCCATCACCGAGTCGACCGACCCGGGCATCGCACGGGTCGTCGTCGGCACCTACGACGTGCCGAACTACCTCACGAACAACGGCGAGCCCGGGAGCATCCTCGACAACGGCGCCGACCCGAACGGCATCCCGAAGCGCACCGGCACGTACAAGGCCAACTTCCTGTGCGTCGTGCCGAACAGCTCGTACACGCAGCCGGCCCACGCCGTCGTCTACGGGCACGGCTTGCTGGGCAGCGTCGACGAGGTGAAGTCGGTCGGCAAGGCCATCGGGGGCGCCAACAACCTGCTCGTCTGCGGCACGGACGAGATCGGCATGTCGGCGCGCGACATCGGCCCCGTCGCGCAGACGCTCGGCGACCTCAGTGGCTTCCGCTCCCTGCCCGACCGCACCCAGCAGGCGTTCGTCAACGAGCTGTTCCTCGGACGCGCGCTCAAGCACGCCGAGGGGTTCCGGACCGACAAGGCGTTCCAGACCCCGGCGGGCACCTCCGGCATCGGCGACGACCTGTACTACGTCGGCAACAGCCAGGGCGGCATCATGGGCGGCGCCGTCAGCGCCATCGCGCAGGACTGGACGCGGGCCTTCCTCGGCGTGCCCGCGATGAACTACTCGACGCTGCTGAACCGCAGCGTCGACTTCGACAAGTACGCGGTGCTGCTGCGCACGCAGTACCCGGACCCGCTGACGCAGCAGATCGGCTTCTCGTTGATCCAGATGCTGTGGGATCGCGGGGAGAACAACGGCTACGCCAACCACCTCACGAGCGACCCGCTGCCGGGCACGCCCGCGAAGCAGGTGCTGGTCTTCGCTGCGTTCGGCGACCACCAGGTCACGAACGTGGCGACCGACGTGCTCGCCCGCACCATCGGGGCGAAGGTGCGCACGCCGGCCCTGGCCGCGGGCCGCTCGCCCGACAAGGCCCCGTTCTGGGGCATCGATGCGCTGACGACGTTCCCCTCCAAGACGAACGCCTACGTCATGTGGGACTTCGGCACCCCCGCTCCCCCGCTGACGAACACCCCGAACCGCGCGGGTGCCGATCCGCACGGCAAGGGACGCGGCTCTCCCGAGGTGCAGAAGCTCGTCACCACCTTCCTCTTCACCGGCGAGGTCGTCGACGTCTGCGACGCCAAGCCCTGCCAGACGGCCCCGTGAGGCGCGAGCCGAGGACGGCCGCTACCGCTCGCCGGTCGCGACGGGTGCCGCGCCGGGGATGTGGGCCGCTCGGTCGATGATGCCGATGAGCTCACGCACGTCCTCGTCCTTGGCGAGGTCGGCCGGGAGGGCGTGGGCGACGTTGGCGACGTCGACCAGCGAGCCCTTGATCCACGGGCTGCCGCGCAGGGTCTCGGCGTACTGCGCGACCACGGCATCCAGGCGGAACCACGACGACGCCGAGGTCCAGTCGGTCGCGAACGAGGCGGTGGTGAACGGGTGGGTCGTCTCGGCCGGCGTGCGGCTGTCGGGGACGGTCCAGTGCGCGGTCACGGTGCCGATGTTCGCCCCGGGCACCGCCTGCGCGGCCGGGCTGAGCTCGATCTCGTAGAGCGCGGTCATCCGGTGACCGGCGTTGATCTGCGCGCCCTTGGCCATCGGCCCGGCGATGCGGGGGTCGTCGCGGAACATGATGTCGGGCACGTCGCGGTTCTCGTAGCCGAGCAGCCGGTAGCGGGTGACGTTCGCGGCGTCGAAGGTGACCTGGGCCTTGGCATCGAGGGCGACCGCTTCGAGGGCCGACGTCAACCGCTCGGAGAACAGGCGCTTCGCTTCGCCGATGTCGTCGACGTACGCGTAGAAGCCGTCGCCCTTGTCGGCCAACTGCTCCATCAGCGCGTCGTTGTAGTCCCCCATGCCGAAGCCGATGGTGGTGAGCTGGATGCCCTTCGCCGCGTGGCCGGCGATCTCGTTGGTCAGCGTCGAGCCGTCGACGACGCCGACGTTCGCGCCGCCGTCCGATGCCAGCACGACCCGGTTGACGGCGCCGCTCTTGAACGCCTGGTCCGCCAACCCGTACGCCATCAGCAGCCCGGCCTCGGCGTTGGTCGAGCCGTCGGTGTGCAGCGAGGCGACCGCGGACCGGATCGTGCCCTTGTCCGCCGCCGACGTGGGCGGCAGCACCACGCGCGCGTCGCTGCCGAACTCCACGATTGCCACGCTGTCGCCGGCGTCGAGCTGGTCGACGAGCACCGACAGCGCGTCCTTGACGAGGGGCAGCCGGTTCGACTGGCCCATCGAGCCCGACGTGTCGACGAGGAAGGTCAACGCCGCCGGCTTGCGGCCCATCGCCGTCACCTCCCGGGCCCGCAGGCCGACCCGCACGAGGCGGTGGCTCGGGTCGGTGAGGAAGGGGGTCGGCGCCCCGTCGACGGTGATGCCGAAGTCCTCGCCGACCGGCGCCGGGTAGTCCTGGGCGAAGTAGTTGACGTACTCCTCGACCCGCACGGACGCCGGCGCCGGCCGCTGGCCCTGGTTCACGCTCTGGCGACCGACCGTGTACGACCCGGTGTCGACGTCGAGCCCGAACGTCGAGCTGGCATCGGTGGTGGTGACCACGAACGGGTTCGCCAGCACCTCCTCGGGCTTCGGTGGCAGCGAGCCGTCTCTGACGGCCGACGGCTTCCGCAGCGTCGTGGGCGCCGCCGCCCGGTCCTGTGCCACCGGGGACGACGTGGCGTTCGAACCGCCGGCGCTGCAGGCGCTCAGCGCCAGGGCGAAGACGGCGACGGCGGCGGTCGAGGCGACGGGTGCACGGAGCGATCGGAACATGCCGGGTCAGACGACCCGATCACGGCCCCGGTTCCCCGGCTCGGGCGATTTCCTCGTCGCAACCGACCGTTCAGGGGCGCTGGTCCTCGAAGTGCTGGGCCAGGCGCTGCCCGGCCAGATGGCGGGAGCCCAGGACCAGGGTGAGGCCACCGGCGAGCAACGCGATCGCGATCAGCACGAAGCGCAGGGTGTCGGCGGCGCCGGTCACCGGCAACGAGCCGGACGTGGTCGCGGCGTTGGTGGCGAACGTGTCGAGGACGGCGCCCCGCACCGCGGGCGGGACGCTGATCGTCGTGGTCGATCCGTCCACCGGCGCCGTCGTCGTCGTGGCCTCCGGACCCGCCGCGGTCGTGGTCGTGCTCGTGCTGGACGTGGAGGTCGTCGAACCGGGCGCCGTCGTGGTCGTCGTCTCGGGGATGCTCGCCGTGGTGGTCGTGGTCTCCGGCTCCGGCGCCGTGGTGCTCGTCGTCGTCGTGGCTTCGGTGGTGGAGGTCGTCGAGCTGGGCATCGTGGTCGACGTCGTCGAGGTCGTCGTGGTGGTCGGCTGGAAGGTCGTCGTGGTGCTGGGCGGCACGATGGCGTCGCGCTCGAAGGCGCCGATGTCGCAGGTGGCACCGCCGGGGCGGGGGGCGCCGCGCTGGTCCGTCGTCACGGCCGCGTCGCACACGGCGGCGTTCACCGCGGAGCTGCCGGCGAGCAGCATCTTCGTTCGCGTCGGTCCGCCGTTGTTCGCGAGCGCCCCCAGCGTCGTCGCCGCGTTGTCCGCCAGGTCGGAGGCCTGGGTGAGGGCGGTGCAGGTCGCGTCGTCCGACAGGTTGCTGCCGAGCGAGGTGAACGAGCCGTTGGCCGCGACCTCGCAGTTCCGCGACGCCCCACCCGTGGCGTTGTCCTGCAGCAGCACCCCCTCGAGGGTGAGGTCCAGCGACGAGGTCGGGCCGACGTTGGACTGGATCCCGCCGGTCGGGCCGGTGGAGACGTTGCCGGCGATCGTGACGAAGGAGAACGCCGCCGTCGCGGGCACCTTCCCCCACTGCTCGATCAGCACGGTGCGCGTGTACTGCGCGTTCTGCGTGAACGTGGAGTTGACCACCGAGATCGTGGGGCTGTTGGCGTAGAGCCCGCCGCCGTTGCCCCCGACCGACGAGTTGTCGGCGACGAGCGAGTCGCGGATGCTGAGCGTGCCGCTGGCATTGGTCTTCGCCACGCCGGCGCCGACGGATCCGTTGCCCGGCTCGCTCACGGCGACGTTGCCGACGATCTCCGAACGGCGGATGTCCAACGACCCTGCGGTCGAAAGGATCCCGCCCCCCGTCCACGTGTGGTTGTCGCGGACGACCGAGTCGAACACGTTGAGGTTGCCGCCGGTCTGGCGGATGCCGCCGCCGGCCGTCGTGCCCGCCCCGGAGTTGCCGCCCCGCACGGTCACGCTCTGGATCGTCGTCGTCCCCGAGCGCACGTCGAGCACCCGATCGATCCCGCCGGCGTCGATGATCGTGGCGGTGGCGCCGGCGCCCACGATCGTGACGTCGCCGCTGAGGTCGAGGTCGCCGGTCGCGTTCGCGTCCTCCTCTGCCCCGGGCAGCGTCAACGCATAGGTGCCGGCCGGCACCTGGATCACGTCGGGACCCGGCGTCGTGTTGGCCAGGGAGATGGCGGCGCGCAGCGATCCGGCGCCGCCGTCGGCCGTCGTCGTGACGTCGATCGTGGTGGCCTGGGCCCCCGGCGATCCGATGAGGAACGCTCCGCTCAACGCGGCGACGGAGGTGAGGGCGGCGACCCGCGTGCTGCGGCGTGAGAGCCGGGGCACGTGGTTCGGTGAGGTCGGGTTCGAGACGGTGCGCAGGGCCATGCGCCGCATCGTGTGGGGGATGGCCGGTGGCGACTTGAGTAGCGGCTACTCATTCGCCCCACCGCGTTGACCAGCCCGGCCGTACGGATCCCCGGCACTCCACGGCGGGGTCGGGCAAACGCGAAGGAGCCGACCACGTCGCCGATCACGTGGACCTGCCCGGTCTGGCGCCGGCCGGGGCGCTCTTGTTCACAGGAAGAACGTCTTCGGCGCCGCCGACGCGGCGTGCGCGACCACGGCGAGGCCGGCGCCGCCGACACCGGATCTCGGCAGTGCCCTGAGCTTGCGTTTTGGCGCGCGAACGTGTGAAATCTGGCCTTCTCGAAAAGGTTTTTCGAGGACCCAAATTCATGATCGCTGATCTTTCGAAATCCGAGCGCGAAGCGCTGAAGGCGATTTATCGCCACACGAAGAATGGCGTCGAGGCCCACACCGGCGACCTGGCCGAGACGCTGGGCGTCACCCCGGGCACGGTCACCGCCACGGTGAAGCGCCTGGCCGATCGGGGCCTGGTCGACCATCGCCCGTACCACGGCGTGACCTTCACAGAAGAGGGCCAACGCCAGGCCGTGGCGGCCATCCGGCGCCACCGCATCGTCGAGCGCTTCCTCGCCGACATGCTCGGCTACGCGTGGAACGAGGCCGACCGCCTGGCGCCCACGTTCGAGCACGACCTGCCCGACGAGGTCGAGGACCGCATGTTCCACGCCCTCAACCGCCCGGCCACCTGCCCGCACGGGTTCCCGATCCCCGACCCCGAGCAGGACTCGATCCCCGAGATGCCCCCGCTCTACGACCTCGAAGCCGGCGACGTCGCCGAGGTCGCCCTGCCGAGCTCCACCGACCCGAAGGTGGTCCGGTTCCTCGACGAGCTCGGCGTGCGGCCCGGAGTCCGCATCGAGGTGCGCGAGAAGCACCCCTTCGACGGGCCGCTCGTGCTGCGCGTCGGCGGCGAGGACCGCACGATCGGTGAGCGCATCGCGCGTCACATCTACGTGCGCAAGACCAACGGCGGCGATGCCGCCCTGGAGGACGACAGCGCCCGCGCTGTCAAGAAGAACGGCGGCACTGGGGCCGCGCGCAAACAAAAGGAAGGAACCAAACGATGATGCACCTGTTGGCCGCGGAGGGCGGCTACCAGCCATTCGTGCTGGAGAGCAAGGAGTGGGCCCTCATCGCCTTCTCCGGTGTCACTGCGGTCGTCGCGATCCTCGTGGGCTTCTCCATGATGCGCGGTGTGCTCGCCTCGGACGAGGGCACGCCGAAGATGATCGAGATCGCCTCGGCCATCCAGGAAGGTGCGCTCGCCTACCTGAAGCGCCAGTTCCGCACGATCGGGCTCATCCTCATCCCGCTGGTCGTGATCGTGTTCATCACGTCGACGGAGATCCTGAACGACAAGGGCGCCATCGCCCTGTCCCAGGCGCAGTCGGGCGTCTTCCGCACGGTCGCGTTCCTCGCCGGCTGCGTGATGTCCGGTCTCACCGGCTTCATCGGCATGAGCCTCGCCGTGCGGGGCAACGTGCGCACCGCCGCCGCCGCCCGTTCGGGCTCGATGCCCGCAGCGCTGAAGGTGGCGTTCCGCACCGGTGCGGTCGCCGGCATGTTCACCGTGGGCCTGGGTCTCATCGGCGCCACGGTGATCATCGCGGTGTTCCAGAACACCAGCTCCGCCATCCTGATCGGCTTCGGCTTCGGTGGCTCACTGCTCGCGCTGTTCCTGCGCGTCGGCGGCGGCATCTTCACCAAGGCCGCTGACGTCGGCGCCGACCTCGTCGGCAAGGTCGAGGCGGGCATCCCCGAGGACGACCCCCGCAACCCGGCCGTGATCGCCGACAACGTCGGCGACAACGTCGGCGACTGCGCCGGCATGGCGGCCGACCTGTTCGAGAC
>CAYUOL010000288.1:0-8779 GCA_964446345.1 uncultured Iamiaceae bacterium | reverse complement strand
ATCGACGGCCGCACCGTCGGCGCCGTTCTTGTCGCCCCGGCCCATCCAGCGGGCGGCGGCGAGCGCCGCCGACTCGGTGACCCGCACCATCTCGAGGGCCAGGTTGCGGTCGACCACGTCTCGCTCGTCAGTCATGGCGTGACGTTAGTTGACGCCACCACCGGGCAACGAAACCCTCCCCGCCACCCGTCGCGACCCGCCCCTTCGCCCGCCCCGGCGCCCGCCCGTGCACCCGTGCGCCACCCGGCCGGCGGGAGGCCCCGCGGCCCGCGCGGCCGCCGGGCGCGCAGGATCGCCGCTCGGCTACCGCAGCAGCAGCGCGAGCACCCCGATCAGCAGGACCGCTCCGATGACAGCGGTGACGATCGTCCAGCGGTAGGTCCTCATGCTCCCTTCGTAGGCGGCCGCGGGGTCGGTCCACCAATCGGGGCCCCGGGGCCGATGGGGAGCGTCGTCACGAACGACGCGCGGCGCGCCACCGTCCGCGCGCCATCTCGAACGGATCTGACGATTCGTCAGGTTTCGGCGAAAACTTCTGACGCAATGTCAGAAACCCCCGTTGACAGGGGTGGGCGCACCCGTGACGATGGGCACAGCCCGGGCGTCAGCGGTTCGGGTGCGGTGTCGAGGGTGGCAGGGGAGGAGGACGTTGGGGTCGCTCCGCCCGGCGAGCAGGTCGCGATGTGGTGTCGCGCGCTCGCGGCGTTCCCGCGCGTCGCACCGGGATCCCGCGCCCCCGGGTGGGGAGCCGGGCGCGACCGCGCCGGGTGTCGGTGGTGAACGAGAGGGTGCCCATGAAGACGTTTCCGACGAAGACGTTTCCGACGAAGGTGTTTCCGACGAAGAGTCCGAGGCCGGCACTTGCGGTGCCCGCGGTCCCGACGGCGCTGCAGGCACGGCGGTCGTTGCCGCGCACCACGTTGGTGGCGCTCGTGCTCGCCGCGGTCGTGCTGATCGGCCTCGCGGGTCCGGCGATGGCGTCGAACCGGCAGGCGACGACGACGGCCACGGCGGCGGCGTCGTCGACGATCAAGGCCTCGGCCACGCAGAGCCTCGCCGAGAGCCGGGCGTTGAAGTGGGTCATGGACCGGATCGCGATCACGAAGGTGGAGCTGTCGCCCGGCGCGAAGCGGTTCCTGAACTTCGTGCTGAAGCTGACACTGCCCTCGCTCTGTCCGCTGATGGCGAACGCCGCCGACCCGGCGTTCCAAGACCTCGTGCGCACGCAGTGCAACGGCATCGCGGCCTCCGCCGATCCGTGGGAGGCGCTCAAGGGCTTCACGCCGCTGCTCTGCGCGTACGGCGCGTTCATCTTCCCCAAGTACACGGACCTGTTGACCGTGGGCTGCGGCCTGTTGCTCTAGTGCCGTAGCAGGAGACGTTTGCGTGGGTGCGACGGCCAGCTTCGCCGCTCGCGGCGTCCTCGTCCTCGCCGCACGGACCACGTGGGCCTTCGTCCTGCGTCCCGGCGAGCGACGAACCGTGATCCGCCGCACCCCTCACGATGTTCCCTGCCACGGCACGAGCGACGGGTGGGTCGGCGTGGTTGGCGCCGGCCCGGGTGTGGTGGGACCGGCCGGCATCGGCGGGGCGCGCGTGGTGACGCGTCCCGCCGGTGCCGGTGCGCCTCGATCGAGGCCGCGCGGATGCAACGCCAGGCCGCGGTCGGCGGAGCGTCGCGGTCGCGCCGGCCACCTGCTTCACCCGTGACCCCTAGGATGCGCCGGTGGCTACACGGTTCTGCATGCGGTGTGGGGGCGAGTTCATCGCTTCGGTCGAGCAGTGTCCCGATTGCGATCTCGAGCTCGTGGACGAGCGGCCGGTCGGCCTGCTCGAGGCGCAGCTCGACGACGGCGGGACCGTCGCCGGCGAGGTCGAGTACGACCTGCACGAATGGGCGGTCGAGTCGCGCGTGATGGTGCAGCAGCTGCTGTCGTCGGCGCGCATCCGCCATGCCTGGGAGGGCGCCACGCTGGTGGTGGCGGCCAAGGACGAAGCCCGCGTCGACGCCTTCGTCGACGAGGTCGAGGCCACCACGCTGCCGGTGCTCGATCCGGAGGCGCCGAAGATCGCCTACGACATCGAGGACTGGACCGACCAGCAGCAGACCCGGCTGATGCACCTGCTCGAGGACGTGGCGATCCCGTACGAGTTCGATCGCGAAGGGGCGCTGGTGGTGCTCGAGGAGCACGAGGAGCGGGTCGAGGCCTTGCTCGACAGCGTCGAGTACCCCGACGGGCGCCCGCCTTCCGAGGACGGCGACGACGAGGACGACGAGGACCACGAGGACGACGAGGACGACGCGGATGACGGTGAGGATCCGGAGGACGCCGATCCCGCCGACGTCGACCTCGTCGACGAGGCGGATGCAGACGAAGACGGCGCCGCGGACGACCTCATCGGCGACGAGGACTACGACGGCCCCGAGGCGATGGACGTGCTCTCCGATCTCTTCGTCGCGGCGGATCGCCTCCGCCACAGCGCCACCGACGCCGACGGCGTGCTGACCCTGGTCGACCGCACCGTCGACGCCGAGCGGATGCCGCTGCCGTATGGCTTCGTGCCGGCGGTCTGGAAGGACATCGTGCGCCAGGTGGTCACCCTGCGGGACCTGCTCGAGGACGACGAGAGCGAGGACGACGACATCGAGGAGCACGCGCAGGACCTGCGCGACACCCTCCGCAACTACGTCTGACCCCGGGCCGGCGCGCACCGGTGCCGTACGCGCGTTCCCTCCCGGCGGCCGCCCGGACCGGAGGGTGGAGGGCCTCCTCGGACCGCGGGCATGGGCCGTTCGGACCAGTTCGGGGCGCAGGGCTTGATTCGTACGGCCCAGCTGCCGACAGAGGTCCTGGCGTTTGCGGTTTTGGAGTCACCATGTGGTTGGGAGCCCTGTGGTCATGGATGACCCCGTAGCAGGACGAAGCGAATGACGGACGAGGCAGCCGACCGGTTGGTCCCCCTGCCGCGCCGCACGCTCGGTGACGATCCCGAGTCCTCGGCGCTCGCGGCGTCGCCGACGGCCGCCGTCGTCGACCTGCTCGAGCGCACCGATCACCTCCTCGCCCAGCTCGAGACCGACATCGCCAGCCTGCAGCGCGACCAGGACAAGGAGCGCCAGCGCATCGAGCGCGAGGCCCAGGAGCGCCAGGCGGCCGCCGAGGCGGCGATCGAGCGGTTGCAGCAGCTCGCGATCAAGGCCCGCACCATCGCGGAGCACAAGGCCCGGACGGAGGTGCTCGACGAGGCGCTGGCCCGCAACGTGCCGCTCGACAAGAGCGTCACCTTCGACGAGCTGGTGGCGAAGATCGAGGAGGAGATCCGCCTCGCGAAGGGGATCACCGGCGCGATCCGGCTCGCGACGATCGGCGACCTGTTGAAGCAGGCCACGCTGCGCGTCGAGCACATGACCAAGCAGGCCGATCGCGCTCGGCAGCGCTTCCTGAAGGAGACCGAGCAGGAGCTCAAGTCCGAGGGCAAGGAAGCGCGCGCCAGCTACGAGATCGGGATGTCGGTCGTCCGCCGCGACCTCAAGGCCCTCGACCTCGCGCTGCCGCCATCGGGCCTCGCGTGGGACGACAACCGGTGGCAGCACTGGCCGGACTGGGATCCGCTCTCGGGGGTGTCGCACTGGGTGCGCCTCGGCACGTACTTCCGCCCGCAGCTGGAGCGGTTCCGCTTCCCGGCGCTGCTCGAGCTCCCCGGTGGCCCGGGTGTGGCCATCGACGTCGCGACGGCCGATCGTGACCGTGCGGTCGCCGCCGCCCGCTCGGTCATCCTGCGGGTGCTCGCGTCGATCCAGCCGGGCGACGTGCGCTTCACGTTCGTCGACCCGGCAGGGCTCGGTGATTCCGTCGCCCCCTTCCTGCCCCTCGGGGAGTACCGCTCCGACCTGATCGACGACGTCGTGTGCACGCGCGAGGAGCAGATCGAGGAGAAGTTCGGCGAGATCGGCCGGCACATCGAGCGGGTGATCCAAGACCACCTGCGCGGCGACTTCGACACGATCGACGAGTGCAACCGCGCCGCGGGCGAGGTCGTCGAGCCGTACCGGGTGCTGACGGTGTTCGACTTCCCGAACCAGCTGAGCGACGCGGCCAAGAAGCTGCTCCTGAACATCATCGCCAACGGCCCGCGCTGCGGCGTGTACACGATCCTGGTCACCGCTCCGGGCGCCGCCCGCGCCCACGGGGCGCGCTGGAAGGCCATGCTCGGCGGGCTCCAGGTCATCACCGGCACCCCGGACGGCTTCGTCGTCGACCACGGCGGCATGGCCGGCGTGTGGAACCTCGACTTCGACGAGCCTCCCGAGCTGACGATCGAGGAGGACGAGGAGCTGACGCTCTTCGGCCGGATCATCACGACCGTCGGCGAGGCCGCCAAGGTCGGCCGGGCGCAGACCGTCAACCAGACCCGCGTGTTCGAGCTGCTGAGCGAGGCGACGAAGCTGCGGGCCCGCGACGACCTGCCCGTGCTGTCGTCCTCCGCGGCGATCGTCGCGGAGGACCCGACCACCTGGTGGACCGGCAACAGCACCGAGCTCCTGTCGGCGCCCATCGGTCGATCCGGTCCGCGCGACGTGACCTGCCTGGCGCTGGACTCCACGTCGCGGGCGGGCGCGCTGATCGGCGGTGAGCCCGGCTCGGGTCGGTCCATGGTCCTGCACGACCTGATCCTGAGCCTGTCGATGCTGTACCCACCCGACGAGCTCGCGCTGTACCTCGTCGACTTCGCAGGACGATCGACGGCGCCGTTCGAGGCGTACGCCACCGAAGGCCTCCCGCACGCGCGGGTCGTGGCGATCGAGAGCGAGCGCGAGTTCGGGGTGTCGGTGCTCGACGGCCTGGTGCGCGAGATGACGCGCCGCTCGATGCTTCTCGCCCCGCACGGGGGCGAGCGCGCGGGCATCGAGGGCTACCGGCACAGCACCGGTGACACGCTCCCGCGCATCGTCCTGGTCGTCGACGGCACCGAGCGCCTCTTCAGCGTGGACGATCGCGTGAGCGACCGGGCCGCGCAGCTGCTCGACACGTTGGCGCGGCAGGGGTCAGCGCACGGGATCCACCTGGTGCTGGCGACGAACCAGATGCGCTCGCTCGAGCGGCTCGGTCGCCACACGTCCGCCCAGCTCCGCGTGCGCGTGGCGCTCGCCTGCTCGGAGGACGAGTCGAAGCGGATCCTCGAGGACACCGCCGGGTCCGCCAGCCGGTTCGAGCAGGCCGGTCAGGGCGCGCTCGCCGTCGTCGGCAGCGGCGGTGGGGAGGCGTACGACTTCCAGGCGACCTTCGTCGATGCCCACGAGCGCGGCCTCACGCTGCGCGACCTGCGCCGGCTCGCCGAGGATCGCGGCATCACCCGGCGCCCGCAGGTGTTCGAGGGCAACGCGCCGGCGAAGCTCGAGGACAGCGCGATCCTCGGGCTCGCCCGCAACGCCGAGAAGCAGAGCGTGCGCCTGCAGCCACGGCTGTGGTTGGGCGAGCCCGTGGTGCTCGGGGGTCCGGTCGAGGCCACGCTGCACCGCGATGCGGGATCGAACCTGCTGGTGGTCGGGCGCGATCCTCGCCTGGCGCAGGGGCTGCTCATGGCGGCGCTCGCCAGTGCGGCCCTCGGCCACGGGCGCGAGCTCGACGTCCGCGTCCTCGACTTCATGCCGCTCGAGTCCGGCTTCGCGGAGATGCTGGCGGGGCTCGGTCAGCACGTGCCGGTCACGGTCCACCGCCGCCGCCAGTTCGCCGAGGTCGTGCAGGGCGTGCAGGACGAGATCAGCCGCCGCTCGGCAGCGCAGGACTTCCGGGCCCGCCCGCTGCTGTTCGTCATCGACGGTCTCGGTGCGGCCCGCGAGCTGGACGTGCAGGACCCGGCGGCCGCCGCGCTCGTCGGTGGGCTCGAGACCATCGCGCGCGACGGGCCCGAGGTGGGCGTGCACACGATCCTGTGGGCCGACAGCCCGGTCACGTTGACCCGCCGGGTGACGCGGGCGACCCTGCAGGCCTTCGCGACCCGCGTCGTCCTCCAGCTCCCAGCGGACGACTCGGCGCTGCTGATCGACAGCGGCACGGCGGCGACGCTCAAGGAGAACCAGGCGCTGCTCTACGACGAGCACTCCTCTCGGCTCACCAAGCTCCGCCCGTACCAGCTGCCGTCCGAGGCGTTCGTCGGGCGCCTGCTGCACGCCGCGACGCGTCGAGCCACGGTGTCGCCCCCCGAGGTGTCGGACCCGGCCCCGCGCGCGGTGCGCGCAACCGATGCCCCGGCCTCCGGCGCTGCCGCGAAGCCGTTGACCTTGTCCCCCGAACCGACGACGAGCCGCCCGCCCACCACGTTGGGCGACCCGCGCACGCGGGCGCGCACGCGGAAGGCCACCGATGCCGCGGAGGCCGCGGTGGCCACGGAGGCCGCGGAAGCGAAGCCGCGCGAGCACGTCGCGTCGGCCGCCGCCGGGCCGGCCGCACCCGGGTCCGACGGCCCCGGAACGACCACTCGAGCACCAGGGGCCGAGGCGGCGCCCGGCGCGGCCGCGACGCCCTCCGCGACCTCGACGAACGCGCCCGAAATGCCTCGGGCGAGTGCTGCAACAGGAGAGCCCCGCACTACCGTGTCCGCATGATCCTGGCCGAGTTGGAGGTGTACCACTCGCGTCCTGTGGCTCCGACTCGACGAGTGGCGCTGGGGCGCACGACGCTGCCGGTGGACCCGCCCCCCGGGTTCGGCGGCATCCTGCTCGGCGGCGTGATCGCCAACAACGTCGGTGCGATCGACCCCGATCTGCTGCCCGACCTCCTCAAGCTGACGACGCAGATCGAGAACGGCTTGCGGGTGCCCCAGCCGCGGCTGCGCTACCGGTTCCAGAAGGACCGCGTCGGCTTGCAGCCCAGCGTGCACCGGCTGCTGAACGTGGACGACACGCTGAGCTTCTCGTTCGACGACGAGAACGGCTTGCCGGCCCAGCAGATCCTCGGCGCGGTGTACGCGGCGGGGGAGCTGCCGCTGCGGCATCGGCGCGCGGTCATGGGCACCATCCGTCGGGCCATCGGCTGGCAGGGCAGCGTCGGTCCCGAGCTCATCACCGCCTTGGCCGGGTTCAACAACGGCGCCAACTGGTCCGCGCACGCGCTGACGCATCCGGTCGAGTGGGCCATGGGCGTCTTCGGTTGGTCCGAGGCGCCGCCCGCCGTCGCCGGGGCGAACGGCCACCGCGCCAACGGCACGAACGGCGCGAGCAACGGCGCCGGTGGCGCCGGCAGCATCACGATCGACGCGTCGGGCCCCGGCCCCAGCAAGTCCGAGATCCAGCGCCAGTACCGGCGGCTGCTCATCGAGGCGCACCCGGACCACGGCGGCGAATCGAAGGACGCCGCGCAGCGCATCGCCGACCTCACCGAGGCGCGCCGGATCCTCCTCGGCTAGCCGGGCGGGGCGTCCCCGAGCGCGGCCCCGAACGCGCGGGCTCGATCGCGGGGGCGGTGCCTGCGCCAGACTCTCCGCATGCCGACCCGTCGATCTCCTGTCCCTGCTGCGCTGCTGCTGACGCCCGGGGCGGGCGCGGATCGCACCCATCACACGCTCGTCGCGATCGAGAAGGCGGTGAAGCCGCGGCGAGGGGACCCGGACTCGGGGCTGAAGGCGGCGCGGGTCGACTTCCCCTACCGCAAGGCGGGCAAGGTCGCGCCCGACAAGGCCCCGGCGGCCGTCGCCCACCTGGGACGGGAAGCGGCGAAGCTCGTGAAGCGCGCCGGGTGCGCCCCCGACCAGCTGGTGCTCGGCGGGCGTTCGTACGGTGGCCGCATGTGCTCGATGGCCGTCGCCGAGGGCCTGCCGGCGGCGGGTCTCGTGTTGCTGAGCTACCCGCTGCACCCCCCGGGCAAGCCCGACAACCTGCGCGTCGCGCACTTCCCCCAGCTGAGGGTGCCCGTGCTCTTCGTCTCGGGCGAGAAGGACCCGTTCGGTTCTCCCGACGAGCTCACGGCGCACACCGCCGCCATCCCCGGCCCGGTCACCCACGTGTGGCTGAAGGGCGGCCACGACCCGCGCAACCAGGACGACGCCATCGCGTCGATCGTCGAGGACTGGCTCGCCGCGCTGGGCTGAGGCCCCGCCGCCGGCGTGCCCGGCGAGCAGGTGAGGGCGGGTCAGGCGAAGATCTGGACGGGGACGCCCAGCGGCAACAGGGGAGCGAGGCGCTCGATGTCGCTGTTGCGCATGCGGATGCACCCGTGGCTGACGCGACGGCCGATCGTGCGGTCGTCGCCGCCACCGTGGATGCCGAGCTGCCCGGGACCGTTGTTGAAGCTCTTCAACACGTCCGAGAAGCCCGAGAGCCCGTAGGCGTAGGTGCCGTAGCCGGCGTTCGGGTCCGGCGGCTTGAGCAGCATGTTCGTGTAGTAGAGACCGCCCGGCGTCGGTGTGTTCGCGGCGGCGACGGCGATCTGCGTGTCCATGACCACGTTCGTGCCGTCGAACACCTTGAGGCTGAACGCGCCGAGCCGCACCTCGATGTGGTACTTGTGCGACGTCAGCGTCACGTCGGAGGTCTTGACGAACCCGGTGCTGCCGTTGGGGCGCACCGGAAGGAACACCTCGAGCCAGTCCTTGCCCACCGCCTTGTTGACGAGCAGCGTCAACGGCACCTTGGCGTTCGGGTTGTTGTTCACGAGCAACGGGTTCACGAGCGTCTGGCTCGACGTCGCGGCGCCGGCACTGGGGAAGATCGACAGCAGCCCTTCGATGTTAATTCATCTGGACTGTTTAACACTACTAAATCACTATTGTCTATGTAAAA
>CAYUOL010000287.1:0-8799 GCA_964446345.1 uncultured Iamiaceae bacterium | reverse complement strand
CTTGTTGAAGTCGACGATGCGCTGACGGACGTAGCCGGCGAAGCCAGCGAGGATCTCGCGGTCGAACGTGTTGAAGTGGCCCGTGCTGGAGGCGGCGAGGACCTTGCCGACGAGCGCGCCGTTGGTGACGCCGTCGATGAGGACCTCTTCCTGAGCGTTCTCGAACTTGAGGCGCTTCAGGAGGCTCTCGTCGTTCTTGAAGAGATAGGACCGTCCGAGCGCGACGAGCTCGCGCCCGAGGTTGCGCAGGTACACCCCCTGGCCGCCGCAATGCGTCGCACCCCGGTAGCTCAGCAGCGCCACCCGCAGCGGGGCCGCCGCCGCGGCGGCGCGTGCATCCGTCGGTTGATCAGCGAGCAACGCCACGAGGTGCTTTCGGGTCGGTTTCGCGCCCGCCGCACGAGCGGCGGAGGGGCGGCGGACGGGGCAGGGGTCGGGGAACGCTACGCCGAGGTGGGGCCCGGAGACGATCCCGCTGCGCCCCCATCCGACCCGAGCTCGGGTCGGTTAACCATGGCAGCATCGGGCCCTGACCGCAACGTGACACCGGTCGCCCGGCGACAGGCCGCCTGCGGTCCCCCGATCGGCGCGGCCGTGCCACCGCCAGCGCGGACCCATCGGCCACACTGTCGCCATGCTCCCCCCGCCCCGCCCGAACCGCACCGCCGCCACGCGGCGCGCCGGTCGGGCGACCGTCCTGGTGGCGATCCTCGTGCTCGTGGCGAGCGTGGCGACGTCCGGGTGCAGCTTCTTCGACAAGAAGGTCGACGTCCTCTACATCGGCGACTCGATCATGAACCAGACCGGCCCGTTCGCGGAGGCGTACCTCGTCGACCAGCCGGGGGTGGCCTCGACCAAGACCAAGGTCGAGGGCATCAACGGCACCGGCCTGCTCACCCCGAAGCTCGTCGACTGGCAGGCGAAGGCGAAGCAACTCATCGACACCTACCAGCCCAAGGTGGTCGTCGTGCTCTTCATCGGCAACTACACCGACACCGACCTGTGGGTCGGGGCCGACGGCCAACCCGTGCCCAACGACTACGGCGAGCGCTTCTTCGCCGAGTGGGGGGCCCAGGCGGAGAAGCTCACGACCGTGCTGTCGGCACGCGGGGCAAAGGTCGATTGGGTCCTGCCGCCACCGCTGGCGGGGGACGAGGGCAAGCGGCGCGAAGCCGGCATGCGCAAGACGTACGAGGACCTCAAGGGGCGGGTGCCGGCGATCGAGCTGGTGGACGCGCGCCTCGCCCTGGGCGGCGGGGCCGGCGAGTGGGTCTGGCGGCGCCCGGGGGTCGACGGAGGCGAGGTCACCGTGCGCCAGGGCGACAGCGTGCACCTCACCGAGGACGGTGGCCGCCTGATGGCGAGGCAGATCGCGCTGCTGGCCGGGCCGCAGCTCGTCGCCGTGCGCGCCCGGCAAGCATGAGCCGCGCACCGTCGGCGACCTCACCCGCCGAAGCCGCGGCCGCGTTGACCGGCGCGCCTGCGCCGAGCGTGGCGCGCACCGTCCCCGCGCCGCTGTCCCGGCTGCCCGGCCTCGACCGGCTGCCGCCGGCGGCGCGGCCGTGGATCTTCAGCGTCGAGGACGATGCGATCCAGGTGACCTGGCACGCGCTCGGTCCGGGCCCGCTCCGGCTGCGCGCCGCCGACACGGTGGTCGAGATCGAGACCGATGGAGGGCCCGGCGCCGTCGTGCTGGACGGCCTCCCCTGGGCGCGCCGGCTCGAGCTGCGCTTGGACGGTGAGGCGGTGCGGGGCCTGCCGCGGCGCTGGCGGCACCAGCGCTTCGAGACGCTGGCGCCACCGCCGGGCGAGCAGCTCTTCCGCTTCGCCACGATCTCGGACCTGCACGTGGGCGAGATCGCGTTCGGTTTCCGCAACCGGATGCTCGAGCGGCCGGTGCCGGACGAGGCGCACCCCGTCCGGGCGACGCGCGCGGCACTCGACGCGCTCACCGCGTGGGGGGCCGAGCTGGCCCTGGTCAAGGGCGACCTCACCCACAGCGGCCGCACGAAGGACTGGGACACGATCGGCCGGCTGCTGAACAGGGCCACGGTGCCGATCGAGCTGCTGCCCGGCAACCACGACCAGTACGGCGCCCCGGGCGAGCCCAGCCCGTACGACGCCCTGCTGCACCTCGGCCACGACCTGACGCGCCACTACGAGTCCTTCGACGTGCCCGGTCTGCGCATCGTGCTCGTCGACTCGACCGCCGACGGCCATCGGCTCGGCCACGTCCGCCAGGTCACCGAAGGCGTGCTGGCCGAGCTGCGAGCGGCGTCCACCCCGGCGTTCGTCACCATGCACCACTACGCGCAGCGCACCCGCATCCCGGTCTTCTGGCCGCCCGGCATCGACAGCGCGGAGGCCAACGCGTTCCTCGAGAAGGTCGCAGCGGTGCAGCCGGCGACGTTCATCAGCTCCGGCCACACGCACCGGCACCGCCGCCGCTACGTCGGCCCGCTCGTGCTGACCGAGGTCGGGTCGCCGAAGGACTTCCCCGGCACCTGGGCCGGCTACGTCGTGCACGAAGGGGGCATCCGCCAGATGGTGCGGCGCGTGGCCACGCCCGATCTGCTCCGGTGGACGGACTACAGCGCCAACGCCGCCCTCGGGGTGTGGGGCCTGTGGTCGCCCGGCCTGCGGAGCCACCGCTGCTTCAGCCACGCATGGCCCCGGTGAAGGCCGCCCACGCGCCGCGATGAGCGGTCCGACGCACGGGCCCGCCGCGCCGGGCTTGTAGCTTTCCGCCGGTGGAGTTCTCGTTCGGCGGCGTGTTCGCGGTGTCGGTCATCGCGCTGGGGGCGCCGCTGCTGAGCCGGTCCGTGCCCCGACTGCGCGTCCCCGCTGTCGCCCTGGAGATCCTCCTCGGCATGCTCGTCGGCCCCATCCTCGGGTGGGTGCACATGGACACGCCGCTCGACGTGTTCGGCGAGGTGGGGCTGGCGTTCCTGCTGTTCCTCGGCGGCCTCGAGATCGACCTCGGGGCACTGCACGGTCGCGTGGCCCGCATCCTCAGCTCGTGGGGCCTCAGCTGCATCATCGCGCTCGCGTTCGCCTACGCCATCTTCCGGATCGACGGGCACGACGGCGCGCTGGTGCTGGCCATCGCGCTCTCGTCCACGTCGCTCGGGCTGGTCGTGCCGGTGCTGCGCGAGGAGCGCGAGACCGGGACGCCCTTCGGACGCACGCTGCTCGGCAGCAGCTCGGTGGCCGAGTTCGGGTCGCTGGTGCTGCTCTCGATCTTCTTCTCCACGACCGGTGCCAGCCCCGGCACCGAGATCTTCCTGCTGTGCGTCTTCGCGGTCGCGGTCGTCCTCGGCGGGCTGACGCTCGCCCGCGTCACCATGCGGACGCGGCTCCTGTCCACCCTCGACAGCCTCGCGGACACGTCTTCCCAGATGCGGGTGCGCGGCATCATGGTCGTGCTGTTCGGCTTCGTGGCCGTCGCGAGCACCCTCGGCTTCGAGGCGATCCTCGGCTCGTTCGCCGCGGGGGTGCTGCTGCGCTACCTCGACCGCGATCACCGCCTCGACGAGCCGAAGCTCAAGAACAAGATCGATGCGCTCGGCTACGGGTTCCTCGTGCCCATGTTCTTCGTCACCAGCGGCATCAAGATCGACATCAACGCGCTCGCGTCGTCGCCGCGGCACATGATGCTCGTCCCGCTCCTCGTCCTCGCCATGATCGCCATCCGGGGCGTCCCCGCGGTGCTCTACCGGCGGTGGTTCGACATGCGCCACGTGTACGCGGCCGGGTTCCTCTCGGCGACGAACCTGTCGTTCATGGTCATCGTGGCCACGGTCGGCACCGAGCTCGGCGACCTCGATGCACCGAGCGCGGCAGCGATGGTGCTCGCCGGCGTGGCCTCGGTCGTGCTGTTCCCGCCCATCGCCATCAGCTTCCTCCCCGGCGACCCCCCGCTCGAGGCCGACTGGGACGAGCTCGGCATGAGCTAGTGCCGCAGCAGGAAACGTTTGCGTGGGTGCGACGGCCAGCTTCGCCGCTCGCGGCGTCCTCGTCCTCGCCGCACGGACCAAGTGGGCCTTCGTCCTGCGTCCTGGCGAGCGACGAACCGTGATCCGCCGCACCCTTCCCAATGTTCCCTGCCACGGCACGAGTCGTCCTCGGCGAGCTCGCTGCGCTCGCTCTCCCAGCAGGGGACCACGGCTGCGAACCACTTCTGCGAGCGCGGGTTCGTCACCCCGGTTCGACGTGGGTCACCGGGTCTTCGGGCGCGTGGCGGAGCGAGATGACGATCGTGACCGTCAGCACCACGAGGATGAACGCGAGCGACGCGACCGTCGGGATGTGGATCCAGCGCTCGACGAGCATCTTGAGGCCGACGAACCCGAGGATGATGCCCAGGCCCTGGTTCAGGAAGACGAGGCGGTCCTTCAGGCCGAAGAGCAGGAAGTAGAGGGCGCGCAGCCCGAGCAGGGCGAACGCGTTCGAGCTGAAGACGATGAACTGCGAACGGCTCACCGCCAGCACCGCAGGGATCGAGTCCACAGCGAAGACCACGTCGGTGACCTCGATGAGGACCAGCACCGCGAAGAGCGGCGTGGCGAAGCGCTTCATCGTGCCGCCGACGTCCTCACGGATGAAGAAGTGCTTTCCCCGGTAGTGGTCCGTCATCGGGACCCGCTTGCGGACGAGCTTCAGCACGGGGTTCTGATCGGGGTGCATCTCGCCTTCGTCGTGCGTCGCCACCCGGATGCCGGTGAAGACGAGGAACGCCCCGAAGACGAACACCAGCCACTCCAGCCGGTTGAGCAGGGCCACGCCCGCGAAGATGAAGACGGCCCGCAGGATCAACGCCCCGAACACGCCCCAGAAGAGCACCCGGTGCTGCAGCGCCTTGGGCACGACGAAGTAGCCGAGGATCACCGCCCAGACGAACACGTTGTCGACCGACAGGCTCTTCTCGATCACGTACCCCGTGTAGTACTGGCCCGCCGCAGCCGCTCCGAGGTACCACCAGACCACGAGACCGAACGCCACGCCGACGGAGATCCACGCCGCGCTCGAGATCGCCGCTTCGCGGAACGAGATCTCGTGCTCCTCCCGGTGGAACACGACCAGGTCGCCGACGATCAGGCCCACGATCAGCACGAGCAGCCCGACCCATGCCTGGGCGCTGACGACGATGTCGCTCCCGGGTACCTCGCTCGCTTGGGCCCAAAGCACCGGGCGATCCTGGCACACCCGCCCGTGACCGGCGATCGTCGAGGTGGCGGAGCAGACTGTCGACCATGACCCGATCACGTGCCCGCCACCTGCTCGTCACCACGACCGCGCTCGCGGCGATCAGCGTCGCCGCGATGGCGTGCTCGTCGAGCTCGTCCTCTCCAGGGCAGACGGCGGGGTCGCCCGGCTCAACGGCGCCGGCGGGCACGGCGGCGCCGCAGGGCTACCCGAACGACGGCACGCTCAAGCTCAACCAGATCCAGACGGTGGGGACCCACAACAGCTACCACCTCCGCACGCCCCAGGCCCTGCGGGACAAGATCGACACGGTCATCCCCGGGCTGAGCGCCTCGTGGAACTACCAGCTCGAGCCGCTCGACAAGCAGCTCGAGCAAGGCGTGCGGCAGTTCGAGATCGACGTGCACCTCGATCCGGACAACCGGTTCGCGTCGCATCCCCTCATGGCCCTCGCCGGGCTGAAGGACGACACACCGGCCGAGATGAAGCAGCCCGGCCTCAAGGTGTTCCACATCCAGGACCTCGACTTCGCGTCGAGCTGCCTCACGTTCAAGGCCTGCCTGACCACGATCACCACGTGGTCCGACGCGCACCCGGGCCACGTCCCGATCCTGGTGCTCGTCGAGGCCAAGGCCGACCCGATCCCCGAGACCCCCCTCCCCGCCCAGCCCGAGATCAAGCTGGCGCAGTCGATCAAGTGGGACGCGAGCAACCTCGGGCAGATCGACGACGAGATCAGGGCGGTCGTCAAGCCCGAGAAGATGATCACGCCCGATCAGGTGCGCGGCTCGCATCCCACGCTCGAGGCCGCAGCCCTCGCGAACGCCTGGCCGACCCTCGGGCAGTCCCGCGGCAAGCTGCTGTTCGCGCTCGACAACGACGACCTCCGCAGCGCGTACGCCGAGGGCCACCCGTCCTTGCAGGGCCGCGTGATGTTCGCCGACGGACCGGCGGGCACCCCCGAATCCGCCTACATCGGCCAGAACAACGCCACGGAGCCGCCCGGCAAGGTCGACGACCTGGTCAAGAAGGGCTACCTGGTGCGCACGCTGCCCGATCCCGACGACGTGATGATCGGCAAGACCGACACCGCACGCCGAGACATCTCGATCAAGACCGGGGCCCACTGGCTCAGCACCAACTACCCCGTGCCCGACCCGACCGTCGGCGTCACCTACACCGTGAGCCTGCCCGGGGGGACGTTGGCCCGCTGCAACCCGGTGACCGCGCCGCCGACGTGCAAGGCGACCGACATCGAGGACCCGGCGCTGCTCACCACCTACCGTCGCAGCTGACCCCCCCACCCCCCCAAGAAAGGGCGGAGCCGAGACGACGGGCCGCTACGCCGGACGGCGGAACGCGGCAAGCACGCCGCTGCTCGTGGTCGCGTAGATCGTGCCTCCGTCGGCGGCGAGGCCGGTGACGCCACCCGCGTGGGCGTCGTCCACGACGCCCGTCCACAGAGCCGCGCACGTCGCGGCCGGGCAGGTCGCCGGGAAGGCCATCACGTTGCCGTTGTCCGTCCCGACGTAGACCACCTCGCCCGCCACCATCGGCTGGATCGTGACCTTCCGACCCGTCCCGGTGCTGGCGGTCCAGGAGGGTTGGCAGAGGTCAGCGCCGCATCCGTCGCGCTCGAACGCGTAGATCCGGCCGTCGTCGCCGCCGACGTAGATCCCGTCCGCGCTTGCCGCGACGGTGATCGACGTGGCGGGGGTGTGGCCCTTCCAGAGGATGGCACCGGTCGCGGTGTCGAGCACGGTGAAGTCCCCGACCGAGCCGGGGATCGCCACGCGTTGGGCATCGATCCCCGTCGGCGTCTTCGCCACGGTGGCGAACGTGCGGGTCCACTCGGCGGTGCACCCGCTCGCCGGGCAGACGTCGAGCGGGTACGAGATCACCTGTGGCCCGACGCTGATCAGCACGTGCGACCCGACGATCGAGGGCTCCGAGATCGCAAGCGTGGAGTCAAAGGTCAGCGCCGCCCCGTGCGCGCCCCACTTCAGGAAGGCGAAGTACGGACCGCCCGAACCGATCAGGGCGTTCGCCCGCGCTTTGACATCGCCCTTCGCGACGACGGAGGTCTTCGCGATGTCGTGGAAGCCCCCCACCTCGGCCACCTTCCCCCCGCTCGCCGGGTCGAGCGTGAGAACGCCCCCGGCGGCGGTGAAGTTGTACGGCACCTCCAGGCCGGCGGCCGACTTCGTCAGCGACCGGTAGGAGTAGGGCGACCCCGCACCGTTCACGGGCACCAGGCTCCACCGCACGGCTCCGTTCTGCGTGTCGTACGCGGTCACCTTGCCGCCGGTGGTGCTCCCGAGCGCAGTCGAGAAGACCGAGCCCGAGTACACGATCGGCGGTGTGGCGGGCGAGGCGGTCGTCGTGACCCAGGCTCGCACCAAGGTCCCGACGTTGCCCGTGGTGACGCCACCGCTGCCGGTCGCCCCGCTGTGCATCTCGTCACCCCCGACCTGGTGCCAGCAGCCCACTGCCGCGAGCAGCACCATCGCGACGACGCCCCCGCGAATCGACGCCCGCCTCATCCCAGTCCCCACGTCCATGCGCACGATCCCCCGATCGCCGATCCGTCTGTCGAGGCCGCCTGACCACGCCTCAGGGTAGCGGCCGGGCGCCGGGTCAGCGTGGCGACAGGAGCCCCGTAGACTCGCCGCCGTGGATCTCTGGCCGGGCCAACCGTTCCCCCTGGGCGCGACCTACGACGGGAACGGGACCAACTTCTCGCTCTTCTCCGAGCAGGCCGAGCTCGTCGAGCTGTGCCTGTACGACGATGCCGGCAACGAGGAGCGCATCGCGCTCGACGAGGTGACGGCGTTCATCCACCACGGCTACCTGCCGGGCATCCAACCGGGCACCCGCTACGGCTACCGGGTGCACGCGCCGTGGGATCCTTCGCGCGGCCAGCTCGGCGCCCCCGAGAAGCTGCTGATCGACCCGTACGCCAAGGCCGTCGACGGGCAGGTCGAGTGGTCGGACGCCGTGTTCGCCAACCACGACGAGCCCGACGGCTCCGACGAGGACGCCGCGAGCGGCCCGGACGGCGCCCGCCGCGCCGGCGCGCCGCGCCCCGGAGACAGCGCCGCGTTCGTGCCGAAGTCGGTCGTGACCAACCCGTTCTTCGACTGGGGCGAGGATCGCCATCCCCGCACGCCGTGGCACGAGACCATCGTCTACGAGACCCATGTGAAGGGGCTGACCGCCCGGCACCCCGAGGTGCCCGAAGCCCTGCGGGGCACCTACTCGGGGCTCACGGCGCCGCCGGTGATCGAGCACCTCAAGCGGCTGGGGGTCACGGCGATCGAGCTGATGCCCGTGCACCAGTTCATCCACGACCGCCGCCTGTACGAGCTCGGCCTGCGCAACTACTGGGGCTACAACTCGATCGCCTACCTGGCCCCGCACAACGAGTACGCGAGCTACACCGGGCGCGGCGCGCAGGTGCAGGAGTTCAAGCAGATGGTGAAGACCCTGCACGGCGAGGGCATCGAGGTCATCCTCGACGTCGTGTACAACCACACCGCCGAGGGCAACCACCTCGGCCCCACGCTGTCCATGCGCGGGATCGACAACGCCGCG
>CAYUOL010000286.1:0-8820 GCA_964446345.1 uncultured Iamiaceae bacterium | reverse complement strand
GTCCGCGACCAAGACGTATTCCAGCGCGCCCGCGAGCTGAGCCGCCAGGAGCTGTTCGACCTCGTCCGCGTCCGTCGCTACACGAGCTTCCGCGAGGTGCTCGTCGCCCACGGGCGCGGGCGTGGCTGCGATGTCTGCAAGCCCACGATCGGCTCGATCCTCGCATCGCTCTCGAACGGCCACATCCTCGAGGGCGAGCAGGCGACGCTGCAGGACACCAACGACCGCTTCCTCGCCAACATGCAGAAGAACGGCACGTACTCGGTCGTACCGCGGGTCCCCGGCGGCGAGATCACGCCCGCCGGTCTCATCGCGATCGGCGAGGTGGCGCGCGACTACGACCTGTACACGAAGATCACGGGCGGTCAGCGCATCGATCTGTTCGGCGCCCGCGTGGAGCAGCTGCCGGCGATCTGGGAGCGCCTGATCGAGGCGGGCTTCGAGTCGGGCCACGCCTACGGCAAGGCTCTGCGAACCGTGAAGTCGTGCGTGGGGGAGACCTGGTGCCGCTACGGCGTGCAGGACTCGACGGCCATGGCGATCGCCCTGGAGCTGCGCTACCGCGGCCTGCGCGCCCCCCACAAGCTCAAGTCTGCGGTCTCCGGGTGCTCCCGCGAGTGCGCCGAGGCGCAGTCGAAGGACTTCGGGGTGATCGCCACCGAGCGGGGGTGGAACCTCTACCTCGGCGGCAACGGCGGCCAGCGGCCCCGCCACGCGGTGCTCTTCGCCGAAGACCTCGACGACGAGATGCTCGTCCGGCTCATCGACCGCTTCCTGATGTTCTACATCCGCACCGCGGACCGGTTGCAGCGCACGGCCAACTGGCTGGAGAACCTCGAGGGCGGCATCGACTACTTGCGCCGCGTGCTCATCGACGACTCCCTCGGCCTGTGTGCCGAGCTCGAGGCGGACATGGAGCGCCACGTCGCCAGCTACGAGTGCGAGTGGCGGGCGACGGTCGAGGACCCCGAGCGCGTCAAGCGCTTCGTGTCCTTCGTGAACGCCCCCGATGCCGCGGATCCGACCGTCGTGTTCGTCGAGGAGCGTGGCCAGATCCGCCCGGCCCGCGAGGACGAGCTCGTGCTCGTCGGCGCGACCGACCCACCGCAGACCGACCCCCCGCCCGCTTCTTCGCCGGCCCACGAGACAGAGGTGCACCTCCGATGACGCTGATCGACCGCCCAGGCGGCGCCGCCACCACCACCGCCACCACTGCGGCCACGGTCGCCGATCCCGACGGCCCTCCGGAGTGGACCGACGTGTGCTCGTTCGACGCGCTGCAACCAGACCTCGGGGTGTGCGCGCTCGTGGGGGGTGTCGCTGTCGCCGTGTTCCGCTGCTGGCCCGACGACGAGCTCTACGCGCTGGCCAACATCGACCCGTTCAGCGACGCGTCCGTGCTGTCGCGCGGCATCGTGGGCTCGATCGGGGATGCGCCCGTCGTGGCCTCGCCCGTCTTCAAGCACCGCTTCGACCTGCGCACGGGTGTCGCGATCGACGATCCGTCCACTCGGGTGGCGGTCTACGACGTGCTCGTGATCGACGGGCGCGTGCTCGTGTCGTCGCACCCGATCACCGTCGGCGGGGCAGCAGTCACGCCATGACCGACACGACGCTCACGCCCCGGGACGGCCTGCGCTTCGACGACGACCTTGTCGCGCTGCCGGCCGCCGGCGCGCCCGGCGTCCTGCCCGACACGCTCGACGGTGGTGCCGACCACGGGCGCACCGTCCCCGCTCCCGGGGACCCCGACGAGGAGGTCCTCACCCCGATCGACCACTACCTGCGCCAGCAGCAGACCCTGACGGCGGTCGAGCGCTTCTCGCAGCGCCACGATGCCGACGCGCTGCCGGCGCAGGCCCGCTACTACCGGGACCTGATCCCGCTCGATCGGCCCGGCCCCGGCGAGCAGTTCGCGTTCGCGGTCGACCTCGACAGCTGCACGGGCTGCAAGGCGTGCGTCACGGCGTGCCACTCGCTGAACGGGCTCGACGACGACGAGTCGTTCCGCTCGGTGGGGCTCCTCACGGGGGAGCGCGTCATGCACGACGCGCGCACCTCGTGGATCGAGCCGTGGCAGCAGACCGTCACGACGGCCTGCCACCACTGCGTCGATCCCGCATGTCTCAACGGATGCCCGGTCGACGCGTACGAGAAGGACCCGGTCACGGGCATCGTCAGGCACCTGGACGATCAGTGCATCGGGTGCTCGTACTGCACGCTCACGTGTCCGTACGAGGTGCCGCGCTACAACGCCAGCCGCGGCATCGTGCGCAAGTGCGACCTGTGCAGCGACCGGCTCGCGGTGGGCGAGGCACCGGCGTGCGTGCAGGCGTGCCCGACCGAGGCGATCTCCGTCGAGGTCATCGACATCGCGGCTGCGGCGGCCGCGGTGACGCAGTCGCCCGACATGTCCCTCGTGCCCTCTGCGCCGCCGTCCGTGCTCACGAAGCCCACGACCGTCTACCGGTCGACGACGCCGCTTCCCGTGACGGCGATCCCGGCGGATCACCACTCGCTGCGGCCGGCCCACGCCCACACCCCCTTGGCCGTCATGCTGGTGCTGACGCAGGTGTCGGTGGGCGCGTTCGTCGCCGACCTGCTGCTCCGCCAGATCGTCAGCGAGTCCCTCGCGACCACCATCCGGCCCTTCGCGGCGGTGGGGGCCTTGCTCACCGGCATGCTGGCCCTCGGCGCCAGCGTCCTGCACCTGGGACGTCCGCAGTACGCCTGGCGCGCCGTCATCGGCCTCCGCCACTCGTGGCTCAGCCGCGAGATCGTTGCCTTCTCGCTCTTCGCCGCTGCGGCGACCCTGTACGCCGGGGCTGTCTGGCGCTCTCTGCCGGGCCCGGCGGTCTCCGCGCTGGGCGCGGCCGTCGTCGTCATGGGCGCGGCGGGCGTGCTGTGCTCCGCGATGATCTACGCGGTGACGGGCCGGCGCTGGTGGCGGCTGGGCCTGACGGCGCCGAAGTTCGTGCTGAGCGCGGCGACGACGGGGCCGGTGCTCGCCCTGCTCCTGGCCGTGGTCGCTCTCGCCTGCTCGCCTTCACGCGATGCCGCCATCAGCGGGGGCGCGCTGCGCTCCGCGGCGCCGCTGCTGGTCGCGGTCGTCGCGGCCACGCTGGTGAAGCTCGCCCTCGAGGCGACCGTGCTACTGCACCTACGGGACGCGAGCGCCACCGACGAGCGCCGCACGGCGACGCTGTTGACCGACGACCTGCGCACGCTCTCCGGGCGGCGCATCGTCGCCGGCGTCGCCGGCGGGATCCTGCTGCCGGCCGTCCTCGGCCTCGTCTGGGTCGCCCCCGAGAGCTCGTCCCCGTCGGCCCCGTTGGTGGCCTGGAGCCTGGTGCTGCTCGTGGCGATGCTGGCGGCGACGATCGCCGGCGAGCTCGCCGAGCGGCGCACGTTCTTCTCGGCCGTCAGCGCGCCCCGGATGCCGGGCGGTCTGCGATGACCGTGACGACGACGCCGGACGACGCGGCCTGGACGCCGGTGCCGGCACCGGCTTCTCTGCGCGACCGCATGCGCCGCACGGTCCGCGCCCGCGACGGCGTGCTGACGCGCGACCTACTGCGGGAGCCCGCCGGGCACGGCATCGGGCAGGTGCCGGTGCGGGTCAAGCCCGACGCCGTGACCACCATGATCTGCGGCTACTGCTCGACGGGGTGCTCCCTCGACGTGCACCTGAAGGACGGCCAGGCCGTGAACCTCACGCCGACCACGGGGTACCCGGTGAACCTCGGCATGGCGTGCCCCAAGGGATGGGAGGCGCTGACGGTGCTCGAAGCGCCGGACCGTGCGACCACCCCGTTGCTGCGCAACGACAGCGGGCGGCTCGTGCCCGTCGGCTGGGACACCGCGCTGACCACCTTCACCGAGCGCGTCAAGGCGATCCAGGCCGAGCACGGCCCCGAGTCCGTGGCCTTCCTCTCGACCGGGCAGATCCCGACCGAAGAGATGGCGCTGCTCGGCGCGCTCGCCAAGTTCGGCATGGGCATGGTGCACGGTGACGGCAACACGCGGCAGTGCATGGCCACGTCCGTCGTGGCCTACAAGGAGTCGTTCGGCTTCGACGCCCCGCCGTACACGTACGCCGACTTCGAGCAGTCCGATGTCATCGTCCTGATCGGGTCGAACCTGGCGATCGCCCACCCGATCATGTGGGAGCGCATCGCCCGCAACCCGCACGACCCCGCGGTCATCGTCCTCGATCCGCGCCGCACCGAGACGGCGATGGCCGCGACCCAGCACGTGCCCCTCGCCCCCAAGTCGGACCTCGTGCTGCTGTACGGCTTGGCCCACCTGCTCATCGAGAAGGGCCTGCTCGACGAGGCCTTCATCGATGCCCACACGACGGGCTTCGACGAGGTGCGTGCCGCCATGGCGGCGTACCCGCCGGCGGTCGTGGCCGAAGCCAGCGGCCTGTCGGTGGAGCTGCTGGACGAGCTCGCGGAGACGATCGGGCGCGGCGAGCGGGTGTCGTTCTGGTGGACGATGGGGGTCAACCAGAGCCACCAGGGGGTCCGCACCGCGCAGGCCATCATCAACCTGGCCCTTATGACGGGCAACATCGGTCGCCCGGGCACCGGCGCCAACTCGATCACGGGTCAGTGCAACGCGATGGGGTCCCGGCTGTTCAGCAACACGACCGGGCTGCTCGGCGGGCGTGACTTCACGAAGCCCGAGCACCGCGAGCACGTCGCCGAGGTGCTGGGCATCGACGTGGAGCGCATCCCCACCGCGCCGAGCATGTCCTACGACCGGATCATCGAGGGCATCCACCGGGGCACCATCAAGGGCCTCTGGATCATCGCGACCAACTCGGCGCACTCGTGGATCAACCAGACCGAGCTCCACGACCTCTTCGATCGGCTCGACCTGCTCGTCGTGCAGGACATGTATGCCACGACCGAGACCGCGCAGCGGGCGGATCTCCTCCTGCCCGCGGCGGGCTGGGGTGAGAAGGAGGGCACCTTCATCAACTCCGAGCGGCGCATCGGGGTGGTCAAGCGCGTGAAGCAGGCGCCGGGTCAGGCGCTCGCCGACTTCTTCATCTTCAAGCTCATCGCCGAGGCCTGGGGGTGCGGCGAGCTGTTCCGCGAGTGGGAGGACCCGGAGACGGTCTTCGGGATCCTGGCGCGCCTGTCGGAAGGCCAGCCCTGCGACTTCTCGGGCGTGCAGGACTACGTCGACATCGAGGCGCGCGGGGGCGTGCAGTGGCCGTTCCCCGGCGCAGATGGCGCACCGGGGAGCAGAACCGACGTCTGCCCGTCCGAGCGCGAGCGCCGGCTGTTTGCGGACGGCCAGTTCTTCACCCCGGACCAACGAGCCCGGTTCGTCGTCGACGCGCCGACCCCGGTGGTCGAGAGGACGGACGACCGCTACCCGCTCGTGCTCCTCACCGGACGGGGCTCGTCCAGCCAGTGGCACACCCAGACCCGCACGGCGAAGTCCGCGGTGCTCCGCGGCCTCTACCCCGATGCGGCCTACGTCGAGATCCACCCCGACGACGCGCACGCGCACGGCATCGCGCCGCACCACTGGGTCGCCGTGACCGCACGGCGAGGATCGTTGCGGGCGCGTGCGTTCGTCACGCCGACCGTCCCCGTCGGGTCGGTGTTCATCCCGATGCACGACGCCGCCACGAACCGGCTCACGTTCCCCTCGTACGACCCGCACTCGCGACAGCCCTCGTACAAGTGGTGCGCGGTCTCCGTCGAGTCGGTGGGTCCCACCGACCGGTAGCAGCTGCGCTCAGGCGTCGAGCGGTTCCTCGCACAGCCGGTACCCGCGGCGCACCACGGTCTCGATGCCCGCGCCCGCCGGGCCGAGGCGCTGGCGCAGTCGCCCGACCGTCACCTCGGCGACGTGCTCGTCACCGTCGCTGCTCGCCCACACCTCGCGCACCAAGGTGGCCTTGGACACGACGTTGCCGGGTCGTCGCGCCAGCACGGCCAGCACGTCGCGCTCGCGGTCGGACAGCACGATCTCCTCGGTGTCGTCGACGAACACGACGCGGCCCTGCACGGTGACGGGGAAGCCCGCCAACGTGAACGCCGAGGACCGGTCGGCGACCGACGACGCGTAGGCCTGCACCATCGCCCCGAGGCGGAAGTGCACGGGCGCCACGGTGCGATCCACCCCGAGCGACGCGGCCGCTTCGTCGCAGGCCGGGCCCACGCACACCGCGTCGACGATGCCGCGCGCCAGGACGTCGGTGACCTCGGCCAGCCGGCCCGCCTGGTCGGCGATGGTGAAGAAGTTCCGCAGCGCGGGTGACGCCGTGAAGGTGACGGCATCGACGGCCCGCTCGCACACGGCGGCCACGAGGCGGGTCGCGGGCGCCGGGTCCTCGGGGAGCGTCCAGCGGTAGATCGCCACCCGCAGCACCTCGAAGCCCGCAGCTTCGAGCTCGTCCGCGATGTACGCGTTGGTGCCGCCGTCGAGCTGCAGCGCGATGCGGCAGCCCGCCGGCGCCGTCGCCTTCACGTGGTCCACCACCTCGAAGATGCGCGCGTTGGGGGCCGTCCAGGTGACGTCGAGCCCGAGCGTCACTGCCGCGCCCTTCGCCTTCGGGCCGCGGGTGATCACCGCGGCCTGGGCGAGTGCCCGCAGGAGCTCGTCGCCGACGTTGCGGCTCTCCGCAGCGCCGTGCCAGCTCCGCGCCCCGATCGCGGTCGTGAAGATCACGAGGTCGGGTGGGTCTTCGATCACGGACCGCGTCGCTTCATGCAGCCGCTCGTCGTCGTCGAGGGGGAGCGTCCGGATCGTCGGCCCGTGGACGACGCGCGCCCCGCGGCGTTCGAAGAGCTCGATCTGCTCCTCGGAGCGCCGATCGGCGGTCACACCGATCGTGTAGCCCGCCAGCGCGCCCAGTTGCGTCTTCACCCGCAGAAGTGTGCGTGAGGTGTGTTACCGGTTCGTTTCGGGGCTGTATCCGCGAAGTGAGGATCGGGTCATGCGCGCCGCCGGGCCCTGTGCGGTTCCTTGCGCCTTCCCGTCACCGTGCCGCAACGGCGGCGCGGCGCTCAGCCGGGGAGGGAGCTGTCGGTGGTCGACGCGGCCGATGGGCACACCGCGTGCACCCAGTCCTCGAGCAGGGCGTTGTTCACAGAGAAGTCGGGGTCGGTGACCTGGCCACCCTTGGTGACGACGAAGTGCTCGGCTGCCTTCTGCACGGCGTCCGGCGGGTTGTAGCCCTTGATGGTGATCATCGCCTTGCCGGCGTCCTCGGCGGTCGTCGCGACGAGCAGGTCGAGGCTGGCGGAGGTGATCGCCAGGCAGTCGGTCCCGTTGAACGTGGTCGATGTCCGGCCGCCGCCGGCAGGCGTCGAGGTGGTGCTGCGGGGCCCGCCGGCCGTCGAGGGCGCACCGCCGGACGACGGGTCGGCCGTGACCGCCTTGGTGGTCGTCGGCCTCGCCGCTGTGGCCTGCACGGCGGCCGTGGTGGTGGTGGACGCCGAGTCGGTCTTCGCACAACCCAAGGCGACGACGACCAGGCCGCTGGCGGCGAGGGCGCCCCACCGCCTCATCGCGGCGCCCGAGCGCGGTCCAGGAGGTCCTGCAGCACCTCGGTCCGGTGGGACACCGCGATCATGTGCCCCTCGCCGTCGATGCTGCGCAGCGTCGCCCCCGGGATCTCGTCGGCGAGCCGGGCGCCCCAGATCTGTGGGACCAGGGTGTCTTCTGTGCCCTGCCAGATCATCACCGAGCCGGGGACCTCGGCGAGGGTGAAGCGCCACGGTCGGACCCATGCCCGGTACTCCTCGGCCATGCCGGCGCTCGACCGCATCGCTTCGACCATCGCGGCGCCCATCCACTCGCTGTTGGCCTTTGCGATCTCTTGGTCCGTCGTCGCCCACTTCTTGCTGCTGAGCTTCGCCATGCGGTCGGGGAAGTGGCGCTCGAGCTTGGCCATCGCCGCGAACTCGGCCGCGGCCGCCTTCGGGTGGTTCTGGGACAGCCGGGTCAGCTTCTGGTCCATCTCGTTGAGCTGACCGAACGTGGTGTCGTCGTCGAGCGGCGGGCACCCGGCGATCACCGCGGCGGCTCGGACCCGGGGCCCGAACCGGTGGGCGACTGCGAGGGCGTACTGGCCGCCCATCGACCACCCCATGGTCACGAAGTCGTCGATCCCCAGCGCGGTGAGCAGCTCGGCGACGTCGTCGGCCCAGTCGAGGGTGTCGCGGCCGGACTTGGTGTCGGAGGAGCCCACCCCGGGTCGGTCGGGGGAGATGATCCGCACCCCGAGCTGCGTCGCCTCGTCGTGCGCGAGCTCGACGTCGAAGCGGCACAGCAGGCCGCCGTGGTTGTTCAGCACGGGGTACCCCGATGGGTCCCCGAACTCGCTGTACCCCAACGTGCGTCCGTCCGCCAGGGTCACCGAGTGGTCCGCCGTCTCGTCATGGGTGAAGTCCACGCCGAGACGGTAGTGCGACTCTTCCGCTCAAACGCGGCTCACACTTTCGTCACAATCGGCTCCCATGCTCACCCCCATGGCTCCCACCCTCACGAGAACATCCATCCGTCGTCCGGTCGTGCTCGCGCTGGCGACCCTCGTGCTCGCCGTCGGGCTCGCCGGTTGCCTCGGCACGCCCGGCACCACCGACCAGATCACGCTCGTCAGCTCCCGCACCGTGAACGGCTGGAAGTACGACTACTTCCGGAACACGGCGTATCCCTGTTCGATCAGCGGGTACCAGACGTTCGTCCTCGGCACGAAGGTCGGGTCGGTCGCGACCGAGAGCCACCCGCTGTGGGTGATGATGCACGGCGGCGGCGTCGGGTGGTTCGACCAGACCGGCGCACCGATGCCGA
>CAYUOL010000285.1:0-8824 GCA_964446345.1 uncultured Iamiaceae bacterium | reverse complement strand
CGAGCGGGTCGTTGCCCGGCGCGAACGGGTCGAACGGCTCGTCGTCGCCCGCTCCCTCGGGGGCCGGCAGCGGTGCATCGTCGGCCGGCGGCGGCTCGTTCGGGATGCGCCGCTCGGTCGCCGCCGCCCGCGACGCCGCCGTGCCGGCCGCGGCGGCGCGGCCGCGGCCCACCGCTTCACGCTCCTCCGCCGCCTGTTTGGCCTTGGCCGCGAGCGCAGCCGCCTTGCTGGCCGCGCGGCTGGAGGCACCGCGCCCGGCGGCCGGTGCTCGACCGACGCGCACCGGCGTCGATCCGTCCGCGCCACCCGGTTCCGCGGGGGTCTCGGGGTCGTCGAAGAACGAGAGAGGCGGGAGCTCGGGCATGTGCTCCCACCCTACCGAAGGGCACTGACACCCCCCGGCGGGCAAGAGAGGCGTCACGGGACGGTTACGGAGCCATCACGCCCCGTTCGTGGAACGCGTCCCCGGCCCGCCGACACTCCTGGTGGAGATGCGCACGCCCATCGTGAGGAGACCGGCACCACCATGAACGAGCAGGCAAGGACGGCGGACACCAGTGCGGCGACCAACGTGGCGGACACCACCGTCGTCGAGATCATCGCCCGGCCGCCGCACACGTCGTTCCTCGTCGTGTCCTACGACGGGCTCGCACCGCCGAAGGCGCTCTTCGCCGACCTCGAGATGATCGGATGGATCCCGCCGGTGCTCGCCCCGCCGCCCCGCAGCGCGATCGATTGGAGCACGCCCGACGAGACCACCGGCGAGCGGTTCACCGTTCGCAGCTGGAAGGTCGAGGGCGCGGTCGTGGAGCCGCCTGCCGGGTCCGGGCCGCGCGGGTCCTGGAACCCCCACGAGGGCGACGCCTTCCTGCGGGCGGTGCGGGGCGTCCTGCAGCGCCACGGCGTGCATCCGCTCGACGGAGACGGCCGAGGCCACAGCGCATCGACGCCTTCGGGCTCGGCGCTGCCGCCGCCCCCCACCGGATCGACACCGCTGCCCCCGCCGCCGTCCGCCGCCGCGCCGGCCGCACCTGCAGAGAAGCGGCGCTCGGGCCTGCGTGGCCTGTCGTCCAAGTGGCGCGACGCGACGGACGGGTCGGGGGCTCCGGGCCGGGACGCGGCGCGGGCGGACGCCAGCGTCGAGCTGCTGTCGCTGGTGCTGTCGATCCCCGAGGACGGCAAGCTCGCGATCCGCGGCACCGCGGCGCCGGCCCGGTTCCCGATCATCGAGGACGAGCTCGTGGCGCTGGGGGTGGACGTGTGGTTCTCGACGGAGGAGCACGAGGAGCAGCAGACCTTCCGCGGATCGAGCGTCACCACCACGGTCATGAAGTTCAAGGTGATGGCCCTCGCCGCCCCGGAGGCCGCGGCTGACGCCGTCACCGTGTTCGACCGGCAGGGGGCCAAGGTCGAGGTCGAGGTGCTGGACGCCGACGCGGCCGCTGCGGCCGCCCAGGCCGCGGACGCAGAGGCGGGGGCCGGGGACGACGACGCAGAGGAGGACGAGGAGCTGGCGATGGTCCAACGTCGCTACCCGTGCGTCCACCTCGTCGTCGAGCCGATGCGCAGCGAGGACGTGATCGACCTGATCCACCGCCTGGGCCTCCAGTTCGCCCGCAAGCGCCCAGCGGAGCTCGAGTCCGTCGGCGTCTTCCGCGGTTCGACGCACGTCACCCGCAAGCCCGCCATCGCCTTCGACGTGTGGGCCCCGCCCGCCCACGCGGGGCGGGTCCTCACCGAGCTGGCGGCCGCCGGCGGCATCGACCCGGCGCGCCAGCAGGACCAAGCCTGGATCGAGCCACCACCCCCCGAGGCGGTCACACCCGATGGGTCGGGCGAGGCCGATCTCCCCGCCGCATCGGGGCCCAACGGCATCCCGTCGGTCGAGATCACGGGCGTCGTCGACCCAAAAGCGGGTCGCGAGATCGCGTCTGAACCCGACGTCGAGCCCCTCGACATCGAGCGCGACCTCGCCGGGCTCATCGACGATCAGGGCGACGGCCTGGACGTCACACTGCGGTCAGGAAGCGGTGACGAGGTGCTCACGCACCGGTGACCTTGCTGTTCGATGCGGCCGACAGACTGCTCGCAGTTGCCCGCCGCATCGGTCTCCCACCCTGCGACGTGGCCTGTCCCGTCCCCTGACCAGGAGGTGCGCCTTCATGCCGACGAACCCGCCGCTCGAGATCGATGACCTGATCGCCCGGGCCCACGTGCCCACGCGGTACGGGCCGGCGCCCTACGGACCGCCCCGCTACGGCGAGAAGGCCTACGGCGAGGGCCGGCCCGGCACGAAGCGAAAATGACCAGGGGCCCGGCGCTTCGCTGAAGCCGTCGGCGCCTCACCGGACCCGCACCGAGTCGTACCGGCGAGTCCCCCAACCGCCCCCCAGCGTGCAAGACCTGGGCGACCGATGCGAGAAGGAGCCCGAGCCGAGAGGTTCGGGCTCCTTCGGTTCTCCGGCCTCGGCGCGAACCGGGTCGGACGGACCAGCCCGGCCGCTCCGCGACCGCGCGTCAGCCGTCGGTGGCGGGCTCCCCGGCGTCGCCGGCGCCCGCGGGCTCGAGCAGGCGGTCCCTGAAGAAGTCGAGCACCTGGAGGAGGGCCTGCTGCGTGGGTTGGCCCGGTTCATCCACGAGGTCCTCGGTGAGCACCGAGTGCGCCGCCGCGCGGTGGCCCCACTCGTTGCCCTTCGACGAGTCGATCTCGACGCCGATGAAGCCGTCGCCCAGCTCGCGGCGCAGGGAGGCGAAGCGCTCGGGCGGCGAGAGCTTGTCGCCGGTGAAGCGCACGCCGAGCACGCAGACGTCGTCCTCGGCGACGCGCTGCTTCACCCGCGCGAGATCCGACGGCGACAGGTGCACGTCCGCCTTCTTCTTGCCCGACAACCCGATCGGCAACGACGGCTGGCTGAGCACCGGTGCCAGGAGGTGGTCGTCCACCATCATCCCGAGGGCGAAGCCGCCGGTGAAGCACATGCCGATCGCGCCGACGCCCTTGCCGCCGCACACCTCGAGCTCGTGCGCCGCCAGCGCGCGCAGCCAGTTGGTGACGGGCGCGGTCTTGCCCCTGGCCAGCGCGGCGAACTCCTTCGACACGCACGCCGGCGCGATCGATGACAGCCCGTAGAGCACGTCGGGGCGGGAGCCCTTGAAGGGAGGGCGACCGGGCGTCCCGAACAGGACGGGCATCACCGCGGTGCAGCCGATGGCGGCGACCCGTCGGGCGAAGTCGGCGACGTTCGGCGTGATGCCCGGGATCTCGGCCATCACGATCACGGCCGGACCCGTGCCCTTGCGGTAGACGTCGCGCGTCTTGCCGTCGTGCGTGAACGTCGTGTGCTCGAAGTCGGTCAGGTGGTCGAAGGAGGGCGCCCCGCCCGTGACGCGGCCGGCGTCCCCGACGGTGTCCTTGTCCGTGTCCGCGTCCGTGTCCCCGCTTGCGTGCCCGCCCGTGTCCCCGCCCGCGTCGTTGCTCGTCTCGTTCGCCACGCCGGGCACCTTACCGGGACACCGGCGCGCCGACCGGCGGCCGCCGGCGCCGCATCGTTACCTTTGCCTCGCCCCGGGTGTCTGAACAGGATCTGCCCCGTGCGGGCCCCGCGACGCAAGGATCGACTGATGTCCCAGCCCTCGACCACCGATCGATCGCCGTTCACGCGGCCGTTCCGCTTCGGCATCCAGGCCAGCGCCGCCGAGGACCGCAAGGCCTGGATCGAGCTCGCCCGCAAGGTGGAGGACCTCGGCTACGCGACCCTCACCGTCGCGGATCACCTCGACGACCAGTTCGCGACGACCCCGGCGCTCATGGCGGCCGCCGACGCCACGACGACGCTGCGCCTCGGCGCCCTCGTGTACGCCAACGACTACCACCACCCCGTCCTGCTGGCGAAGGAGGCGGCGACGCTCGACCTGCTGTCCGAGGGCCGGCTCGAGCTGGGCCTGGGCGCCGGCTGGCTGCCGGGCGACTACGCCGGCGCCGGCATCCCGTTCGATCGTCCCGGTGTTCGCATCGCCCGCCTCGCCGAGTCCGTGCAGGTCGTGAAGGGGTTGCTGGCGGACGAGCGCTGCCAGTTCCGCGGCGAGCACTACCAGGTCGACATGGAGGGCACGCCGAAGCCGGTCCAGCGCCCGCATCCCCCGATCCTGATGGGCGGTGGCGGCGAGCGGATGCTGCGCCTCGCCGCGCGCGAGGCGAACATCGTCGGGCTCAACGTCAGCATGGCGAGCGGCAGCATCGGCGAGAGCTCGGGCCCGTCGGCGACGGCCGAGGCGACCGATCAGAAGGTCGCCTGGATCCGAGACGCCGCCGGCGAGCGCTTCGCCGACCTCGAGCTGCAGGTGCGCATCCACCTCGCGCTGCTCACCGACGACGTCCCGGGCACCGCGGAGCTGCTGGCGCCGGCGTTCGGCCTCACGCCTGCGCAGGGCCTCGAGACCCCGCACGCGCTCGCCGGATCGGTCGAGCAGATCGTCGAGTCGTGCCTGGAGCGACGGGCGCGCTTCGGCATCTCGTACATCGGGTTGAGCGTCGACGCCGTCGACGACTTCGCGCCGGTCGTGGCGCGCCTGGCCAGCGCCTAGATCACGCCCCGGATCACGCCTCGATCACGTCCGGCCACGCGGGGATCGTGACGGGACTGCGACGGCGGTCGCGACTCGGATCGCGACTCGGGTCACCCCTCGTCGTCGAGCTCGGCGCGCAGGTCGGCGGAGCGCAGCTCGGACGTGCGCCGCAGGTTCAGCGGACGGGCCATGCGGTCCTCGATCGAGCGCCCCACGCTCGTGGTCGACGACCGGGACAGCCCCAGGACCTGGTAGCGGCCGGCGTCGACGGTGAAGAGGAGCGCGGTGCCGACGACGGTGCCGGACGGGAGGATGTCGGTCGGGAAGAACCACTCCTCGTCGTCCGCGCCGATGAGGATCCTCGCCATGCCCTGCTCGATGTCCACCACGGTGCCCGGCACTGTCTGTGTTGCTTCCGCAGCCAAGGTCGCCTCCCTGCGCGGTTCGATTCCCCTGATCCGATGGTCCTGTCATGCGGAGCGATCCCTCTGCTCGCCCGAACCTTGCTCACTCAACCTGCTCGCTCACACCTGCTCGCTCGCAACCGGTGCCCATAGCATCGCTCGCACGCGACCCTCACTTGAGCACAACTGACCGGATGTCGCCGCGGATCGTGGCGAAAAGTTGCCCGGAGACGACCACGGCGCTGCGCGGGGCCCATCCGGCGCCCCGGGATGCGATCGATGCCTCTGGGCGCGCCGAGATGGACAAGCAGGCAGCTGGTACCCGCCCGGGGCACGCGGCCCCGGACTGGCCCCGGCGGCGTCGGGGGCGCTCCCCGGCGGACCCGCCGCCCGCAGGACGTCAGTGCACCCGGACGAGGCGCAGCACGTCGGTGGCCGGATCGGGTTCGCGCGGCGAGCCGGCGATCACCACCACGATGTCGCCGGCCCGGCACACCCCTGCGGCCACGGCCTTCTCGACCGCGATCCACACGATGTCGTCGATCGTGGAGCGCTCCTCGTCGTCCAGCACGACTTGGACCCCCCACGCCACCGAGAGCTGGTGGGCGGTGCGGACCGACGGGGTCACCGCCAGCAGCGGGACGGCAGGACGGAACCGCGAGATCGAGCGCGCCGTCGCGCCGCTGCGGGTGGCGCAGATGATGGCGGACGCGTCGGCGTCGGTCGCGGCCCGCCACGCCGCGGCGCTGATGGCGGCGTCGATGCGCACGCGCGGCGGCGCGTCGGCGGCGAGGGCGGTGTGCTGGCGGCCGAGGTTCGCGCCCCAGCCGGCGTAGTCGAACTCCCGCTCGGCTCTCGTCGCGATGCGCGCCATCGTCGCAACGGCGTTGACGGGGTCACGGCCGACGGCGCTCTCCGCCGAGAGCATGAGGGCGCTGGTGCCGTCGAGCACCGCGTTGGCCACGTCGGACACCTCGGCCCGGGTCGGGCTCGGGCTCTGCACCATCGACTCGAGCATCTGGGTCGCGGTGATGACCGGCCGCCCCCAGGACACGCCGAGACGGATGATCCGCTTCTGCACGTGCGGCACGTCCTCCAGCGCGAGCCGCACGCCCAGGTCGCCGCGGGCGACCATCACGGCGTCGGAGACCTGCACGATGGCGTCGAGGTCCTCCACGGCCGCCGGCGTCTCCACCTTGGCGATGAGCATCGGCCCGTCGGACCCGACGGCGTCGCGCACCGCCTGCACGTCGGCGGCGCTGCGCACGAACGAGATCGCGACCGCATCGACACCGGCGCCCGCCATCGCGTCGAGCAGGCGCAGGTCGTCCGCCGTCGGGCTCGGGGCGTTGAACCGCTCCGGGGGCAGGTTGACGCCCGGACGACCGCGCACCAGGCCACCCGTGCGCACGCGCGCCTGGACCACGTCGCCCCGCCGGCCCTCGACCACGACGGTGACCGCGCCGTCGCCCAACCCGATCAGGTCGCCCGGCTGGAGGCCTTCGAGCAGACCCGGGTAGTCGTCGGCCACGGTGATCGACGCGGCGTCGCTCGTGCCGGGGCCCTGCACGAACGTGACCACGGCATCGTCGTCGAGCTGACAGCCGTCCTCCGGGAACGACCCGGCGCGGATCTTCGGGCCCGGCAGGTCGGCCATGACCCCCACGAAGCGTCCGGCCTGCGCCGCCGCGCGACGGATCGACTGCAGCTTCTCGATGCTCTGCTCGACGGGGCCGTGCGCGAGGCCGAGGCGAGCCATGTCCATGCCGGCGTCGATCATCGCCTCGAGCGTGGCGGGGGCTTCCGAAGCCGGGCCGATCGTGGCGACGATCTTCGTGCGCCGGTTGCGCCCGTCGCGGGAACCGTCTGCCGCGGGCGCACGCCCGCCACCTCCAACGCTGTCTCCGTCAGGCATCGGTGCTCCTTTGCCCATCGTCGTGGTCATCGTCGTGCTCGGCGTCGATCAGCTTGCCGCACCGGTGCCGCCGGCGCTCGAAGCACGCCGCGGCGGATGCCGAACCGGGACCGACGCGGGGGTAAAGCTGCGCGAAAGATGGCGCGAAAAGGGCCCGAAAACATTGGCTCTTCTGCTCGCAGATCCCGCTCGACGCGCGGCCTCGATCAGGGCGCACGTCGGTACGCTGGAAGCACCACCACCCCCGCTGCTCCCGACGGGCAGCACCGCCGGCTGGAGCCCGGTCCCCCCATGATCGCGTTGATCTCCCTCGTCCTGACCCTCTTCACCTTCGTGCTCTTCGCGCGCGGCATCCTCTCGTGGATCCCGAACAAGACCGGGCCGCTGGCCACGGCCAACTCGATCGCCTACACGATCACCGAGCCCGTCGTAGCGCCGGTGCGCAAGGTCATCCCGCCCCTCGGCGGCCTCGACGTCTCGGTCTTCGTCGTGTTCATCGGGATCTACCTGATCCGCATCGTCCTGCTCTGACGTCCTGCACTGACGTCCCGCTCCGACATCCCGCTCGGACGTTGTGCCGCCCGGCGGCGCCGGCCCGATCTCACCGCCGGGCGCGGCCCGCAAGATCGTCACCGACGTCCGTGACGGCGAGCGCCGGTTCGCCGGCGGGCGGCGGCCTCCAGGTCGGTTGCCGCACCCGCGTCCCACCGAGCAACGGCAAGGCGACGCCGATCCGGACGTCTGCGGAGAGCTTCTGTCACTCAGCAACAGAAGATCACCACAGACAGCAAGACCGACCCCCGCCGCGACGCCCGGCACTTCCCCACCGACGCCACCGCACCCCACCACCTCAAAAGCCGCGGTTCACTCCCCGACCGAGCGACGACGGGCGCGCACCCAAGGCCCCTCCCGCCGCACGCTGCGACGCTGCGCGCGCGGAGGTGGAAACCGCCGCGGAGACGTCCCGCCGCCACAAACGGACGTGCGCGCGCAGAGGTGGAAACCGCCGCGGAGACGACGCCCGGACGAGGCGTCGCAGCAAGAAGCACCGCCCGCCGCGCGGCAAGCAGCAGACTGCGCCACCGCGACCCGTGCCGCATCCGCGCTGCCCCATCCCACCGAACCGCGCCTGGCATCCGCCGCCGCGTTCCTCGAACCGCAGCGGCGTCTGCGGAGAGTTTCTGTCGCTCAGCAACAGAAGATCACCACAGACAGCAGACCGACCTCCGCCGCGACGCCGGGCACTTCCCCGCCGCCGCCACCGCACCCCGCCGACTCAAGAGCCGCGGTTCACTCCCCCGGCTGCCCGACGACGGGGGCGCACCGATCGCCCGTCCCGCCGCCCCACACGGCCGTGCGCGCGCAGAGGTGGAAACCGCCGCGGAGACGACGCCGGGCCGAAGCGTCGCAGCAAGAAGCACCGCCCGCCGTGCGGAGAGCAGCACATGCGCCACCGCGACCAGTGCCGCATCCCCGCGGACCGCAACCCGCCGAACCGCGACCTGGCATCCACCGCGTTCCTCGAAGCGCGTCAGAACGTCTGCGGAGAGTTTCTGTCGCTCAGCAACAGAAACTCACCACAGACAGCAAACCGACCCTGTCCGCGACGCCCGGCGCTTCCCCGCCGACGCCACCGCACCCCGCCACCTCAAGAGCCGCGGTTCACTCCCCGGCTGCCCGACGACCGGGGGCGCACCGATCGCCCGTCCCACCGCCGCACACGGCCGTGCGCGCGCAGAGGTGGAAACCGCCGCGGAGACGACGCCGGGCCGAAGCGTCGCAGCAAGAAGCACCGCCCGCCGTGCGGAGAGCAGCACATGCGCCACCGCGACCAGTGCCGCATCCCCGCGGACCGCAACCCGCCGAACCGCGACCTGGCATCCACCGCGTTCCTCGAACCGCAGCGGCGTCTGCGGAGAGTTTCTGTCGCTCAGCAACA
>CAYUOL010000284.1:0-8899 GCA_964446345.1 uncultured Iamiaceae bacterium | reverse complement strand
TGCCCGCGCCCGCGCCCGCGCCCGCGCCCGCGCCTGTGACCGTATCCACGCCTGCGCCCGCGCCCGCGCCCGCGCCCGCGCCTGTGACCGTATCCACGCCTGTGTCTGCGCCCACGCCCGCGCCGCAGCAGACCCCACTGACATGTCCCGGCCAGCGGCGCGCGACCGGCGCCGGTCGCCAGGAGACTCGTGCCAAAGATCCCAAACCGGCTGGCCGCATCATTCCGCTGTACCAGAACTTCAAGACGGACATCGCCGGGTTCACTGAGGTGACTCTCGACGACTTCCGCAATCGGATTATTCCCCTCCGAAACCAGCGGAAAAAATGGAGCCAGTCTGACGTCGAGTACATCGGCCGGCTCGCCGAAGACGGGGCGGCATACGCCCTCCAACAGTTCATGGGCGCGAGTCACCCAGTAGCGACCGATGTTCTCGGAACCGCCCCGCTGCGCCCCCACCCCCTGTCGATGGAAGTTCTGAGCGGCGAGCTGCGTAAGCTAATCGCTAACTGCAATCGCAGTGGCTGGAAAGGCAGCTCCTTTCTCGAGTACCTGCAATACCTCGATAGCGATATGACCACCGCCCAGCTCGCAGAACGCGACCGGCGGGCCAAGCAGGAGGCCGAACGAGAGGCCGAGATGTGGCGCGCAATAAGCGGTCGTGATCCGGGTAAGGTTCGGGCCGAAGTGGCCCCCCCGAGCCGAGATGAGTTCACCGAGAAGTACCGCGATGCCAGTGGCGCCTACAAAAGGGTCGTTCAGAAGTTCTTTAAAGACGCGGCCCGGGCGGCTCTCCAGCGCGAAACCGTGGCCACGGCGAAGGACGAACCGCAATCGCAGTGAGGCTCAACTACTGTTTTGAAGTTATAGCGTATAGTAGTGCCTTCTCATGGCCAGGATCGCCTACGGACGCCCAAAGGAGATCAGGCACTATCGGCAAAAAGAAAGAGCAGGGCTTCATACTGCTGGGGATGCGCTCATTCACCGCCAACGAACCCCGAGAGATGTCCACTATTGAGACCCCCGCTTGTCGGGCGATGGAAGTCTGATCGATAATCCCATCCGAGAAGAGCTGACCACGCCTATCCAGAATTTTCCTCGGAAGGGTCACCCAGCCCACCAGCGCCTAAACGACAATCCTAGTCCGCCGCCTATTTCGGCGGGTCCGGGCGGGTGTTCATGAGATGCGCGGCCATGGCCTGGCGCCCCTCATCGACGTACCGCTCCGGCGAGCCTTCGTACATATTGGGGAGCCAGGCGGCCGCCCCCTGGATGTTGATCGGGAGGTCCTTCCATTTCGCTTCCGACAGAATCACGTCCCGGAGATTGATAACGACCCCGTCGAAGAGGAGGCGGATCGCGTCCACAAGCGGGCGAACTTCCCACTGCCGGGGGACTCCCTTTTCGTCATCGAGACACACCATGACTTGATCAGCCCGGTGCGGGTTCAGGTACACATTTCTGTAAATGGGGTCGCGGTGCGCCAGCCGAACCAGGTCGACAAGCGCCTCCACTATGTACGGGGTCGCCTTATCGGCGTCCGTCCGATCCTCATCCGTCATACGGCAGTATTCAATGAGGCGGGGGTTCGTGCTGAACGCCTCCTGGATGGCGCTGAGCGGGACCTGGATACGATCTGCCCGGTTGAATCCTACGAGATTTACATGTAGGTTCTGCTGGATGAAGCCGATGTTGGTATGATTATGCACCGTGGGCGCTGTGCCTGTTAGCCCCTTTTCGATAAGGCTGGTGAGCCTAGCTACTTGCTCTTCAATGCGCGTTATTTGATCATCCACGGACGGATGCTCTTCCGGGACTGCAGCGCGGAACACCGCGGCCTTGCATGCGCTGCGCACGTGGCGCGCCCGGGATGCGGACGACGCGAACTGCCGGCCACAGTAGTTGCACTCGTAACCTTTCTTAGCCTCTGTTTGTAGAGTTTCGACCTGCGCGCATATGGGGGCGCACGAAGTTTTCCGTTCTTGGTGCCTCCTCAAATCTCGGGGGTAAACGAAAGACGCCCCGCACTTTTTACAGGTTCTATCGGCCACTGCGCAATCGTGTATCTTTTACTGCGCAATTGTGTTCAACATATAGGGACCTTGTTCAGGAGGCCTTCCCGGAGAATATCTCGCAGTTTATCGAGAGGTATATACATATAGCAATAACTGTTTATAAACCAAACAAAACCTTCTATACAATTTTGCGCAGTCCGCTGCGCAATCGTGTATCGGGGGGGGGGGGGGGGGGTCCAAACGCCGACCCCCTCTGCGGTCGGCCCGAAGCGGCCGGCGCGGCCGGGTATGGGCGGCCGGCGCGGCCGGGTCGGCACCGGCGGGGCGGGGCGGCGCGGGGGCGGCCAAAATGGTGGACCCGTGAAAAGCACAACAGACAACCCCATACCAATCTTCTTGGGGGTTAATCGGGGGCGTGGCGAGAACGAAGAACGATAACGCCGACCGGGACCTCGTTATTGGTGATAGTAATGTATCCGTATTTGTGAGGGGTCCCTTCCATTAGAAGACCTTCGCCCACGGCTCGTACCGAATGCACATCCCATTTATCGACCTCGTTGCGGTCATTGGCGATTCTTTCCATCAGTCTATTCATTACGTTTCTGTTTCGAAGGCTGATCTCGAGGCTGCACTTTTCGGCGACTGATAGCGGGTGCGTTCCACGGGCAATGGCGCGCGTCGCGCGTAAGTTGCATGGTTCGCGTGATTCTGGCGGCATCTCTGTATCACTGCGTCCGAAACAAACCCTATAGGCCAAATTCGGACCATATCGGATCATCGTCGGGTATGTGGGGAATCGGTGGCGATGTGACGGCCCCCTGACTGCTCAAATATTCTTCTAGGAGTTTCACGAGGATGTCGCCGTGGCAGGGGAGGGGCTTGCACCAGCACCCCAGTCTGGCCCCCTTCAGTCCAGGGAGGGCCGCCATGAGTTCCGGGTCCGCCCGAACCAGGGCCTCATATTTAACGAGGATCCGGCCCCGGTCGGCGGGGTGAGTCAGGCGGAAAGGGTTTGCCCATTTGCTCGCAGCCAGCCGCCACCCCCCCTGGTACATTGCCCGACCGATGTATACGTCGCAGTCCTGAACAATAGCACCATTCTTCCGCTTAAGGTGCACGACAGTTGCCGCGGGCCTTTCCATTGAAGCATGGATGTATGCCGGGGTGTCAAAAAGGCCGCCGAAATTAGCGATATCGTAGACCGGCGCGCGGACTGGAACGAGGGCGTGACTGCGGACCGCGATCGCGCCAACGCCATCCGCGAAACTCGTCATAGATGGAGTCCTCGTCGCCGAATGCTTTATCGATGGCGCTGTCGGGGCCGGAGAGCCTGTCCTCGAGAACGGACCGGACGGGTCCCCCGAACCCACTACGACTGGGGGCGCGGACGAAGTCCCAGACAGAACCGGGCCGGGTGCAGCCAGCGCGGGCAAACGGGACGATCTGGATGAGCGGCGAAGGGGGAAAGCCGGCGGTCTGGCCGACACACGGGTCGAGAACAGCGGGATCGACAGCCAGCATAACCGTGCGGCCCGGGTCGGTGAGGACCCCTCCCGCGAGAACCCACGCGGCGCCCGGGTCCTTCGTCGGGTCGTACCGGTGGCCGGGGAAATCTGTCTGGAGGCCGAGGAGGGGCTTCGACGGGGACCCCTGGCGCACAAAGTACCACTTCTTGATCAAGCCGGCCAGGGCGTAAGCGCTGTTGGCGAGGAAGAAGCTGCCGTCGGCGCGGCCGGTGCTCTCGATGGCGAAGGTCTGGCTCGCGAGCCAGCCGTACGTGGGCGTCGCCGGGTACCCGGGCTGGCCGCCGCTGTGGGGGGAGGCCATGACGGCCTGGTTGCAGGGGCCGGAGGCGGTGCGGAGGGAAAGCCAGAAGCCAGTCCCCGCGGCGCGGTTCTGGAGGAACACGAGGGTGCCGGCCGGCGGCCGCAGGGCGGACGGGAGGCAGCTCACGCACTTGCCTGACACACAGGCGCCCCCACCGCAGTCGGAGTCGCCCTGGCACTCAAGGCACCGATGCCCGGCGCAGTAGCGGGCGTTGGGGTTGGAGCAGTCGGCGGGCGTGTCGCACTCGACGCAGGTGTAGAGGGCGTCGGGGCTGGCCGAGCAGCGGCCGTTCGGGGGGGTCCGGCAATCGCTGTTGGCGGTGCACTGGACGCAGGAGCTCTCGTCGGGGAGGCAGACCGGCGCGCCGGGCGGGCAGTCGGACTTCCCGCGGCAGGCGACGCACATGCCGCTCGCGGTGTCGCAGAAGGGGGCGCCCTTGCGGCCGGCGCAGTCGAGGTCGCCGCGGCACTGGATGCACTGGCCGCCGTCGGGGTCGCTGCACCACATCCCGCCGGGGCACCCGTGGCCGGCGTCGCAGGAGACGCAGCGCCCCTTCTTCCCGCAGACGGGCTGGTCCGCGGGGCAGCTGTGGCCGGGGCCGCAGGCGACGCAGCTGTAGGACGCGGGGTCGCACCAGGGGGTCGCGGGGTTGTGCTGGGCGCAGTACTCGTCACTAGTGCAGGCGACGCAGGCGTAGCCGGTTCCGTGGCTGGTAACGACCTTCTCGCAGAACGGCCCGCGGGGGTTATCCTTGCAGTCGGAGTCGCGCCCGCACTGTTCGCAGACGCTGCCGACGCAGACGGGCGTGGCGGGGTTGGAGCATCCTTTCTGTTTCCCGTTCTGGTCGACCTGGCACTCGACGCAGAGGCCGTTCGCGCAGAACGGGAGGAGGCCGGGGAAGGCGGAGGCGCACTGCTGGTCCGACGCGCAGGCGACGCAGACGCCGCCGATGCAGTTGGGGGTCGAGCTCGCCGGCCCGCAGTCGGAGTTCGTCAGGCAGCCGCGGACGCACTGCCCCCCGAGGCAGGCCTGGCCGGGCGGGCAGGCGCGCGCCGGGTCGCCCTCGACGCACTGGGCGCAGGTCCCGCCGGCGACGCAGAACTGGCCGCCGGGGCAGGCGCGCTTCGGGTCGCCCTCGACGCACTGGACGCAGGACGGCGGCGCGCCGGGGGCCCGGGCGACACAGAACCCGCCGCCAGGGCAGTCGCCGTCGCCCCGGCAGCGGACGCAGACGCCGGGCGGGGAGAGGCAGTGGGGGGCGGTCGGGCTGTCTTTCCCGCAGGTGTCCGTCGGGGCGGCGCGGCAGGCGACGCAGGAATTCCCGGGCCCGCAGTAGGGCTTCGCCGGGTCCCCTCCGCAGTCACGGTCGGCGAGGCACTCGACGCACCCGCTCCCGTCCGGGAGGCAGACGCGCCCGGGGGGGCAGTCGATCGAGCCGCGGCAGGCGACGCAGCGGGTGCCGCGGTCGCAGAAGGTGCCCGGCGGGCACCCCGTCGTGTCGCCCAGGCATACGGCGCACTGGTTGGCGTTCGTGCAGAAGGGCTGGCCACTCGGGCAGTGGGTGGCGTCGCCGGCGGTGCAGGCGACGCACTGGCCCGTGACCGAGTCGCAGACGGAGAGGCCCGGCGGGCAGCCGCCGCAGGGGAGGTTGGGGTCTGGCCGGCGGCGAGCGGCATAGGCCACGAGGAGGATGGCGATGACGACGATGATGGCGATGGCGATCGCGCGCAAACGCATTTCTGTCCGTATATGGGCCCGAAAAGAAGCGGCGCACGGCGCGGCAGGCCCCCGGCGGCGCCCAATTTGACTGCGACCGCGCCGATGATAAGCGGCGAAACCAAATGGCGCGTTGCGGCAAGTGCCAAACAGAAGGGGAGTCGCTCGTCGCGCTCGCCGCGTGCGGCCATATCGTATGCGACATATGCCTGTCCGCGGACCGCTGCCCCGTGTGCCACGCGACGCCGGGAGGCTGGCTCCGTCTGGCGGGCGGGGAGGCGCCAGCCAAGGATATCATTGCCGCGGCGGCGGGGATAACCCTGGTAAATGGGCGCAGCCCCGCCGGAGCCCAGTCCACGCCGTTTGTACGTTCGGTTGGGGTGCGGGAGCGGTATTGGCAGGCGGTCGATAGCCACGCGATGCGGCGCCTCACGTGTAAGGCGCGCCGCGTATGCCGTGTTCCGTGCCTGTTCGCCCCGATCCTATCATTCCCAGCGTTTTTGATCGTTTCGGTGATCCTTGGTATCGACACCTACGATAAGGCGATCCCCCGGCAGACGACATGCCGGCTGCTGTCGTGCGGCGCCCGGGGGGTCGCGGAAGTCGAGTTTACGGCGTACGGCTACAAGCAGCACGCTTGGCCGCAGTTCGACTCGTGCGAGTTTGTTCCCGAAGAGTTCCCCTGCTATTACACCGAGGACGGGATGACCGGCAAATTCAAGGTCGCCCTTGAGCCGACGGAGGACGACAGAGTCGCCGCGGTCGCAGGCACAATCGTCATGGGACTTATCGCGTGGATCGTCGCATATATGGTGTGCCTGGGTGTCTGCGTTGTGGCGCTCACGCCGTGCGGCTAGGCGGGCGCGGCGTATGTTTTTCCCAGCGCGCCGTCCGCACCCATTTGAAGCGGACCAGAGAAGGAGCATTCACACGGATGGCGAGCCCGGCGGCAGATCGAGACGCCCTGCGGGTAATGATCGAAAACAGCTTGGGCTTCGAGAGCTGCGACCAATGCGTCACGCGTTTCATTTACCCGCGGGAAGGAAGAGACCTCGATGCCCGTTTGCAGGACTTTATAACTAATCTCAAGGAGCATACCAAGTCCGCCCACGGGGGCGTCTGTTACGGATGCGCCGTTAGGTTGCGGCAGATCCGGGACGGCGAGACGGACGACGTCGTTACAATTGAATTACATTGGGGCGCCTTCCACGCCGACTGGGCTATCCCTCCAGACCGATCAGTGCACGACATCATTCGGGCAGCTGTGTTCCCCTCCGCGGTAGACGCCCGCCTCACACGGACCATGCAGGTGCAAAACACATACCGCAGCACTTTCGACGACTCCCTTTCGATTGATCGGAAGCAGTGGATCGAGAGCCGGGAAAAGGAGTATGCGGCGCATGGCGGATGTTTCGGTTGCGCCGGCCACCTCTCTCTGGCCAGGAGCGGGAGCGACCTTTCGCGCCGGATCGCCGAGCACTGGAAGGCCGCCCACCCGGGCGAGATCGCGCCGACCTCCCACGAACTACGGGAGTGGCTCAAAAGGAACGGGACATCGACCCCATAGGAGGTGCCGCAGGCGCGCGATAGCTGCGTACGCCGGCGGGCCCGCCTGCCTGCCCGGGCTCAATACGATGGCGACCCTCCTTCGGGGCGCCCGCACAAAGCCTCGAATGGCCTGTACGGTTCATAGGCTTTTTGCGCTCGGGCCAGGCGCTCGGAGGCGGCCGGCACGTCGCCAGGGAGGCCGAACAGCATAAGCCAGCGTTCGGCAGACAGCTCATCGTGGTACCGTGACACAAGAGCGCGGGCCCCCCGGAGGAGGGCGCACGGGGGCGGGCCGGGGGGCGGCGGGCCCGCCGGCGTTGACGGCGTTGACGGCGTTGACGGCGTTGACGGCGGCAGAACTTGGGGCGAACGCTGCGACATTCATACGGCTCAGGTGCTCAATGGCAGGACTCGCCCGAATCAAATTGGGTGCGCCCAAAATAGAGACCGGCCCGGGTCGCAATACAGCATGAAAGGCCACGCGATATACCTCGCAATCATAACCGTGCTCATAATCATCATCGTATACACAACGGCGAAGATGATCCGGGCCGGCAAGGTCCTGGAGGACATCGAGAACCAGTTCGGGCTGAAGGACGCGCTTCGCGCATCTTTGCCCCGCCTCGGGGGCGGCCCCCTCCGCCAGCAGCCGTACGACCCTACCGACATCCTGCGGCCGCGCACGTACGACCAGTACCGGCTCGAGGTAGACGCGCTCATCGAGCGGGCGCAGGAATTGCAAGAGTTTGGTCCGACCAGCGGCCTGCTTGCGGAGGCGTGCAAGCGGGCGCTACGCGGCGGAAAGCGCCTGCGGGCTATTATCGTCCTCGAGGTGGCCCGTGAAAGTATGGCGAAGCGGCTGATCGCCCACCGGCAATCAGAAAAGCCCTCAGACTTGGAGCCGTCGGTGACAGATGTAGCCGAGCTGGCCCTCTTTATTGAGTACCTCCACGCGGCCTCCCTCGTCATCGACGACCTTCCGGAGTTCGACAACGACGACGTGCGGCGGGGTGAGCCAGCGCTCCACGTCGCCGTTGGCGCAGCGGCAGCCCAAATGGCTTCGGTGGCACTGATGGCCGGGGCGTTCCAAAACGTATGCCGCCAGATCGACTGGATCCGCGATAACTGCCCTGAGGTAAAGAATGTCGACCGCATCGGGACATGGATCTGCAGCGAGGTGAGCCGGGCCCTCGGCGCGTTGGGAGCCGCGGGCGGCCAGCTGATGGACGTGACTCAGCTGGAGGACGTGCAGAACAAAGAAGATGTAGTATCCGAAATAATCTACAAAAAGACTGCAACTTTCTTTGAGATTGCGATCGTCTCCGGCTGGATCGCTTCTGGCGGATCTATCGAATATGTGGGCGCGATGCGGGATATAGGCCGCAGCCTGGGAATCGCGTTCCAAATCGCCGACGACATTGGGGACGTCGGCCGCGACACTCAGCGGCAGCAGGAGAACCGCCCATCTTGGAACTTCGCGGTAGTATACGGCGTGAACACCGCTCGCAGGGAGATGGAGCAAAACCTGAACGGGGCCCACCTGCTCCTTACCAGATTCGGCCTGTGGTCGGACCTGTGGGGGGAGATTTACGGCAAAATCCGTCAGATTGCTGGGGTGCAGCCGCAGGTGGCACAGCCGCAGGTGGCACGGCCGCAAGGCACGCCCATGAGAGCATTCGCGCCTGCGCCTGCGCCTGTACCTGCGTCTGCGCCTGCGCCTGCGCCTGCGCCTGTGCCTGCGCCTGCGCCTGCGCCTGCGCCTACGCCTGCACCTGCGCCTGCACGGGCCAAGTC
>CAYUOL010000283.1:0-8903 GCA_964446345.1 uncultured Iamiaceae bacterium | reverse complement strand
GTGGCGTGCGCACGGCCTGGGTGCGGTTGGCCCCCGGCTACGGCTCGGCCCGCGACCTCGTCGCCCTCACCGCCCGATCCCTCGGGCTCGAAGCCGAGCGGGCCGAGCTCGCGCCGCTCGCCGACACCGACGCCGCCGTCGACGCGTCCTCGTGGGCCGACGCGCTGGCCCGTCTGCTGGACGGGGCCCCGACGACCCTCGTCATCGACGACTACGACCACGCCGATGCGGACATGACCGACCCCGTCCTGGCGGAGGTCGTCAGCCTCCTGGACCCACAGTCGAAGATCATCGTGGCGGCGACGCGTCGACCATCGGGTCTGATCGGTCGCCTGCGCGGCGTCGAGGCGCCCAAGGTGGACGTCGTCACCGCGGCCGACATCGTCTGCACGCCGGAGGAGCTCGAGCTCGTCGCATCGTCCACGCCGCCCGGAGGAACCGACCCCACGTCTCCGCCCGACCCCGCATCGGACCCAGCGGCCGCCATCGACGCCGCGCTCGGCGAGGGTCGCGTCGAGGATGCCGCCGACCTGCTCGCCGCCCACCTCGAGGACATCGGCGCCGAGCGCGCCGTGCGGTGGTTCTTCCGGCTGCCGGCCGACCGACGTCGCGAGCTGCCCGCGTTGGTGGCTGCCGCACGCGTCGCGATGGACGCCAACCGGGCGGTGTTCGACGCCCGGCGACGCGTGGACGAAACGATCGACGAGCCTGCCCGCCGCGACGCGCTCGTCGCGCTCGGTGCGGTGCTCGCCCGTCGAGGCGAGCTGGCGGCCGCCGCCGCGGCTTTCGCCGACGCGGCGCTGGCAGCGTCGGACGCGGAGGCCGCGGAACCGTCGACGTGGCTCGGCATCGTGCGGTGGTGGGCCGGCGACCTCGACGGCGCCCGCGAGGCGCTCGGCACCGCGGCCGACGCGCTCGGCGTGTGGGCCCGCGCCGAGGTCGAGATCGCCGCGGGCGAGCTGGACGCGGCCGACGAGGTCCTGCGCACGAGCGCCGCTCGCACCACGGACGCGCCGGCGGTGGTCGAGGCCCGGGCCCACCTCGCCTGGGCGCGAGGCGACGTGACCACAGCCGCGTCGGCGGCGCTCGCGGCCTACGAAGGCGCACGCGCGAGCGGTGGCTTCGGCCTGACCGCGGCGGCCACCACGTACCTCTGGATGATGCTCGACGCCGGCGAGGACGACGAGGTGCTGGAGATCGCGGACTTCCTCGATCGCCGCGTCGGCCGTCACGACCTCTTCACCCGCACCCACGTCGCCTTGCTCCAGCTGGCGGTGGCCGTCGCCCGCGGCGACCGACGCGGGGTCGAGCGCAGCGAGCGCCGCGTCGCAGAGTGCCGCGCCTACGGGTTCGCGCCCATCGAGCTCGAGGCGCGGCGCCGGCTCGGCGCCCTGGCCCGACACGCGACGGCGCCGCTCGAGGTGCGCGTGTTGGGTCCCACCCGGGTCCTGGTCGACGAGGAGCCACGGGACGTGCGGTGGTCACGCCCGGCGCACGAGGTGCTGCTCTACCTCGCCCTCGTGCAGGACCGGACCGCCACGCGCAACGCCATCGGCGTCGCGGTGTGGCCCGATGCCGATCCCCCGACTCGGATGGCGCTGGTCCGCCGCGCCCTGGCGGAGATCCGCACCACGCTGGAGCCCTTGCGCCCGCTGGGCGAGCCGTCGGCGTACCTCCACACCGACCAGCAACGCGTCACGCTCCTCGCGCGCACCGACTACGAGCGGTCCCGCTCGCTCGCCGACGAGGGGCATCCCGCCGACGCGCTGGCGCTGTTCGCCGGCGAGCTGCTCGAGGACGAGCCGTTCCTGGACTGGGCCCGGGGGCTGCAGCGGGCGACGCGTTCGTTCCAGCTCGAGCTCGCCGATCGGGTCGCCCACGATGCCGAGGCCGATCCCGCGATCCAGATCGTCGCCCTCGAGCTCATCCTCGGCGAGCAGCCCTGGGACACCGCCCGGTGGACCCGGCTCGAGTCGCTGCATCGCGCGGCCGGCGCGGACGACGCCGCCGACGACGTCGCCCGGCGCCACGCCCAGGCCCGCACCGGCTTCTTCTGAGCCCTGCCGCTCACGTCATCACGGCTCCCCCGCGACGCCCTCTTCTTCGTGGTCGTCGTCGGGGTGCCAGTTCCACCACGCGCCCCAGGCGCCGAGGGCGACGAGCGCCGCTCCGAGCCCGAGCGCGATCGCGGTGTGGCCTTCGGCCACGAGCCATTGGAACAGCTGCACGAGCCGCCATCCGAGGTAAAGGACCAGCGCGGCGACCAGCAACCAGAAGTGCCACGGGACGCGGGTGCTCGGCGGCTCGGCGATCTGCGCGCCACAGGTCGGGCACGTGCCGTCGGGCGGCATCGACGTCGGCGTCCAGAACTTGGCGCAGTCGTCACACCACGGCACGGCCCACCGACCTCAGACGGGGGGTACGCCGTGGCGGCGCTCGGTGAACGAGCGGTCCTTGCCCTCGGCGTAGCGCAGCCGGCGGATCAGGTCCTCACGCAGGTCCGCGAACTCGACGATCGCGTCGATCACCAGCTCGGACGCGAGCCGCAGGAGATCGACGTCCTCCTCGTAGATCCGGCGTTGCTCGGCGATGAAGGCGGCGCGCTCGGCCTCGTCCTCGATGGCGGCGATCTTGTTGGCGAACACGGCGTTCACGGCGGCCTCGGGGCCCATGACGGCGATCTTCGCGGTCGGCATCGCGATGGTTGCTTCGGGGGCGAAGGCCGGGCCCGACATGGCGTACAGACCGGCGCCGTACGCCTTGCGCACCACCACCGACACCTTCGGCACCGTGGCCTCGGAGACCGCGGTGACCATCTTCGCCCCGTGGCGGATGATGCCCTCGCGCTCGACCTGGGTGCCGATCATGAACCCCGGCACGTCGGCGAGGAAGATCAGCGGCACGTTGAACGCGTCGCAGCACCAGATGAAGCGCGCCGCCTTGTCGGCCGAGTCGGTGAAGAGGGCGCCGCCCTTGAACATCGGGTTGTTGGCCACGATGCCGACAGGCTTGCCGTCGAGGCAGCCGAGGCCCACGATCAGCTCGGGCGCGAAGAGCGGCTTGACCTCGAAGAAGCTCTCGGCGTCGACGAGGCCGTCGATGACGTCGTGCATGTCGTAGCCCCGGGTGTCCTCGGCGGGCACGACCGTGTCGTCGAGCGCACGGATCGGGGGCGCCGGCTGGTACGCGGGCGGATCGTGGCGCCAGCTCGTCGGGAAGTAGGTGAAGTAGGCCCGGGCCTGCTCGATCGCGTCCTCGTCGTCGACCGCCAAGTTGTCGCCGCACCCCGAGACCGTGGCGTGCATGCGCGCGCCCCCCATCTCGTCGAGCGTGGTGATCTCGCCGATGACCATCTCGGCCATGCGCGGGGAGCCGAGGTACATCGACGCGTTGCCCTCGACCATGATCACGATGTCGCAGAAGCTGGGGATGTAGGCACCCCCGGCGGCGGACGGACCGAAGAGGCAGCAGATCTGCGGGACCCGCCCGGACAGGCGCACCTGGTTGTAGAAGATCCGCCCGGCGCCGCGCCGGCCGGGGAAGAGCTCGACCTGATCGGTGATGCGGGCACCGGCCGAGTCGACCAGCCAGAACACGGGCAGCTCGTCGCGCAGGGCCCGCTCGGTGAGGCGGACGATCTTCTCGACGGTGCGGGCTCCCCACGAGCCGGCCTTGACCGTCGGGTCGTTGGCCATCACGCACACCGGTCGGCCGTCGATCGTGCCGACCCCGGTGACGACGCCGTCGGCCGGCAGGTCCGCGGCCGAGGCGTTGGCGAGCAGCGCATCCTCGATGAACGAGCCCGGGTCGAGGAGCAGCGCCAGGCGGTCGCGCACGAACAGCTTGTTCTGCTGCTCGAGCTTGGCGCCGCCCTTCTCGAGGTTGCCGGCGAGGGCGCGGGTGGCGGCGGCGGCCAGCATGGCCGCGTGCTCCGCGGCGGCGTTCGGGGCATCGACCCCGGGCAGGGCGGCGTCGCCGGTCGTGGTGGAGGTGGGCTCGGGTGGGGGCACAGTGGTGGCGTCCGCTTCAGGTCCGGCGGATGGCGAGGATGGCGACGTCATCGGTGATCGGTCCACTGGCGAAGTCGATGGCGGCCTCGAGCAGGGACTTGCACAGTACGTCGGCCGCGACCCCGGGATCACGTCTGAGCGTGTTGGCGATCCGCTCCTCCCCGAACAGCGAGTCACCCGCGCGGGCCTCGGCGAGGCCGTCGGTGTACACGAGCAGCAGGTCGTGCTCCTCGAGGTCGATCTCGCGGCTGACGTAGGTGCCCTTCGGGTCGAGCATCAGCAGCGGACCGGTGGCGCGCAGGGGGCGCACCTCGCGCTGGTGCCACAGCCACGCAGCCGGGTGGCCCGCGGAGGCGTAGCGCAGCGTGCCGGCGTCGGTGTCGAAGATGGCCACGCACAACGAGATGAACTCCTCGTTGCGACCGATCGCAGACATCTGGGTGTTCAGCTCCTCGAGCGCCTGCGCGGGGTCGCGGTACTGGCGGAGGAAGACCCGCAGCAGGTACTTGGCCTGGAACGCCGTGATCGCGGGGTCGATGCCGTGCCCCGCGACGTCGCCGATGACCGCTGCGAGGCGCGTGGGGCTGACGCGGAAGACGTCGTAGAAGTCGCCGGCCATGTGGCCTGAGCCGGCCTGGTACACCCGCCCGACCTCGAACCCCGTGAAGTCCGGCAGGTCCTCGGGCGCCAGGCGCTCGGCCCAGCGCTTCGGTGCGAGGTCGTCCTGCACGAGGACCTCTTGGGCCCGCTGCTCGAGCTGGGTGCGTCGCAGCTCGAGGCGGGCCTCGTTCACGAAGTTCCGGCCGAACACGAACGAGAGCGACACCGGCACGAGCACGAGCGCGAACAGGACGATCACGGCGCTGCCCCCCACCACCGCGGCGGCGAGCGAGCTGGCGGCGAGCACGAGGTAGAGGACGGTCGTGTGGACGTCCTTGCGGAGGTCCGAGAGGGTCAGCTCCTTGAGGTCGGTGTCACCGGACTCCGACTCCACCCGGCGCAGGACCTTCTGGCGGTAGCGCGCGGAGCGCCCCCAGATCGCCGCAGCGGCTGCGCAGGCCACGGCGACCACCGCAAGGATCGGCTGGTTCATGGTCTCACGATGGTACCCGTCGGCTCCGTCGTGGACGCAACGACCGGACGCGGGCACCTCCGTCCGGCGGGGCTCAGCTCGAGCGCTCCCGCACGCGGATCTTGATGGGCGTGCTGCCGAAGTCGAACTCCTCGCGCAGCCGCCGCTCGAGGTAGCGCACGTAGGGCTGGGGCAGCTTCTTGTTCGCGAAGAACGTGAAGGTCGGTGGGTCCACCGCCCCCTGCGTCGCGTACAGCACGCGCGCCCCGTGCGGGCCGGGCTGGGCCGACTGCGCCAGCCGGATCACCTCGTTGACCTTCCGGGTGGGCACCCGCTTGTGGTACTCACCGATCGCGCTCGACAGCACGGGCAGCAGCTTGTTCACGCCCTTGCCCGTGAGCGCGCTGATCTTGAGCACCGGCGCGTCGCCGAGGAAGTGCAACCTCTCGCCGAGCTGGTACGTGACCTCGGTTCGTTGCTCGGCGTTCAGCGTCTCCCACTTGTTGAGCAGGACCACGATCGGGCAGCCGGCGGCATCCACGCGCTCGGCGAGGCGCTGGTCCTGGTGGGTCACACCCACCGTTGCGTCGATCACGAGCAGGGCGACGTCGGCGTCGTCGATGGCCTTGAGCGCCCTGACCAACGAGTAGTACTCGGTGCCTTCGTCGATCTTCGCCTTCCGGCGCATGCCGGCCGTGTCGATGAAGCGCACCGGGCCGTCGTCGGTGTCGATGAGCGTGTCGATCGTGTCCCGGGTCGTTCCCGGCATGTCGTGGACGACGGCGCGCTCGTCACCGGTCAACCGGTTGAACAGCGTGGACTTGCCGACGTTGGGGCGCCCGACGATCGCGACCGAGAACTGCTTGGTCTCCCCATCGACGCGGTTGAGCAGCTCGTCGAACTCGGTGTCCTCGAGCTCGGTCTGGGGGAAGTCCTTCGTCAGCGCGTCGAGCAGATCGCCCGTGCCGCGCCCGTGCAACGCGCTGACCGGCCACGGATCGCCCAGGCCGAGGCGCACGAAGTCCCACGCGCCCGCTTCGCGGTTGACGTCGTCCACCTTGTTGACGAGCACGTAGACAGGCGCCGGCAGCCCTCGCAGGAGCTGGGCCACGCGGCTGTCCTCCTCGGTGATGCCGACCGTGGTGTCCACGACGAACAGCACCGCGTCGGCTTCCTTGATGGCGCGCTCGCTCTGGCGGCTGACCTTCTCGTCGAGGGCATCGCCCCCGGGCATCCACCCGCCGGTGTCGACCAGCAGGAAGGGCCGCCCCTGCCACTCGGCCTCCACCTCCTTGCGATCGCGGGTGACGCCGGGCTTCTCCTCGACGATCGCCTCGCGACGACCGACGATGCGGTTCAGCATCGTGGACTTGCCGACGTTGGGGCGCCCGACGATCGCCACGACGGGCAGCGGTCGGTCGTGATCGTCGGCCCCGTCGTGGGCAGCGGGCTTGTCGGCGGTCATCGGTGGGCTCCTGAGGGCGTGCGCGCGACGGCGGGGGTCGCCGCGGCGCGGGGGGCGGCGGGGTGCCAGCCGGGGTCGAGGGCGCGGCGCAGCGACAGCCCGTCGGTGGGGACGACCTCGACCGGGCGCGGCAAGTCGGCGGGCGTGGTGCCGTCGAGGAAGACGCCCTGGTTGAGGCAGACGTCGGGCAGCAGGTACCGGTGCCCCTCGGGTTCGGCTCCGAGCACTCGCGCGAGGTCCTCGCCGACCATGAGCCCTGTGACGGCGGTGTTGCCCCCGAAGAACTGGTTCGCGACGGGGATCACGCGGACGTCGGGTCGGTCGAGCGCCGCGACGAGCGGTTCGAGGATGGCCCGCCCGTACGCGCCGGTGAGGATGCCGATGGGCGCGTCACGGCGCGGCCGGAGGGTGACCGACCCCGGAGCGCCGACGGCGGTACGAGGCGCGCGGTAGCCCTCGGCCGGGGCGCCGTCGACCCAGGCGAAGAAGCCGGGCTGGGGCCCGGTCGGCTCGTCGACCGCGCCCGTGAACTCGAGCTCGAACGTGCGCGCCATGCCGATGCCGTCCTCGTGCATGGGGAAGCCCTCGTAGGTCTGCGCCGGAGGGAACGGCAGCCCGGCGAGCAGGTAGTACTCGTCGGCGGCGAACGCCAGACGGTGCCCGAGCACCCGCTGGTACACGCCCTGCCAGTCCTCGACCGTGGCGACGACCGCCGCCGCTTCGGCGCGGGTGTGCGGGCGCATGCGCGGCTCGGCGTTGTAGCGGCTCACGCCGAGCGGCACGACGCACAGCGACGCCAGCTCGGGGTACTCGTCGAGCACGCCGGCCAGCGTGTCGTCCAGGATGCGCCCGTCGTTGAGACCGGGGCACACGACGATCTGGCCGTGCACCTCGATCCCGTGGTCGAGCAGCGCGCGCAACCACCGCAGGCTCGTCGCGCCACGACGGTTGCGCAGCATCTCGATGCGCACCTCGGGATCGGTGGCGTGGATGCTGACGTGCAACGGCGACAGCCCTTCGGTGACCACACGCTCGAGATCGGACTCGGTGAAGCGGGTCAACGTCGTGAAGTTGCCGTACAGGAAGGACAACCGGTAGTCGTCGTCCTTGAGGTAGAGGCTCTTCCGCAGGCCGGGCGGCAGCTGGTAGATGAAGCAGAACTCGCAGTGGTTGTCACACGTGCGGACCTGATCGAACAGCGCCGAGTGCACCTCGATCCCGAGCGGCTCCCCTTCCGCCTTCGAGATCTCCACCTGCAGCTCGAGCCCGCCCCGGGCGACGTCGAGGAGCACCTCGTCGTCGTCGGCGAGCCACTGGTACTGCAGCACGTCGCGGGGCACCTGTCCGTTGAGCGCGACGATCTCGTCACCGATCTGCACCCCCGCCCGCTCCGCCGGCGATCCGGGCGCGACAACGACGACTCGGGACCCGGACATAAGGGTCCGAGGATACCGGTCACCACCGGCCGATCCCCCATCCGCGCCGCGCGTCAACGGTTCGCGCCGCCGGACGTCCTGGTCGTGACACGATGCGGGATCCGGGTGGGAGGAGCAGCGATGGTCGATGCGGGGCGATCGAGGGTGCACGGCGGTCGGAGCCGGACCGCGAGAGCGGTGGCGGCCGCGCTGCTCGCGCTGGTCACGGTGGGCGGCGCCTCTGCGTGGGCACCGGCCGCCGGCGCGGCCACGACGCTGTCGGCCTCGCCGACGACCGACCTGGTCGACGGCGCCCTCGTCTCCGTCAGCGTCACCGGGCTCCCGGCCGACGCCCCGGTCGTCGTGGTCGAGTGCTCGCTGGCCGTTGGTCTCCTCGAGAACTGCCAGAGCCTGTACCTCGGCCAGACCGGTGCGGCGGGCAACCTCGAGGTGACGGTCCGGATCTTCGCGGTGCTCGCCACGGAGGGCGGCGCCTTCGACTGCCGCACCGCGACCACCTGCGTGCTCGACGCGTACCGCGGCGGCGACGCGCTGGGCTCCTTCCCCCCGGTGCCGCTGGCCTTCGACCCCGCGGCGCCGCTCGGCCCGGCCCCGACCTTCCGCGTGGAGCCGAGCTCGGGGGTGCGGCCAGGAGAGCTCCTCACCTTCACCGGCTCCGGCCTGAACGCCGACACCGACATCCCGATCTTCCCCTGTCTCACCGCCATCGACCGCAACGGCCTCACCGCATGTGCGCTCGACACCGCCGCGACGATCCTCGTGCACACGGATGCGACCGGTTCCTTCCGCGCGTCCGCCCCGCTCGACACGACGTTCACGACGGACTCCTTCACCGGCTGGTTCCCTCCGGACCCCGCCTGCACCACTGCAATGTCCAGCCCATGGCTGGGCCGCAATCCGACGTGGAACCACGCGGCCTC
>CAYUOL010000282.1:5797-8910 GCA_964446345.1 uncultured Iamiaceae bacterium | reverse complement strand
CTTCAAGATCGGTGCCGGCGAGATCGAGGACGTGCTGCTCGAGCACCCCGCGGTGGCCGAAGCGGCGGTGCGCGGCGTCGCCGACGACGAGCTCGGGGAGCGGGTCGTCGCGTGGGTCGTGCTGCGCGCCGACGCCGAGGGACCCGCGCCGACCGCGGACGCGCTGATCGCCCACACGCGCACCCAGCTCAGCCGCCACAAGCAGCCGCGGGCGCTCTTCATCGTCGACGCGCTGCCGCGCAACGCGATGGGCAAGGTGCAGAAGACGCAACTGGTGACCCCGCCCTGAACGGCCGCGGGTCTGCTTGCCGCTCGTCGCGGCTCGCCCGACGTCGCGGAGATGCGACACTGCACCCATGGATCACTACCAACTCGTGCGCGCCATCGCCGTCGGACGTGTCGCCGTGGGCGCCAGCCTCATCGCCCTGCCCGGGGTCGCCGGGCGCCAGTGGATCGGTGACGCCGCGGCCGATCGGCGCACCAAGGCCATCATCCGAGCCTTCGGGGTGCGTGACCTCGCGCTCGGTGCGGGCACGTTGCAGGCGCTCGACACGGGCCAACCGGCACGGTCGTGGGTCGTGTTGGGCGCCGTGTCCGACGTGGTCGATCTCGCCGCGACCGCCATCGCCATCCGCGCCATCGGGCCGCGCCGCGCGCTGCCCGTGATGCTGGTCGCGGCAGGCGCGGCGGTGGGCGGGTTGCTGGCGAGCGAGCACGTCGACTGAGTCGCCCGGTGACGCAGCGCGCGCATACCTGCAGCGCCTGGGCACAATCCGTGGTTTCGTTACGAATCCGCAGCACAGGGGCTCGTTCCGCTGCGAATCCGCAATGAAAATCGCCGGAATATGAGCCGGAAGGCCCTGTTTCCCAAGACCCAGGTTGGTAGGGTTGCGCTTACCACCAACACCCTTCGAGCTCACCACTCGAAGAACCACACCACCCAGACCGCCGCCCTCCCAACCGGGGCGGCGGTCGCCTTTTTGTCCACGGCGAACACCGGGATCGGCGAGCGGGAAGTTCGGCACCGGACCCTTGTCGGACACGTCCGGCGGTGCTGTCATGGGGAGGGATGAAGCGTGGGGTGCAAGTCGGCGGCGCAGGGCTCACGGCGATGGTGGTGCTCATCGTCGCGTTCGGCGTGACGCGCGACGAGACCCGCGAGCAGGCGGTGGCGACCCCGACGATCGTGACCACGACCGTGCCGACCACCTTGCCGCCCACGACCACGACGACCGAGGCGACCACCACCACGACCACGGCGCCGCCCGTCGTCGACCCGGTCGATCCGGCGGCCGCCGTGCCGCGGCTGCCTCCCCACTCGGACGGCCCCCGCTTCCCGACGACCGTGGCGACCGCGACGAAGAACGAGGTGTGGGTGTACGACAAGCCCGTCGGTGGTCGCGTGATCAAGAACCTCGTGTCGCCCTTGCCGTACAGCAACCAGGCGGTGAACTTCAAGGTGCTGAGCGGACCGACGAACGGCATGTTGCACGTGGCGCTGCGCACGCGACCGAACGGCTCGACGGGCTACATCTCGCGCAACGACGTGATCTTGCGGACGCACGACTGGTCGATCGACATCGACGTCACGGCGAACTACCTCACGGTGTACAAGGGCAAGACGGTGTTCCTCGAGCAGTACGTGGTCACCGGGACCGGGTCGACGCCGACACCGATCGGCGACTTCTTCGTGACCGAGGGCGTGCGCGAGGTGAACCCCTACGGTCCGCACGGCGTGTTCATCTTCGGGCTCTCGGCGCACTCGGACGTGTGGCAGAGCTTCGGTGGTGGCGACGGGCAGATCGGCATCCACGGCACGAACGCGCCGGGCCTGATCGGCACCCGATCGTCGAACGGGTGCATCCGCATGACGAACGAGGCGATCTCGCGCCTCGCGACCTCGGTGCCGATGGGGACGCCGGTGCACATCCATCGCTGACGATCCGGGGCGCGGCCGTCGGTCAACCGCCGCGCCCCGCTCGCCATCCACGAGGGATGCCCACGACGATCGCGACGAGGAAGACGGTCGTGATCGACGACAGCACCAGGGTGAGCGCGGCGATCGCGGCGGTGGCGGACGCGCTGGACGATTCGGACCACGCCCGCACCGCGTTGCCCACCGTGGCCGCCGCGACGAGGGCGAGGGTGCACCACGCCGCCGGGTCGCGGTGCAGCGGGCGCGTGTACGGCCCGAGCAGCACGGGGCGCGGACCGCTCGGCTGCGGACCGCCAGGGCCCCGGGTCAGGTTGGGCGGTGGGGTCATCTCGCACCCAGGAGATCGGGCGGGAACGCTCCGTCCGCGGTGGGGCCGGCGGCGGCCGTCGCGGCGTCGGCCCGGCCCCCCTCACCGGGCGCGGGATCGGCGACGCCGAACCAGCGGCGACCGAAGCGGGCTTCGACCTCGGCGAAGCGCTCGGCCGTGAGGGACAGGATCAGCTGATCCCACCAGATGCCGTCGTAGAACGCGTGAGACCGGAGGCGACCCTCGATCTCGAACACGCGACCCGCGCCGGACGCGAACTGGGTGAGGTTGAACTCGCGCACCTCGGCGTAGACCTTGCGCAACGAGAAGTTCGCGAACAGGTAGCGCAGGAACACGAACACGGCGTCGACGAGCGTCGTGGACCCGAGGTGCTCGGGCCACCCGTGCACTGCGAGGAAGATGTGCTGGTCGCGCGGGTTCAGGTTGTACCCGATCACCCACGCGACCGGTCGTCCCGTCACCCGATCGACCGCGACGAACTGCGTGGCGACGCCGTCCCACAGGCCGTCGGCGAGCTCCTGGGGCGACGGCACCCGACCGTGGTACTTCCACCGGAAGCTGGTGCCCGGGTCGGCGATCAGCTCCCAGAGGTTCATCAGGTGGCGCTGGTCGGGGATCTCGAGGTGCACTCGTGCGCTGCGCAGCGAGACGGGCGCGGCGCTCCGGGGTGCGTGCGCGCCGTGCAGATCGGTGGCGGCGAACTCCGTGGGCATGTCGCCCGCGAGCCCGCCGTCGCCGAACCCCCTGCCCTCGTCGAGTGGGTCGTGTGCTTCGTCTCCGTTGTGCGATGCCAACGTCGCCCTCCTGTTGCTCGTGGTGTGATGCCTGCTCGTCGTGCGGTGGTCTTCG
>CAYUOL010000282.1:0-5697 GCA_964446345.1 uncultured Iamiaceae bacterium | reverse complement strand
GCGAGCTGCCGGCGCCGCGCCGCCACCGCGACGATGGTCACGAGCGTCACGAACGAGGCGACGAAGAGCGCACCACGGACCGCCGATGCGAGATCGAAGGCCGTGACGTCGCCGCTGGCGGTGAACAGCGCGAGCCCCCACAGCGCCCCGACCACCGCACCGGCCGTCGCGACCATGGCGGCCTCGACGCCGAAGAGCGTGGCCACCTCGGCCCGGTCCGAGCCCATCGCGGCATAGAGGGCCAGCGGACGCGAGCGTGACCGCTGGGCGACCCGGAGGACGAGTGCCGCGGCGGCGCCGACGGCGACGAACCACCAGCGCGTCCACCGCCGTGCGAACTGCGCGAACGGGTCGGTGACGTAGGGCCCCGAGCTGAGCGTCGACGCCACGTCGAGCGGCGTCGAGGCGGCGAGCAGCGACTCGGTCAGGTGCCGCACGTCAGGGGTGCCCGGCGCCCATTCGACCCAGCACTCCTGCACCGTTCGGAGCACGACGGGTCGGATGAGCGCGCGGCCGAAGCGCTCGGTGCGCAGCGAGGTCGGCAGCACGGCGACGGTGAACGAGGAACGAGGCTCGACCACGACGTGGCTGCCGTCGACGAGCCCGAGCTCGCGAGCCAGTGCGGCGCCGACGCCCACGACGCCGCCGGCCGACGGGGCCGCCCCATGCGCAGCCAGCACGTCGAACAGCTCCGCGGTCGCGTCGTACGCGGGGAACAACGTGCCAGGTGCGGACGAGAGCGCGACCGTGGTGGGCTTGCCGAGCCCGCCGGCGCCGAGCACGTCGTGCTGGCGCGCGAGCCGGCGACAGGCGTCGGCGTCGATGCCCGGCCCCGAGCGGGCGACCGTGACCCACCCGCCGTCGGTGATCTGCGCCACGAGGTGCGTGCGGGCGCGGCGAGCCTCGTTGCCCTCGAGCACCGTGCCGGCGCCGACGCCCAACGCGATCACCGCCACGAGCAGCAGGGCACCCACCGGCGCGGCGACGACGTTGCGGGTGGCCTCGCCGACCAGCGCAGCGAGGCGCCAGCGCGGGGCGCTCATCGCTCACCCACCCGACCGTCGACGAGCTCGAGCACGCGGTCGCAGGCCGCCGCCACGTCGTGATCGTGGGTGGCGATCAGCACCGAGGGCCGAGGATCGCCCTCGCGATCGGTGAGGGCGCGCACCACCTGCGCCGTCGCGGTGGCGTCGAGCTGCCCAGAGGGTTCGTCGGCACAGACGAGCGCCGGCCGGCCCATGAGCGCACGCGCGACGCACACCCGCTGGAGCTCGCCGCCCGACAACGTCGCCGCCGAGCGGCCACCGACGTCGCCGAGCCCGACGGAGACGAGGCGCCGCCAGCCCTCGTCCATCGCGGCGCGCCGGCTCTGGCCCTGGGCGAGGGCCCGCACGATCACGTTGTCGATGACCGAGCGCGCGAGCAGCGCGTTGGTGCCCTGGAACACCCACGACACCTCGGTCCGCAACCGGTGGTGGGTCATCGGCCTGCCGTCGAGCTGCACCACACCAGCGGTCGGGACGAGCAGCCCGCCACAGACCGCCAGAAGCGTCGTCTTGCCCGAACCGGACGGACCGATCAACGCGACCGACTCCCCTGCCGCGAGGCAGAGCTGTGCGCCCGCGAGCACGGGGCGGTCGTGCGGCCGATAGCGATGACAGATGTCGCTCGCGGTCAGTGACACGAGGTCACCCCGAACGCCGAGGCGGGGTTCGCGACCACCCGCTCGCCGTCGCCGCCGCGCACGTAGACGCGGGCGTCGTCGGAACCCGCGATCTCGACCGGCAGGGGCCGGCGATCCAGCGTGACGAGGCAGTGCGACCCGTCGAGGTCGGTCACGACCGCACCGAGCGGCAAGGCGGCCAGCCCCCGCTGCGCCTCGCCCCGCGCCGTGGCGCGCCGCGTCTGGGTGGCGTCGCTGCCGGACGCGCCGGGTGTGCTGGGTGCGCCGGCCGCACCGGTGGACCCCGGTGCGGCCGCTGCCGTGGCCGGGCCAGGGCCGTCGGCGGGCTGCCGGTGCAACGCAGGGATCTCATTCGGGGTGTCGAGCAACGCGGCGCCGGCGACCTCGTCGCCGCCCCCGAAGTCGACCGAGCTGCGCCGCAGCTCGTCGTGCCCGAGGGGCGAACCGTCCGCGCCGACCACGTCGACGCCGGTGACCGTGCGCGACAGGGCGATCAGCTTCGTGCCCGGGGCCGGCGCAGGCGCACCGAGCGCGAACGGCGACGCCGGGACCTCGACCACCGGGATGATCGACCAGACGAGCCAGCCCAGGTCGAGCGTCGAGGTCGGCGCCGCCCCGATGCGTGTCGCCAAGCGTTCGACGGCCTGCACGTGCACGGCACCGAAGGGCTCGCCGACCGGTTGGGCAGGCATGAGCCCGAGCTCGGCGAACAGCGAGGCGAGGCCGTCGATGTCAGCACCGCGATCACCCCACGCAGGAACCCGCCACAACGGCGCGGGTGACGGCGCGAACAGCCGACGGATGCCGTCGATCTCGACGATCGGATCACCGGCGTGCAACGCATGGCCCTGCTGCACCAGCACGGCGGTGACCGTGCCCTTCCACGCGGGAGCGACGACATCGGCGGCCGGTGCGGCGTCGAGGTGCACGGTGACCGACACCTGGCGCACCGGTTGCCACGTGGCGCTGCGGTCGACGAGCACGGCGGTGGGGGCGTCGCGCTGCTGGAGCACGTCGAGGTCGTGGGGCGCCGACCGGACCGTCGCAGCGAGGAGGCCGAGCGGCACGACCACGAGCGTGACCAGCCCGACCGCCGCGGCGATGCCTCGCGGTGGACGACGACCGCTCGTCGCGGCGGGGATCTCGAGCGGGGTGCTCAGCGTCCCGCCGGGGAGGGGGTGCGCGGCGAGTCGTCGGGCACCACGAACACGTCCTGGTGCTGCATCAGACATCTCGATGTGCCGTCCAACTTGTCGGGGCCGAGTTGGAGCACGCGCGCCTGGATCTGCTCGATCGCCAACCCGTCGGGCACGTCGTAGCCGTCTTGTCGCAAGCAGCGACTGATGTCGTTGGCCGCATGCTGTCGTTGCTCCTCTGATGGCATGGAGTCGCGGACCCAGAGGTCGTCGACGACGGACTGGTGCTGCAGGTAGCAGTCGGCGTACTTGCGCTGCGCGTCGGCATCGGCCGCGGCACGATCACCACCGGCGGGCGTGACGACGGAGTAGCTGAAGTGCAGGAAGCGGCCGTCACTGGAGGGCGCAGGGTCGGCGACCTTGACGCCCTTGTTCCGCAGGCAGGCGACCGTTGCGTGCACCGCCCGCTCGTAGGCCGCCCGGTCGACATGACCATCGACGATGAGCTCGAGCTGCTCGTGGGGCACGTCGGCGGGCAGCGTGACGCCGACTGGCAACGTGCCTCGGGCGTTCTCCCTCGTCCTGGCGCCGAGCTGCTCGGCGGCGGGCGGACCCTCTGCCGCGCACCCGAGCAGCCCGAGCGCCAGGACGAGCGCCAGGACGAGCGAGCCGATGATGTGCTTCACGCCGTGATGAGCACGCAGGTGTACTTGCCGGACCAGGTGTTGTCTTCCTTCCACTCGCCGCACGCCCAGCTGTTGTTGCGCATCTGCCAGCCCACCGGGACGCTGTCGACCCAGGCCGGCCCCGCCGCCGAGCACCCCGAGTGGTACGAGCCGCTGCTGCTGTACTGCGCACCGTCGGCACCGACGCCGAAGAAGCGGGCGTTGTAGTTGCACGTGTTGCGTGGCAGCACGAGCGGCCCGAAGGTCTGGATGTTCCAACGACGCATCTGGCTGTTGTTCCAGTACGTCGAGTTGCCCCAGAGGGCATGCACGTAGAAGTCGTTCGGAAACGCGTTGTAGAGGGACGCGTTGGCGTCGGCATGCGCGACCCCACCGCCGACGAGCTGCGCGGCGGTGACCGCCGCCAGCCCCACGCCGGCCTTCGCCGCGCGCACCGTTCGCTTCCCACCTGGCACAGACACGATCTTCACGGAACCCTCCCCGGGGTGTAGCGGCGCAGCGGTTGCGCCTCGCTGCGAGCGACGGCGAACCGAGGGCGTCAGGACGCCACCGACTCGCTGCCGTCTCGAGGTGCGGCCATGAGCGAACGCGGCCGCACGTTGAGCGCGTCGGCCAACTTCTTGATGGTGGCGGCCGACGCCTCGGTCTTCGCACCGGAGCGCAACTCGCTGAGGAAGCTGATCGACACGGTCGACCTCTCGGCCAGGTCGGTCAGCCGCAGCCCCTCGCCATCCATGAAGTCCTGCAGGGCGAAGGCGTTGATCTCGGGCATGGCTGCAAAGTACAGGGAACAGCATCGAAGTGCAAGGGGCTACGTCGTCTTTTCTTGGAGCGAAACGTCCGTCCACGTCGTCCCGTCAACACGCAGGCACCGGCACGGCCGAGCGGTACAGCACCCTTCGCTAGAGTTCGCTGTACGCCACGACCGGGGAGCTGCGCGCATGGTGTCGGCCGCGAAGGACAACCAGAAGGCCGCGAGAGGCGGCGCCGCGAAGGGCGCATCGCCGAAGGGCGCGGCGGCGACGCTCGGGGCGGACGAGGGGTGGGACCTGGTGGCCGTGCGCCTCGAGCACGAGCTGGCGACACGAGGCCTGACGCTGCGGGCGATCGAGACCGCGACCGGCGTGAACTACCGCACGCTGCAGAAGCTGTTGGCCGGGGAGCGGGTGGCTCGTCGCGACCGCTTGGCCGAGCTCGCCCGGTTCCTCGGTTGGCAGGGCGACGGCTTCGACCGGATCCGACGCGGCGAGGAGCCGACGGCCGCAGTCGCGGAGATGAGCGCGAGCGGCGCCAACCTCGCCGAGATCCGCGAGCGCGATCCCGAGTACTTCGCGCAGCTCGAGGAGCTGGCGCGCCTGGCGATCGAGCGGCTCGACGCGCAGGGCCGCTGAGGCGCGCCGACGGAGCTGGCTGTCGTACCCCGTCTCTAGGGTGGGGGGATGAGCGCGAGCGGCGGGATCCCGGCGGCCGGCCCCGACCGCTTCGCGGCCACCCGGTCCGCGGTGCTCGAGGATCCGCGGGCGATGTCCCACGAGCGGCGCGCCGGCCCCGACGTCGCCGTGCTGCTGGTCGACTTCCCGCCCGGCCCGGTGCAGGCGCTGTGCGTCGTGTGCGGCGTCACGAAGGTCGTGCTCATCGACCGTTCGCTGCCCGCGCCCGAGCGGCGCGCGGCGCTCGCCCACGAGCTGGTGCACCTGGAGCGCGGTGCCGTGCCGCGTGCCGCACCGGGCTGGGTGGTCGCGAAGGAGGAGCGTTGGGTCGACCGCATCGCGACGCAACGCCTGGTGCCCGCGGCCGAGCTGCGGCGCTTCGTCGAGGCCCGCAGCTCCGTCGGCCCCGTTTCCGCGAGCGACGTCGCCGAGCAGTTCGAGGTGTCGCTGCCCGTCGCCATCCGTGCGTGCGAGTCGCTCGGTCGAGGGGGGTGACGGGCGCCGCTCTCGGCGCGGTTCAGAACCCCTGCCCCACGGGTAGATGAAGGCCGTGCAAGCGTCACAGGTCTTCCAACCCGGCCCGGAGTCGGTGCCGAGAGCTCGCCACTGGCTGGTCGATCAACTCATGATCCACGGTGTCGACGCGCGCGCCGCCGATGCAGCGCTGTGCCTCTCGGAGCTCGTCGCCAACGTGGTGACGCACACCAAGAGCGACATCGAGATCGACGTGCGCAGCGCGGCCGGCCGCGCGCTGCTGCGTC
>CAYUOL010000281.1:0-8912 GCA_964446345.1 uncultured Iamiaceae bacterium | reverse complement strand
CACCACCAAGTGGCGGACGCGACCCCCCCAAACGTTGCCGGTCGCGGCACTAGCCGACGCGCCGGGGGCGTCGCTCGGTTCGTCAGCCTTCGGTGGCCTGGTCGCGCAGCACGCGGCGCAGGATCTTGCCCGAGGGCGACTTCGGGATCTCGTCCACGAAGTGCACGACCCGGACCTGCTTGTACGACGCCACCTGGTCGGCGACGAACGCCTGCAGATCGGCCTCGCTGAGCTCCTGATCGGCCTTGAGGACGACGTAGCCCACGGGGATCTCGCCCGCCTCTTCGTCGGGCAACCCGATCACCGCGGCGTCGGCCACCTTGGGGTGGGTGAGCAGCAGGGCCTCGAGCTCGGCCGGTGGCACCTGGAAGCCCTTGTACTTGATGAGCTCCTTGAGGCGGTCGACCACGAACATGTGGCCGTCGGCATCGATGTGGCCGATGTCGCCGGTGTGCAGCCACCCGTCGGCGTCGATCGTCGCCGCCGTGGCGTCCTCGTTGTTGAGGTAGCCCTTCATGACCTGTGGCCCGCGGACCCAGATCTCGCCGTCCTGATCGATGCCGAGCGCCTCGCCCGTCGCCGGATCGACGATCATGGTCTGGGTGTTCGGCGCGGTGACGCCGACGGAGCCCGGCTTGACGTTGCCGAGCGGGGTCAGGTGCGAGACGGGGGACAGCTCGGTCATGCCGTAGCCCTGCACCACCTCGCAACCCAGGCGGGACCCGCACTCGTCGGCCAGCTCGGCCGACAGCGGCGCCGCCCCGGAGAAGATCTGGTCGACCGAGGACAGGTCGTACTGGTCGACGAGCGGGTGCTTCGCGAGGGCGACGACGATGGGGGGCGCCACGAACGAGCGCGTGATCTGGTGCGTCTGGTGCAGCTGCAGGAACTGCTCGAGGTCGAAGCGGGGCATCGTGATGATCGTGGCGCCGGCGGTGAGCCCGGTGTTCATGAGCACCTGCATGCCGTAGATGTGGAAGAACGGCAGGACGGCGATGATCACGTCCTCAGACCCGATCTTCGCGGCGTCCATCGTCTGCACCACGTTGGCGACGAGGTTCTGGTGCGTGAGCATGACGCCCTTCGACAACCCCGTGGTGCCGGACGAGTACGGCAGGACGACGATGTCGTCGAGTCGCACCGGGACCTGCTCGAACGTCGGCTCGCCGAAGATCGACGTGAGCGCGGGGGCACCCGGTTCGTCGCCCCCGAGCAGGAAGATCTCCTCGACCGCGGTGCCCTCGGCCGCCGCGCGGGCGACGTCGAGGAACATCGGCACGGTCACCAGGATGGTGGCGCCCGCGTCCTCGAGCTGGTGCCGCACCTCGTGATCGGTGTAGGTCGGGTTGATCGTGGTGATGGTGCCGCCGGCGAGTGCGACGCCGTGGAACACGACGGCGTACTCCGGGATGTTGGGCGCCATGATCGCCAGCACGCTCCCGGGCCCGAAGCCCTTCGCGGCCAGGCCGGACGCGAGACGGCGTGCTCCTCCGTCGAGCTCGGCATAGGTGAGCGTGCGCCCGGTCGGGCCATCGATCAGTGCCGGCTTGTCGGCGAGGTCGATGGCGTGGCGCAGCACCAGCGTGCTGAGCGCGACATCGGGGATCTCGACCGCGGGGAGCGGACTCTCGTGGATCATGCTGTGGCCTCCCAGGTTCGACCCGCGCCGGCGCCCCTACGGCCGGTGGCGAGAGAGCGCATGATTCCACACGTGAGCGCGACCTGGTGGCCGTGCCGACACCCGCGGCCGCCGATGGGCGACGATGGGCGGATGCGCCTCCGGTCCGAGCTCCCGACGAACCCCGTTCTCTGCCTCCGACCGGTCCCGCGATCGTCGCCCCTGCGGACCCGTTCCCGTCGAGCCGGTGTCGCGCTGGCCGCCCTCGCGCTGGCGGTGCTGGCCCTGCCGGCGTGCTCCAAGTCGGGCTCGCAGCCCGCCGCCGGCCCGGCCAACACCCCGGCTCCGGCCACGCGGGCTCCGGGGGCCACGGCCGCGGGTTCGACGCCGCCCGGCACGGGCGGCTCGTCGACGACGGCGAACGAGGACCTCCCGGCGCCCAGCGTCGTCGCCACGGGCTTCGAGGCGCCGTGGGGCATCGCGTTCCTCCCGGACGGCGACGCCCTGGTCCCCGAGCGGGATTCCGGCCGGATCTTCCTGGTGCACCCCGGTGCCGACCCGCGCGAGGTCATGACCGTCGGCGACGTCGAGCACACGGGGGAGGCGGGCCTGTTGGGGCTCGCCGTCTCGCCCCGCTACGCGCAGGACGGTCTCGTCTACGCGTACTTCACCGGGGCCGACGACAACCGCATCGTTCGCTTCAAGCTCGGTGAGGATCCGCAGGTGATCGTGCAGGGGATCAAGAAGGCCCCGATCCACGACGGGGGCCGGCTCGCGTTCGGGCCCGACGGCAAGCTCTACGCCACGACCGGCGACGCCGGCGACCGGCCGCTCGCCCAGGACAAGGCGAGCCTCAACGGCAAGATCCTGCGCATCGAGCCCGACGGGTCGGTGCCCGCCGACAACCCCTTCAAGGGCTCGCTCGTCTACAGCTACGGGCACCGCAACGTGCAGGGCATCACGTGGGACCCGTCGGGCCGGATGTGGTCCGCCGAGTTCGGGCAGAGCACCTGGGACGAGCTGAACCTCATCACGGCGGGGGGCAACTACGGCTGGCCCGAGGTCGAGGGCAAGGGCGGCACGGCGAAGGGCTTCATCGACCCGAAGGTGGTGTGGGCCACGAGCGCCGCGTCGCCGAGCGGCATCGCCTACTGGGACGGCGCGCTGTACGTGGCTGCCCTCCAGGGTCGCTGCCTGTGGCAGGTGCCGATCGACGGCGACGGCAACACCGGCGAGCCGGTGCGGCAGGCCGAGGGCCACGGCCGCTTGCGCACGCCGATCGCGGCCAAGGACGGCTCGCTGTGGGTGAGCACGAGCAACACCGATGGACGCGGCCAACCACAACCGGGGGACGACCAGATCCTGCGGTTCTCGCGGTGAGCTGATCCGATGGCGACGATGAGCGTGGAGGAGCGCCGGGCGCGCCTCGGCGTGCGCCACCACCTCGCCCGGCCGGCCGGTCACGTCGACCTGGTCGCAGGTGATCTCCTCGGGCTCCATGCGACCGATCCGGCTTCGGTCTACCTGTCGGCGCGGAGCCGGGTGAAGGGCCTCGCCGTCGGCGACCTCGAGGCGGCGCTCTACGACGAGCGCTCGCTCGTGCGGATGCTGGGCATGCGGCGCACGATGTTCGTCGTGCCCCGCGACGTGGCCGTCGTGGTCGACGCCGCCTGCTCGCAGGCGGTCGCCGCGAACGAGCGGCGCAAGCTGGTCCAGCTCGTCGAGGAAGGAGGGCTCGCGCCCGACGGCGCGGCGTGGCTCCGCCGCGTCGAGCGGCAGACGCTCGACGCGCTGCGCGGCGCCGGCGAGGCGACGGCGGCCGAGCTCGGCGCCGTGGTGCCCGAGCTGCAGGCGAAGGTGCGCGTCGGCGAGGGCAAGAAGTGGGGCGGCGAGATCGGCATGTCGACCCGCGTGCTGCTCGTGCTCGCAGCCGAGGGGCACATCGTGCGCGGCCGTCCGAAGGGCTCGTGGCTGTCGACCCAGTACCGCTGGGCTGCCACCGACGCGTGGCTGGGCACGTCGTTCGCGCCACCGCCGCCCGCCGCCGGCCGCGTCGAGCTGCTGCGCCGGTGGCTGCGGACGTTCGGCCCGGCCACCCTCGACGACGTCAAGTGGTGGACCGGTTGGTCGATGCGCGACACGAAGGTGGCGGGCGCGTCCGTCGGCGCTGTCCCCGTCGTCCTGGAGGGCAGCGACGGGGCCGAGGGTCTGGTGCTGGAAGACGACGAGCGGCCGACCCCCAAGCCGCGGCCGTGGGTGGCGCTGCTCCCCGCGCTCGATCCGACGACCATGGGGTGGAAGCAGCGGGACTGGTACCTGGGGGGCCACGGCGCCGCCCTGTTCGACACGAACGGCAACGCCGGGCCCACGGTGTGGAGCAACGGGGCCGTGATCGGCGGCTGGGGCCAGCGGGCGGACGGCTCCGTCGCGGTCGAGCTGCTCGAGCCGGTCGACGCCGCGACCGACAAGCGCGTGCGTGCGGAGGTCGCGCGCCTCGAGCGCTGGATGGGTGACGCGCGCGTGAAGCCGCGGTTCCGCACCCCCCTCGAGCGAGCGCTGTCGGCGACGTGACGGATGGCGCTCGGTTGCACGGTGGCCGGAGCATCGGGGTAGACCGTTCGCCATGGCTCGCTTCACGATCGATCCCGAGCGCTCGACGGTCACCATCGACGCATCGTCCAGCGTGCATCCGATCAACTCGCACGCCCAGGGGCTGTCGGGCTGGGTCGAGGTCGAGCGGGGCGCCGACGGCGGCGTCGATCCCGCGGCCGCCGCCTCGGCCCGGCTCGAGTTCCCGGTGGACCAGCTGCGCTCGGGCAACCCCTTGGAGGACCGTGAGCTGAAGCGGCGCATCGACGCCAAGCACTTCCCGACGATCGTCGGCGAGCTCGAGACGCTGGCGCCCGGCGAGGAGGAGGGGTCCTTCGTCGTCACCGGTGCCCTCACGTTCATGGGGAACACGAAGCGCTACGAGCACGACATGACGTGGACCTTCGACGACGACGGCACCTTGCGCCTGCAGGGCGCCGCCGAGTTCGACGTCCGCGACTTCGGGATGGAGCCCCCGAAGATCCTGATGCTCAAGGTGCACCCCGAGGTCGACGTGCGCATCGACGTCTTCGCCGTGCCCGACGAGTGACGCGACGTTGGCGTCAGCGGGGGCCTGCCCCACTGGGGGGCGCGCCCCCGGGGGAGCCGCCGGCGCCGGGTCCGAACTGGCCGTCTTGCCCGGGGCGGTTCGTGCCGGTGCCCGTGGACGCGGTGGCCGAGCTCGGCAGCGGCGTGCGCAGATCGGCGAGCACGACCTGCTGCCCGCCGGTGACGCCGCTCGTGACCTGCGTCCAGGTGTCACCGACCGTGCCGACCTGCACCTGCACCAGCTTCGTCGTCGTGCCGTCGAACAGCGTGACCGTGTGCTGGGTGCCGTCGGTCGTGATGGCGGAGGTCGGGACCGCAACGGACGCGTCGGCCGACGACGTGATGATCGACAGCGTCCCCGTGGATCCGTTGCCGAGCGCCGACGTGTCGCCGTCGAGCGCGACCGAGACCCGGTAGGCGGCCGACCCCGACGAGCTGGTCGCCGTCTCCGGGCTCACGGCGATGCTGCTGACCTTCCCGGTGAGCGCGGCATGGTCGCCGTCGGGCGTGAGCGTCGCGGCCTGCCCGACCTTCACCTGCGGGAGGTCGTCGATGCCGACCGTGGTCGTGGCCTCCAGCCCGCCGTCGCCCACGACGACGATCGTCGCCGTGGTCGATGCCGCGGTGATCTCGTCGCCGGGTGCGAGCTCGACCGCGAGCACCGTGCCGTCGATCGGGCTGGCGATCGCCGCCTGCGTGACGGCCTGCTGCGCGACCGCGAGCTCGGCGGCGGCGACGTCGACGGCGCGCTGCAGGGCGGCGACCTGTGCCGCGGTGACGGTGCTCGTCGAGGACGTGGACGAGGCGGCGGACGCCGATGCGGCCGTCGTGGCGGAAGTCGTCGCGGAAGTCGATCCCGCGGTCCCAGAGCCTGCGCCCGCGGATCCCGCCGTGGCGCCTGCGCCTTGGCTGGCGCCCGATGCCGCGCTCGACGCGGACGCCGTGCCCGACGTCGCGGCGGCGCCCGAGCTGCCCGCGCTGCCCGAGCCGGTCGAGTTCCCGGCGTACGCCGCCGCGAGGTTGGTCTGCGCCGTGGTGAGCGCCGCCCGCTTCGTGGTCACGGCATCGGTGAGCTCGGTCGCGTCGAGGGTGGCCAGCGTCTGGCCCGCCGCCACCCGGTTGCCGGCCGCGACGTCCACGGTGGCAACGGTGCCGCTGCGCGGGAACGCGACGGTGGCCTGCGACACCGGTTCGAGCACCGCCACCGAGGTCAGGACGTGGTCGACGTGCTGGGCCGACGCGGTTCCCGTGCGGTAGGTCGCGCCCGGGGCTGCGGCGGCGTGGGTGAGGGCGACGCCGCCGACTGCGACCAGCATCACGGCGGTTCCGGCGGCGGCCATGCGACGGCGGCGCTTCCGCCCGCGCGTGGGGTTGGTGACGCTGGCCGGGAAGGTGGGCGCGATCGGCGGCGCCGCCCGGGGCGGGATCGCTCTCGGCGGGACCGAGGGGGAGGACGGGGGTGGGGGAGTGCGGGACATCATTCGCTCCTGAGGGCGTCGATGGGGGCGAGGCGGGCGGCACGGGTCGCGGGGTACACCCCGAAGACGACCGCGATGCCCACGGCCACGGCGATGGCCGCGCTCGCAGCGGGGATGGAGACCAGCACGTGGGCCGAGCTGAGCTTGGGCAGGAGCACGGCGCCGGCGAAGCCGAGGCCCACGCCGACGACCCCTCCCGCGAAGCCGAGCACCGACGCCTCGACCAGGAACTGCCGGCGGATCGAAGGCGGGCGGGCGCCCAGCGCCTTGCGCAGCCCGATCTCCCGGGTGCGCTCGGTCACGGAGACGAGCATGATGTTCATCACACCGATCCCGCCGACCAGCAGGCTGATGATCGCGATGCCGCCGAGCATCAGAGTGAGGGTGTTGTCGACCGAGCTGGCCGCCGTGAGGATCGACTCCTGCGTGGCGATCGTGAAGTCGGCGTCGGTCGCAGCGGTGATGCCGTGGATGTTCAGCAGGGCCTGGTTGGACTCCTGGTAGGCCGCCGAGAGCGTGTCGGCGGAGGTCGCCTTCACGTAGATCGACGAGACCGAGTCTCTGGTGGTCCCGCCGACGAGCCGCTGCGAGTAGGTGGATGCGGGCACGATCGCCAGGTCGTTGTTCGTCGTGTTCTCCGACGACGAGAGCTCGCCGAGCACGCCGATGACCGTCAGCTTCACCCCGTTGTCGGTCACCGTCTGGCCGACGGGGTTCCCCGTCGGGAACAGCTCCGACGCGGTGTCCGGTCCGAGCACGACCACCGCCGCGGCGGTGTCGACGTCTGCCTGGGTCAGGAACCGGCCGCTGGACACGGTGCGCGAGCGCACCTCCTGCCAGCTCGGCGTGGTGCCCATCAGCGAGGTGGTCCAGTTGGTGGTGCCGTTCGTGAGCGACACCGACGACGTCGCGGTGCCGGCGACGGCCTGCACATCGGGTGCCACGGTCTTGTCGGCGAGGGCGGCGGCGTCGTGCGTCGTCAGCGTGGACGACGAGCCGAGCCCGCCTCGACTGCCCGTGCTCGAGTCCGTCGTGGATCCGGGCGAGATCACCAACAGGTTGGTGCCCAGCTCGTTGATCTGGGACTGGACGTCGGCCTTGGCGCCCTGGCCGAGCCCCACGGTGAGGATGACCGCCGTGATCCCGATGAGGATCCCGAGCATGGTGAGCACCGAGCGGAGCCGGTGCGATCGCACGGCTTCGGTGGCGGTGCGGACGGTGTCTCTCCAGGTCATGACGGTCCTCCTGTCGGCGCCGCGCCGACGAGTTGCCGGCCGGCGTCGCGGTCCTCGACGTGACCGTCGGCGATGGTGATGGTGCGCCCGGCGCGCGCGGCAACGTCGTGCTCGTGCGTGATGAGCACGATCGTGCGGCCATCGTCGTGCAGGGCCTCCAAGAGACCGAGCACCTCGTCGGTCGACGTGGAGTCGAGGTTGCCGGTCGGCTCGTCCGCCAGGATCAGCGCCGGCTCGGTGACCAGCGCGCGAGCGATGGCGACGCGCTGCTGCTGGCCACCCGAGAGCTCGCCCGGCTTGTGGTCGGCGCGGTCGGCCAGTCCGACCTTGGCGAGGGCCGCCAGGGCACGCTGCTTGCGGACCGCCGGTTCCACGCCCGTGTACACCAACGGGAGCTCGACGTTGCGCCAGGCCGGCAGGTACGACAACAGGTTGAACTGCTGGAAGACGAAGCCGATCATCAGGTTGCGCACGTCCGAGAGCTGGTTCTCGTCGAGGTCCTGCACGTCGTGGCCCGAGAGGCGGAACGTCCCGGTCGTCGGGGTGTCGAGGCACCCGAGGATGTGCATCAGCGTCGACTTGCCCGACCCCGACGGGCCGACGACGGCCACGAAGTCGTTGGGCTCGATGCAGAGGTCGACCTCGCGCAGCGCCTCGACCTCGAGCGCACCCGACGAGTAGGTCTTGCCGACCCCGATCATCTCGATCACCGGAGGGGTCGCCGAGCCGTGCTGTGCTCGGTCGCTCGATGCGGTGGTCGTCGCTCCGGCGCTGACCGGTGCGGTGCTGCCCGGTGCGGTGCTGACCGATGCGGTGGCGGACAGTTCGGTCGTGGCCATCAGTTGGCTGCTCCTGTGCTCGTGGCTGGCGTCGCGCCGATGGGGGCACCGGTCGGCGCGCCGGCTCCGCCAGGTGGCCCTCCGCGGCTGATCACCACCTGCTCGCCGGCAGCGAGGCCGCTCGTGATCTGGACCATGCCGTTGGAGGTGAGCCCGGTCACGACGGTGCGCGAGGCCGTGGCGTTGGCCGTGCCGTCGGTGCTCACCGTCACGGTCGAGCCGCTGTTCGTCGTGCTGACCGCCTGGGCCGGCACCTGGACGACGTTGGTGACCTGCTTCGTCGTGATCGCCGCGCTCACGGTCGAACCCACGTTGAAGGAGCCGGCGGGGGCGGTGAACGACACCGTCACCGGGTACGTGGCGACACCGGACGTCGCGGTCGCGATCTTGCCGACCTTCGTCACCGTGCCCGTCGCCGTGGCACCGGTCGAAGCGCCGGTCGGCGTCTGCCCGGTCGCCGTCTGCTCGGTCGCACCCCGGCCCGTCGCGCTCTGCGCGGAGCTGGTCTGGGCGTTGCTCGTCGCGGACCGGGTGGCGTTGCCACCGCCCGGGAAGCCCCCTCCGGGCATGCCCGGGAACCCGCCGGCCGACGAGCTCGAGCTCG
>CAYUOL010000280.1:3015-8912 GCA_964446345.1 uncultured Iamiaceae bacterium | reverse complement strand
GGTGGCGGCGTCGAGCGCGACGAGCTGGTGCTGGGGCACCGGGTCCGTCGGGCTCTGCACGAGGGCGACGGCGTAGACCGTGCCGGTCGTCGGATCGACCGCCGGCGTGCTGGCGATGCCGACGCGATCGGGCACCGGGCAGGTCGCCGGCACCCCCAGCTCGTGGAGGTGGGAGCCGAGCACGTTCGGCCCGATCGTGGTGGGACCCCACACGATCGCGCCCGTGGCCTGATCGAGGCCGTAGAGCGAGTTGGTGCGCGTGGCGACGACGAGCAACGAACCGACGGCCACGGGCCGGGCGTCGATCGGGCCGTCGAGGGGCTCGGAGGTCCAGGCCGCGTCGCGCTCGGGCGACGGCGCATCGACCGTCGTGGGCACGCCGTTCGCCGGGCGCGTCGTGGTGCTCGTGCCCGTGGCGGGCACGGCCGAGCGGATCGGGTTCGAGAACGGCGGCGTGGTCGAGGCGGTGTCGGAGGCCGGCGCCGCGCCGCAGGCCACCACCAGCGTGGTGCACGCGGCCGCGGCCAGCCCGAGCAGGGCGCGTCGGTGACGGCGCGGCGGTGCGACGCGTGCGACGGGTGCGGTGCGGGCTCGGCGGAACATCGGCGTCGATGGTAGGGGCCGGCTCGCGCGCGGCCGCGTCATGGGCGCGCCGCCCTCGGGCCGGCCGGCTCGGGCGGGAGCCGTCCGTGTCACAATGGCCCTGCCGCGCCGTCCCGAGCCTCCCAGGGGGAGCCATGCAACGACTGACCGGACTCGACGCCACCTTCCTCTACATGGAGACGCCGTCGTCGCCCATGCACGTCGCGAGCCTGCTCGTGCTCGACCCGTCGACGGCACCGAACGGGTTCTCGTTCGAACAGGTCAAGGAGCTCTACCAGGACCGGCTCGACCAGGCGCCCCCCTTCCGGCGTCGCCTCGTCGAGGTGCCCTTCGGGCTGCACCACCCCGTGTGGATCGAGGATCCGGACTTCGACCTCGACTTCCACCTGCGCCACATCGCGGTGCCGCAGCCGGGCACGATGGACGAGCTCAACGAGCTGGTCGGCCACCTCGTCGCGATGCCCCTCGACCGCAACCACCCGTTGTGGGAGATCTGGATGATCGAGGGGCTCGAGGGCGGCAACGTGGCGGTGCTCAGCAAGGTGCACCACGCCGCGATCGACGGGGCCTCCGGCGAGGAGCTGATGATCGCCATCCTCGACCTCAGCCCGGAGATCGAGAAGAAGCCCGAGCCCGAGCAGCCGTGGATCCCCGATCGCGTGCCCACCGACACCGAGCTGGTCGGCTACGCCGCCGTGTCGCTCGCGCAGTCCCCCATCCGCGCCTTCAAGGCCGTGCGCCGCACCGTCGAGGCCGCCCTGCAGATCCGCTCCACGAACCGGCAGCCCGACGTCACCCCGCCGCCGGCGCCCTTCAGCGCCCCTCGCACCTCGTTCAACGTCGCGCTCACACCGCACCGCGCGTTCGGCACGATCAACCTGTCGCTCGACGACGTGAAGATGGTGAAGAACACGTTCGGGACGACGGTCAACGACGTCGTCCTCGCACTGTGCGCGGGCGCGCTGCGCCACTACCTCGACAAGATCGGCGAGACGCCCGAGAGCTCGCTCGTCGCGATGGTGCCGATCTCGGTGCGCAGCGAGGACATGAAGAACGCGATGGGCAACCAAGTGTCGAGCGCGCTCACCGATCTGGCCACCGCGATCGACGATCCCGTCGAGCGCCTGCACCGCATCCACGAGGGCATGCTCGGCGCGAAGGAGCAGCAGAACGCGATCGGCGCGGACACGCTGCAGAACTGGGCCGAGTTCGCCGCGCCGGCGGTCGCCGGCAGCGCGGCGCGGCTCTACTCCCGGATGAAGATGGCCGATCGCCACCGCCCGCTCTTCAACGTCACGATCTCCAACGTGCCCGGCCCGCCGTTCCCCCTCTACGTCGCCGGCGCCCGCGTGCTGCACACGTACCCGATCGGGCCCATCTTCGACGGCGGCGCGATCAACATGACCGTCATGTCGTACCTCGACTCGCTCGACTTCGGCATCAACGTGTGCCCCGAGCTCATCCCCCACGTCGCGGACATCACCGACGGGCTGCACCTCACGCTCGAGCAGCTCAAGAAGGCCGCCGACGCCGAGCAGGCCGCGAAGCAGAAGGCCGAGGTCGCCGCCGCGTCACCGAAGGGCACGACCGGGGGCGGCGCCCCCCACGGGGCGAACGGTTCGGCGGGTTCCGCGGGTTCCACCGGCGCCGACGCGTCGTAGGCCGCCGGGCGGCGTCAGCCGGCGGCGTCGCGCAGCGCGGCCGCGATCCGGTCGGCGTACTCCTCCATCTCGGTGTCGTCCTCGTAGCGCGTGCGGGGCCAGAAGAAGCCCTTCAACCCGTCCTTCGGGGCGCGCGGGACGACGTGCACGTGCAGGTGCGGCACGCTCTGGCTCACGACGTTGTTCATCGCGACGAAGCTGCCCTTCGCGCCGAGCGCGGTGGTCATGGCCGTCGCCAGGCGCTGCGCGTGCACGAACAACGGGCCGACGGTGTCGGCCGGCAGATCGGGCAACGTCTCGTGGTGCACGCGGGGCACGAGCAGCGTGTGGCCCTTGAACAGCGGGCGGCGATCGAGGAACGCGGCGCAGGTCCCACCGTCGCCTTCGTCGAAGACCATCGCCCCGGGCACGTCGCCCCGCAGGATCGCGCAGAAGACGCAGTCCGGATCGGCGGCGGGGGCGGCGGCGTCGGCCATCGCGAGATCATCGCACGGGGGTTGCGCCGCCCGGGGCGGCGCCGGTCGCCGGCGGGTCCTGCGCCGAAGTGCAGTCGCACGGGCGACGGAGTTACGGCGAGATGAACTCTTCGCGGCATCCCCCCTTTCGCGGCGCGGCCGGTGTTTCATGGTCGGCGGTGATCCATCCCGCACACGCGACGATGCAACTCGGCGACCGAACCGCTCCCCGGCGGACAGGACCACGCTGAGGTGACCCCACTCGTCGCGGTGCCCTCGACCTGGGAGTCCCGTGACCGATCTTCTGCCTTCCTCTTCGCGCGCGTCCCGCACCACGTCGTCGGCCCTCCCGGAGCCCGCCGCCGAGCACCTCGACGAGCACGATCCGGACCGGGAGCGGCACGAGCGAGATCGGCAGGAGCGGGATCGGGCGGGAGGTGAGCGGGCGGCGCCCGATGCGCTGGCCACGAGGGTCGTGCTCGACACGTCGGTGCTCATCTCGGATCCCGATTCGCTCTTCGCGTTCCGCGACGCCGACGCCGTGATCCCCCTGATCGTGGTGGAGGAGCTCGACCAGCACAAGACGCGCATGGACGACGTCGGCCGCGCCGCGCGGGAGGTGATCCGCACGCTCGAGGAGCTGCGCACGGCGAACGGCGGCGACATCCGCCACCCGGTGCAGCTGCCCGGCGGCGGCACCCTGCGCATCGAGACCAACGGGCTCATGCTCGACGCGGTCGCGGGCAAGGGGCTCGATCCGCACAAGCCCGACAACCGCATCCTCGCGGCGGCGCTCGGCCAGCAGCGCTCCCACGGCCGGGTCGTCGTGGTGACCAACGATGCCGCGCTGCGGATCAAGGCCGCGCAGGTCGGGCTCGAGGCGATGGAGCACCAGCGTCGCCGCGGCCGCCACGACGACCGTCGCCCCACCGGGTGGAGCACCGTCGAGGTGTCGACGGCGCTGATCGACGAGCTGTTCGCCGACCCGGACGGCTTCGGCGTGGACGAGGTCCTGCCGACCGACCGCGACGCCGTGGCCGACCTCGACAACAACGAGTTCCTGGTGTGCCGGGCCGGCAGCCAGTCGGCGCTCGCCCGCCACCTCGAGGGACGCCTCGTGCCGCTGCACCGCCCGCTCGAGGCGTGGGGCCTGCGCCCGCGATCGAAGGAGCAGCAGTTCGCGCTCGACCTGCTGCTCGACCCCGAGGTGCGGGTCATCGCGCTCGACGGCATGGCCGGCACCGGCAAGACGATCATGGCGTTGGCCGCCGGCCTCGAGCAGGTCATGGAGACCAAGGGCTACGACAAGCTCGCCGTGTACCGCCCGGTCGTGCCCGTGGGCAAGGCCGAGCTGGGGTTCCTGCCGGGCAGCCTCGACGAGAAGCTCGATCCGTGGATGACGGCGGTGACCGACGCGCTGGTGGCGCTGACCGAGACGCGCTCGCACGCCGACGCCCGCATGCTGCTCGACGAGATGCACGATCGGGACAAGCTCTCGCTCGAAGCCGTGACGTACCTGCGCGGCCGCTCCCTCCACGACACGTACATCGTCGTGGACGAGGCGCAGAACCTCGAGCCGACGACCCTCAAGACGATCCTGACCCGGGTGGGCGAGGGCACGAAGGTGGTGTTCACCGGCGACACGTCGCAGATCGATGCGCCCTACCTGTCCGAGCACAACAACGCGATCGCCGTGCTGATCGATGCCTTCGCGGGCGAGCGGGTGTTCGGGCACGTGCGCCTGACGCACTGCGAGCGCAGCGAGGTCGCCTCCCTGGCGGCCGTCCGCCTCTGACGGAGGGGGACGAGGCCGCGGTCACCGCCCCGGACGCCGCAGATGCCCGCCGCCGTCGGCAGCCGTCGGCGGGCGCTCCGGCGCGAAGCGGACGAGGAATCCGTGACCGACCGGGTGGCGGGCCGGCGCGACGTCGTACCCTGGCGGGCATGATCCGACCCCGGGGCGGCGCGCGCTCGGTCGTCGCGGTGCTCGCCACGCTGCTCGTGGTGAGCGGCGTCGCGATCGGCGCCCACCGGCTCGTCGAGCCGAGCTTCGGCGGAACCTCCCGACTGCACGCCGGACACGCCGCGCTCGTGAACGGCCTGCCCGCGCTCGAAGGGCGCGACCTCGTCGACCCCACCGACGGGCGCCGCTGGTCCGCACCGGCGACCCTCGTCGCCACGGTGGTGCTCGCAGCCGCGCTGCTGTGGCGCCGCGTGGACGACCAGCAGCGAGCCGCCGGCCTCCTCGTCCCGATCGCGAGCAGCGGTCGCGATCCTCCGCACCTCTGGTCCTGACACCCGCCCGTCACGCCGTTCTCGACGGCGTCGTCGCGGGGCAAGCACCAAGAGACGAGAGAAGCGCGCCTGCGGCGTCATGCTGCCCGCCTTCTCGTTGCAGAACGGAGGAGCCATGTCCCCCAGGACAGGCACGAAGCCGGAGACGACCCGGGGGCGACCGTCGTCCTTGCTCCAGCACGACCTCGCGGCGGTCCTCGCCGCTGGTCTCATCGCCGCGGCGCTGTGCACCCTGCTGCTGCGCGAGCCGGCGCGCGTCGAGCAGCTGACGGTGACCAACCCGACCGAGTACGAGCTGACGATCCAGGCCCGCAGCGGGCCCGACCGGGCGTGGATGCCCGTGGCCGTCGTGAGCCCGGGCACCTCGGTGATGGCGCTCGACGTGATCGATCAGGGGGAGACCTGGTCGTTCCGGCTCACCGGCCAGGGCCGGGACGCCGGCACGCTCGACGTGAGCGGCGCGCAGCTGCGCGACGGCGGGTGGCGCCTCGCCGTGCCCACCGCGATCGGCGATCGGCTGCGCGACGACGGGGCGGCGCCGACGCCGCGCACCGAACGACCGACGTGACGCGCGGTCGCGCGGCCACGCACCCGGCGTCGCGGGGCGGCGGGGCCGCGGTGCTCAGGCGGCGAGCAGGTCCTCGTAGGCCGGATGGGTCTCGATGAACTGCCGCACGTACCAGCACGCCGGGACGACGGTGCGGCCCGCCGCGCGCACGTCGTCGAGCGCAGCCTGCACGAGCAGCGGCGCGAACCCCTGGCCGCGCCGGGCGGGATCGACGACCGTGTGGGGGAACACGACGACGTCACCCTGATCGACGAAGTCGGCGAAGCCGATGATGGCGCCGTCGACGGCGATCTCGTAGCGCGACCGCTCGTCGTC